>NZ_JBHMIN010000014.1:0-125240 GCF_048060215.1 Micromonospora sp. LOL_021 | reverse complement strand
GCACTCCACCTGACCCACTTCGAATACAAATACCTGACGGCAAGTCGCTGAGATCAGCTCAATGTGCTGTTCTTCGAGCGCAAGCGCGCCCGCGAGGAGCCATGGACCAGCAAGCTCTGGGTGTACGACTTCCGCACCAACCAGCACTTCACGCTCAAGCAAAACCCGCTGCGGCGCGAGCATCTGCAGGAGTTCGTCGACTGCTACCTGCCGGGCAAGGACCGGGCCGAGCGGGTGGAGAGCGAGCGGTTCCGGGCGTACGACTACGACGAGCTGCTGAGCCGGGACAAGGTCAACCTGGACATCACCTGGCTGAAGGACGCCTCACTGGAGGACGCCGACGCGCTGCTGCCACCCGAGGTCCTCGCCCAGGAGATCGTCGAGGACCTGCAAGCCGCCCTACGGGAGTTCGCCGCCATCGCCGAAGCCCTCTCCGGCACACGTGGGGTGGTGCCGATATAGCCAGCAGACGGAGGCTGGCTGGCTCCTTCTCCATAGTCTTGGATACGTAGCAACATGGCTTGACCGGAGCCGAGGCAAACGCAAGGCGCCTGCTGCGGTATTAGTAGACGCTGGTCCGGGATCCGTAGATATGGTTCCCGGACCAGCGTACAAATCAAACTACTTGACTCTGTTCTGATTTCTGCGTATTGCCTGCCTGCGCAGCCTGACGATCTGAATGGCGGCGTTGATGACTATGATCGTCGTGAGCAGTGGGAGAAGGTCAATGAGCCAATCGAACTTCGACCACTCGCCGGGATCGAATAGTGCCGTCATGATGAACGCGAAGAGAATCACCACGGCAGCGATCTGGAGAGTTGTCACCAGTACGAAACGGATACCTTGGTTCATGCTCTCTCCTGGGTGTGCGCTGACAGGAACCTGTTGCTAGGACTACCCGGCTGAAGAGGCTGCCACCTTCCAGCTCCACGGGTACGACCCAGCCGTAGATCCGAGCTCGATGTCGATGTATGGGTACGTCGTCGTGTAGCAGCCCACGTTTCCGCCTACGCAGTACTCGACGTTGGCCCTTTTGTCGTGCCAGCCGCTCTTGGGAATGCTGCGAACGCCGAAGCTGTCCACCTGCCAACCTCGGTGGTAGATTCCCCAGGTTGCGTGGCTGATGTAGCCAACTGCGCGGTCTACACGCACGAGATTATAGCTGACCGTGTCGTAGCACCAATCTGTCTCGACATTGAACCGGTAAATGCGGCTGCCGAAAATGTCCTTCTTTTCCACGTAGCTCAACTGGCTCCAGCAGTTGATTGCCTGCGTGCCGAAGTCCGATCGAACGGTGGCCGATGGTGTGATCTGGTGGGCAGGCATGGCGGTCAGCGTGCCTGGGTCGCGCGGGTCGGGCACGAGACGGCCTACCTCGGGTACCTGCTTCAGCAGGGCGATGTCGGTCTCGCTCCAAGTGCCGTCCGAGACCCGGCTCAAGCTCGCGCGGACCTCGGCGTCACTTGGCTTAGCCGTGGCTGCTCCTGCAGGGCTCGCAGTTGCGAGCAGTCCGGCGCACAGTGCGAACGCGGCCGCGACGCGACTGGTTTGGTGGAGTACGCTGGTTGGCGTTCTCACGTTTTTGCCTCCTGGGCGATGGTGGGAACCGACGACCCGTGGGGCCTAATCCCGCGGGTCGTCTTCGTGTAACGAACCTACCTGAATGTCGCTCATGTCGTGGTCCCGTCCACCTACACCTTGGACTTGATTGACTGCGAAGAGTGAGCTGTCTCGGTGAATCGGGTTGCGAACCGGACAAAACGTCAAGGTGCCGTAACGGAAAGCAAGCGGTGCGTGTCGGGTTTTGGACAAAGTAGACTTCGGTATCGAAGTGCCTGCAGGCGCGACCTGCAGCGGATTGCCGCAGAGGATCTTCTCAGCTCAGTCTGCCCTTCGAGGGAGTAGCCGGCGGACACTCAGCCCATCGGCGTAGGCGACGACGTCGGCGGTGCTGCCGTAGCTTCGGGCGGCCATGCCGTCCCAAACGGCGATGAGCCGAGCCGACTTGTCGACCGTCGACTCGCTTGCGGCCATGTGGGCATCTGAGTCGGAGGCTCGGTAGCCGCATCGGTGGACAGCCACGGCCTGATTGATCAACTGGTCGTATGCGGCGTGGGCATGCTCGGGCAGGCCGCCGCGGTACTCCTGGGCAGGGACGACGGCTTCAAGCTGACCACCGTGCCGGAGCACCGCCTCGGCGAAGAGCTGATCTGCCTCGTCAGCGAGGCAGGTGACGCCAACGAGGTAGTCGCTCAAGCACGCGAGTTGCATATCGAGGGCCCGCGCGACGAGGCTGCTGACCCCGTCGCTGAGCCCTCGATGTCCGGTGATGGCTGTCCGCACTGGACGCCAGGTCAATGCTTGGAGCTGACCTCGGCAATGAACGACTGCCAGGCAGCCGGTGCGAAGGCTAGGGTGCCGTTGTCGCGGTCCTTGGTGTCGCGGACGAGCACGCGGCCGGGTACGTTGCCGGCGACCTCTACACACTCGCCACCGTTGCTGCTGCTGCGGGAAGACTTGCGCCAGATCGGGTCAACTGTGTTCATCGATCATCCTTTGGATCAGGTCTCGTGACTGCCGGCCGGACAGGGCCACATCGCTCACATTCTCCCACAACTTCTCCAGCCTACCCACCTCGCGAGCTGTGGAGATGATCCGTCCGGTGAGTTGATCGTCGATGTAGCCGACGCGGTCGTCATTGACCAGGGTCGCCACGATGAACGCGCCAGCCTGGCCGGCATGCAGGCCGACGGTAAACGGGATCACCCGCACGAGGACGTTCGGCCGGTGGCCGATGTCGACCAGGTGGGCAAGCTGGTCCTTCATGATCGATGGGTCGCCGTACCGCAGCGCAGGCTCGCCGATGATCGCGGTCAACGTCACCGGATCAGCTCGATCGAGCGTGGCGGCCTTCCGATCCATCCGCTCGCGGGTCATCTCCTCGACCTGCAACTCCGTGTGGGCACCTGCGGCGATGATCGCTCGGGCGTACTCCTCAGTCTGGAGCAGGCCGGGGATGACCAAGGGCTGATGCATCCGCAGGAGAGTGGCTCGTTCCTCGTTCTCAGTCCATGGGCGCAGGCCAGGAGCTACGGCCTCACCGCGCGCTTCCTCAGCGAGCTCCTGCATCTCCGTCCCGGTGTCGAGGACCTTGTCAAGGCCGTTGGCGATGTCGCGCGGTGGGATCGACTTACCGGACTCGTAGTTCCCGATCTGGGACCCACTGATATGGATCTTGGCTCCAAGGGCGTCTTGTGACATTCCTCGGGCCATGCGTTCACGCCGAAGCGCATGTCGGAACTCGTTCGTGTCAGGCAACTTGACGCTCCCAGGGTTAGTGGTTGGTGATTGCCCACCCGATATCTTGCTTCGAATCGCTGCTCCTGTCCAGGGTGGAACCAAATTCTCGACTCGAATTGTGGAGCGGCGAATGTTGACCTTGGTAGGAGTCGTGTTGGCGGCGCTCGGCGGATTGTGCGTCGGCTTCTTCACGTTCCGGTTGAAGCAGCGGTGGTGTCCGGGGTGTGGGGCGACGTTGCGGTGTCCGGAGTGTGCGCCTCGGCATTCGATGCGGTTCAGCCCGACCGGGCCGGCCGGCGCGCCCGGTGCTGGTCGGACCGGTGCTGTGGGTCGGGCTGCGGTGGACGCGGCTCGGGTGAACCGGGGGCGGTGGTCGCAATGAGGGGACGGTTGCGGGGCCTGGCCGCCGCCGGTGGTGGGGTGCTGGTCGTCTGCCACGACGGGCAACCTCGGGTCGGCCGGGTCGGCTGCTCTGCGTACCGCGATGTGACCGGCGCGGACCCGGCGGCCGACAGCGGCGGTGGTGGTGGTCATTTGGCGGTGCGGCCGTCGTGGTCGTGTGCCGGCTGCGGCGAGTTGTGGCCGTGTCTGGTGGTGCGGGTCGAGCTGGCGGGGGTGTACGGGCCGGTCGCGTTGGCGACGTACATGGTGGAGCGGATGACCGAGGCGGCGTTCGACCTGCCCGACGTCACCGCGGCCGAGTTGTTCGACCGGTTCCTGGTGTGGACGTGGCGGCCATGCTGACCGTACGGACCGCGACGGCCGCCGACGTCGAGCCGTTGGGGGAGTTGTTGGCGCAGTCGTGTGTGCTGGATCCGGTGGTGTCCTGGCTGATCAACGATCACGCGTTGCGGTACCTGACGATGCACCGGTTCTTCACCGCCGAGTTGGAGTTCGGTGTGCGGCACGGGATCGTCGATGTGGTCGGGCACTGCGACGGGGTGGCGATCTGGTATCCGCACCCCGCGGACCGGCTGCTGGGGGCGGAGCATCAGCGGCGCAGGTTGCGGGCCTGCGGTGACCGGCACGGCCCGTACGCGCACTACACCTTCACCGCCGGCCGTCTGGAGCCGACCGGCCGACACCACCACCTGGCGTTCCTGGCGGCGGCACCCTGGCTGAGACGCAAGGGCATCGGGTCGACACTGCTCGCCGCGCATCATGCCCGACTGGACCGGATCGGGATGCCGGCGGTGGTGGAGGCGAGCAGCGCTCGGTCCAAGGCGTTCTACGAACGCCACGGCTACCGGGTCGTACGGGTGGCGCACCTGCCGGCGGGCGGGCCGCCGCTGTGGGCGATGCGCCGCTCCGGCGACCCGGTCGACCAACCACCCATGGCCGCCGCACTTCGCGTCGGCTGAACTGGGACGGCTTGGATCACCTGACCCGGAACAAGTCCGATGCCCCGGCGCTGCCGAGTGGACGACCGGCACCTGACATACGTGGCGTGAGCGGTCAGCGTTCCTGCGTCTCGGCAGCCATCCACTTGAGGTACGGCGCGTACCCGGCAACGATCGGCATGCACACGATGCCGGGCACCTCGTAGTTGTGGCGTGCCCGGATGTGCTCCTCCAACTCCGCGTACCGGATGACCGTGGTCCTGAGCGTCACCCGCCACTCCTCGGCGGCCACCACATCGCCCTGCCACCAGTAGGTGCTCCTGATCGGGCCGGCGACCTGCGCGGAGGCAGCCAGCCGCGCTGCGACCGCAGTATCGGCCAGTGTCTCCGCCACCGCACGGGAGTCGGTAGCCGTGACGACCTGACAGTGCTCTGACTCGCGCATGAACAACCTTCCTTATCGCCGCGGCCAGCGTCGTCCGTTGCCGGACCCGCGCTGGCGCGTTGCTTTGCTCCGTCGTGCTGATCGTGCAAAGCTGCGCCGTCAGCATGGCGGGAACGACGGAGGCACTGTGCGCGAGGTCGAGGTCAAATACCGCGTCCAGGACACCGAAGCGCTGCTCGCCGCGCTTGCAGCATGCGGCATCGAGCTGGGTGCGCCCGTCGTGCAGGACGATCAGGCGTACGCGCCTGAGGACTGGTCGTACGGCGACAGCAAGCTCGGCGTCCCCTTCGTGCGGCTACGGACCGTCGACGGGCGGCACACCTTCACCCTCAAGCGCCCCGCCGAGAACGCCCTCTCGTGTGACGAGTACGAGGCGGAAGTCACCGACCGCCAACAGATGCACAACGCCATCCTGGCGATGGGTTTCCGCGCCACGGTGCGGATCGCCAAGGTACGCCGTACCGCCAGGATGCCCGGTGGTGAGCTGTGCGTGGACGAGGTCGCGGGCCTGGGCACGTTCCTGGAGTTGGAGCGCATGGTGGCCGATGGCGTGCCGGGTGAGACGGTGCAGGTCGAGTTGGCGGCGTTCGTTGCTTCGCTCGGGATCGCGGCGTCCCGTACCGATGAAACGTACGACTCCCTCGTCCGCGCGGCCCTCGCCTCAGCCTGATCGCTGTTCCCACCGTTGCAGCACGGCACCGAGCACGACGGCTGCCACGGCCTCGGCCGGTTCCTCCGTGACCTCGTGGTGCAGCACGTCCGAATCGGCCTCCCGAAGCTGGCATACAAGGTCTCGGTAGAGCCGGTCTTCGACGGCCCGAGCTCCTGCCCCGCCATAGTGGAACCGGCTGTAGACGCCACGGTCTGACGCGCGTTGGGCTGAACGCTCCGGCTCTCCGGTCAACACGACCGTCAGGTCGGGCTTGGCCGCGTACTGGTTGAGCTGGGTCAAAAACTCTGGATCGACGCCGTCGAGCCGCTGCAGCACGAGAGAGGTCGGCACGTACCGGTCACAGACGACCATGGTGCCTGTCCGGAAGGCAGGCAGGATGGTGTGCTCCAGGTGGTGATACCGGTCAGCGGTGACGAGGCAGGCGAGCACCAAACTCGCTCGCTGCCGGACTCGATGCCGAATGCGACCTCCCGGCAGCCGTTGAGCTTCAACGTCTGCAGCATGTCGTCGCTCATGCGGTGCAGGATGTTGATGCGGCCGGTCGCATCCCAGACGAAGCGGTCGCCAATGCGTGCTGCCGTGAACGTGGCCATGCAGGGTCGGATGAAGCGCTCGTACCCCAGGAACAGATCGTCGACGAAGCGAAAGGCCGTCACCCCGCAGTGTGTCTGCAGGTCCACCATTTCCCCGATGATGTTCTCCGGCGTACGGGTGCGGATGGTGATGTCAGGGTTGGCTGACACGGCCGCTCCGCAGAACGAGCAGTCGTAGGGACAGCCCCGAGCCCCGACCATGTTCGCCTCCAGCCGTCCGTCAGCGGCGAGGTACGGGTCGTCAGCCAGAAACACGCGATCCACGAACGGCAGGCGGTTGATGTCGGGCGCGAGGTGCACGGCCCCGGCGTTGTTCTTCTATGTCCGGCTTGATCATGGTTTGTTAGATGCCGTAGACGGCGAAGGCGTCTGTGCGGTCGTGGAGATCGCGGCGGGCGTGGGCGATGTTGGCTCGTCCGGCAAGGCGGAAGGTGTTGAGGGTCAGGTTGCGCATGGCGGCCAGGTTGCGGGGAGCCGTGCTGGTCCTGAGCTGGGATTTGTCTTCGTTGAAGGTGACGTCTCGGGTCCAGTGCAGACGATTCTCCACCGCCCGGTGCCCTCTCGCGTAAGCGTTGAGGTGCTGCGGGCGGGCTTGTTCGGCGTCGAGGCTGACGATGCCGTAGATGATCTGTTTGCTGGTGCGTACGCCGTCGAGTCCGCCGGTGTCGCGGCGTAGCCGGAACACCTGTCGGGCGCCAGGGAACAGGCTGTCGTCGCAAGGTGCGACGCGGATCGTGCGGCGTTCGGTGCGTCCGTGCCCGCGATCGGAGTCGATGTCGGTCTGGTCGGCGAACTCGATGTCGTTGCCGGACAGCAGGGCTTGGGCGGCTTGCAGAGCGAGGGGCTGATTGCGTTTGAGGATCAGCAGGTAGTGGGCGTGCGGGGGCCCGGTGATCAGCCGGGCGGTCTTCTTCGTGGTGTGCAGTGCGTCCAGGGTGAGCAGCAAGCCGGCCACATCCAGCGGGGCGAGCAGGTCTTCGGTCACGGTGGTCTCGCCGCGTTTGTCGGCGACCTGCCGCTGCCCCAGAACCGCACCGGTGTCGTGGGTGACCGCGGCGACCAGGAACACCTGACCGGACGTGGTGCGGGTGCCGTGCAGCAGTTTCCCGTCGACTGCGACCGCGGGCAACAGCCCGGCCGGCGCCGGATGGGTCACCGCCCGCGTCACGGCGCGGCGTTGCTCTCGTTCGACGGGCTCGTCCGCGGCGGCGGGGATCTGCGGGACGGGGGCGTCGCCACGGACGATGTCGGCCGCATAGCCACAGGCCGCCGTGTCGAGGGCATCGCCGTCGACGGCGGCCAGGACCCGCCGGAAGGTGCGTTCGCTGGGCACCAGGTAGCGGCCGGTCAGCGGGTTGCGGCGGGCGCCGAGGCGGTGCGGGACGTCCTGCGGGGTCCGGGCCGCCCACTGCCGGATCGCGGCCAGACTGTCGTTGCCGGCCACGAGGGTGGCGCATGCGGTCAGGACCAGGATCACCAGCAGCGGATGGTGTAGCCCGCGCAGCCGGCGTGGGTCCGGCACCTGTGCCAGCCGGGTCACCAGCGGGGACACCACCTGCAGCGGATCGGCCGCCGCCACGTCCGCGGCGAGTTCGGCCTCCCACAACGCCATGTCGGCGAGGTGGTCAACAACAGGGTCTATCAGGGAAGATGACGTCACGAGCGCGACTCCAGCGATGACCTTCAGGACTTAGACACCCGGAAGATCATCAGGAGTCGCGCTCGTCCTGCAACTCGCCTCTCGTCCGTTTCTCAACACGGACAGAACCACTCAATCCGGAACAACGCCGGGGCCGTGGCTGGGAGGTGGTCAGGAGGTGGTCTGATGACGGCCGTTGTACCGGTGAATACCAGGCAGTTCGCCATCAGCGGGGTGGGTGGTGCTGCAACTGTCGGTGTGGCTTCGTGGTGTCGGGAGCCCCGCTTCCGGGGCTCCCGACAGATCACCTGTTGTCAGGAGTGATTGACGAGCAACTTGTACATGCTTACCTGACCGTAGTTCGAGCTGCTGCACGGGGAGGAGTTACCGCAGTTTGCCTGGGTGTAGGCGCCGGCCTTGAAGTAATTGCCGGACGCGGTGTGCGAGATGGTCGTCTGCAGGGTGCCGTTGTAGTACACCTTGATCTTGCCGCCACTGACGACGAACTTGCCCTCGAAGACCGTGTGCAGCTTGTAGTTGCTGGTGATCAGCTTGTGGTGAGTGGTGTTTCCCTTGGTGATGTACAGGTTGCTACCTTCCAAACGGAAGACGGTGACGTCGTCGTCGCCGTCGTGGATCTGGGCTCCGACGACATGTGACTTGTCCTTCGGGAGCTTGTTGAATGCCAGCCGGAAGGTCAGGGTGTGAGTGCCCGAGGTAGCCGACCAGGAGGCGTTCTTAGTGCCGTTGCTGGCCATCTCGCGGAGCTCGGAGCGTGCGTAACTCGAGTTGGGCGTGGTCACACCGTTGACCGGGGATCGGAACTGCACCCCGGTGCAGGCGGAGTTGACCTTGAACCACGGATTGCTCGAATAGGTTGCGAGTTGGGGTTGCTTGATCTCGGTCGGCGATCCGGATGACCCGGTCGGCAACGTGACTTTCCAGTTCGTCAGGTTGAGCTGTTGGGCCGGGTAGTCGCACGGGGCGGCGGCGGTGGCGACGCTCGCTGGGGTGAGGAGCGAGGCCGCGAGAGTGGCTGTGGTCGCCAGCAGCGCGGTCACGAGTCGCTGTCTGCGGAGCTTTTTCATCGTTGGTTGTCGCCTTTCAGGGTGGTTGGTGATGGGTGTCGATGCCGTTTCATCCTTGATGGACGATTCGTCGCGCGCCGATTCGTCACATCAAGAAAGGTATTCGTTCACAGTTGTGAACTGTTGGGCATCGGTGCCAGGTGAGAGTAGGAGATGTAGTCACACACGTCAATAGGAAAATTTGTGCAGTGCTCGCAGCTGCCAGGCGATGCGCCAACTGTCGGGGTGTCCCTCATGTGGCGATGCCGCGCAAGCGTCAGCCGGCAGGCGGAATTCTCGCGTCGCTCGACCATCGACGCGACCGGTGTCGGTCGTGCCGAGGGAGCTGACGGCATCAGAAGGTCAGAGCGTGCCTGTGGTGTGCCCATCCGGCAATCGCGCTGTATCGGTTCTGGTTCTGGCTGTGGTACTGGTCGTGGGGACGTGAGTCGGGCTCCCACTTCCACGACCAGTACCACGCGAGCTCGCCTGTCGTGGACGATCGGCGCGTGCCGATCAGCCGCCGCGGCGGATGTTGGCGTCGTTACCTATGTCTCGTCGAGGCGGCTACTGGAGCGGTCCTCCCGTGTGTACGACGTTGCTGAAGGTGACCCTGGCCGTGCTGATGTCGGAGTCGGCGAAGTACTGCCGCCAGAGCACCTCCGCCTCTTCCGGGCTGCTGGCTTCGCCGTACGGTACCCACCCGGGGTACTCGCAGTCGAGATCGTTGGTGACGTTGCAGCCGCTCTCGGCGTCCTGGGCCTGGACGTAACTTCCGAACTTCATGTAGGACGCCTGGGAATCCTGCATGTCGTAGGTGAAGCTGGTCGACGTACGGCCGATGGTCGAGTTGACCGTGACCACACCGTAGTCGTTGATGAACTCGTACCTCATGGTCTTTCCGCTCCGGATGGTGCCGAGGTCGAAGATCTCCTCGTTGATTTCACCGTCACCGCTCACGAAGCCCGGAATCTGGACACGAACGTACACGTCGAAGACGCCGTTGCTGGGTACGCCCTCGAGCAGCGGGTAGTCGTCGATGGAGAAGTCCTGTTCGCCCTCGCCCTTGAAGATTCCGAGCGGGCTGGAATCCTGTACATAGAGCTTGACCTGGGTGGAGAAGCCGGCACCGGTGCCGGCGTGGATCTGGTGGGCGATGAGCTTGACCCCGTCGTCGAGATCGAACCTGATGTCGGCTGAGAAGGATTCGTAGATCTCGTCCGAAGCCTTCCTGGCGTTCACCGGTGTCTTCAGTTCGTCGCGCGGACCGCCGCCCTTGCCGGTGACGGTGAACTGCTCCAAGCCGTCGAAGCTCAATACGTACGGGTCGCTTGACTTGATGTAGTCGCCCGCCTCCGAACTGTCCCAGACGCCCGGGTCGAAGCCGGTGCCCGGTGCCAGTCCGGTGGACAGGGTGAAATCGTCGAATCGGCCGGTCTTGCCGCCGTAGGCAGCGAAGACTTCGACGGTGCTGGCGCTGCCGGTGTTGAAGTCGACGCTGACCGGCTCGAAGCCACGGCCACCGCCGGAAGAGGTGTAGGTGTCGCCGCCCACCCTGGCGCCGATGACGCCCTTGCCCCGGACGTACGCGGTCAAGGTGTAGTCGGCGCCGGGCGTCACAGTGACGTCTTGCCGGACTTCGCCGCCCGTACCTTGGATCTTGGCCGAATGGTGGCCGGTATTGCCGATATCAGAAAGAGCCACCTTGCGGGAGTTGATAATACGCCAGCCGTCGAAGTAGCCACTTTCGAAGCCGGGATTGGCGACGGCCACGGTGTCGGCACTCGCGGTGCTGGCCAACGTGCCGGAGGCAACTGCGGCGATGAGGCCTGCTGCTGCTATCCGCGCGAGCGACGTGGTCCGTCTTCTGATTGTTCCCATGGTGCGGGTTTCCTTCCGGATCGCAGATCGGGACGGTTGTTGCGGCGAGGTCGGTGCGTCGAGAACCAGTTGGCTGTCTGCCTCGATCGGCCGGGACGTCGAGATCGATCGGGCTTGTTCGCCCGGGACGCGGAGATCGATCGGACCCTGCTCGCTCCCGGGGTCGGCCGGAGCCGCCCGGGGTCTGACCGGGGTGATCGACGACGTAAATCCGGTCCGGAGCGAGTGGTGGCGGCGTGGTGGAGGTCCGCGGATCATGGCGCAGAGTAGTCGCATCGTTACCCTAAGTCCAGTGTATCGTTTTACTGAGATTCATCATTATCTGGGCACGCCAGGGAGACTGTCAATGCATGTCGATGATCTAGGTGCACAGTCGCGCGCTACGAGACCGATCCATGTCGTCCCATCAGGTGTGACGCCCGCGCGTTGAAGCCCAAGCCGTCGCTGCTAGCTCCTGCTGCGGAGTGGATCGATGCACCGTGCGGACCTCAGTCGGAGTAGGCGCGACCGGCAAGACGACGACCGGCGACGGGGGGAAGGGACGGGGGAAGGATCGTGCGAGACTGCGTCAGACCCGCGCCGGGAACGCGCAGCGGAAGACGCCCGAGCGACCGGCTCCGACCGGGCTTGGTCGTCTTTGGTCGATGCCGGCGTCGCGGGGCAGCCGGAGCACCGGTCGGCCGAGCCTCGGCAGCAAACTGGCCAGCATCCCGACGGCGCACACCCACAGTGCGGTCCGTTCCCCGACCGCCTGGACCAGGAAGCCGTCGAAGAACCCGCCGACCGGCATCATGCCCCACGTCGCCGTACCGCCGATCTGCCTGACCGAACTGGCCGGATTTCTGCTCGCCGAGCACGCTCAGGTCGAGGACGTCTGGCTGCACTCGCAGATCAAGTGCGCCAACTTCCACACCTGGTGGACCTACTGCTACCACGCGCCGGACGCGAGTGTCCAGGCCACCAGGGGCCAGAGGCGTGCACTCGCTACGGTTGGCCACCGGTGCCGGTCTGCCAGAAGACCTGCCGGGTGGACCCGGACCGCAGCACCAGGTTCCCGTCGTCGCGCAGCACCAACTCCGGGCTGGGGCCAGCCCCGACAGAATCCGACGCCCACACCGCCGCCGCGCTAGCGGCCGAGCTGTCGTAGACGACGAGGTTGCCGTCGGGCTGCATCCTGGTCTCCCACACGCTCATGCCGCCGACCACGATCTGGTGTGTGCCGGACGACCAGAGCACGCTGTTGCCGGGCCCGTACAGGACCAGGTTGCCGTCCTGCTGCTGCATCAGGTGGTAGACCTCGTTCGGCGAGGACAGGTACCGCAGGGCGGTGAGCCGGTAGCCGGCCGGCATGGTGCCGGCGTACGACAGGGAGCTGTTCTGTTCGGACAGGCCCGCCAGCATCATCACCGTCGAGCCGTCCCCGCGGGTCAGATGGAAGTGGCCCTGGTTGGCGACCATCACCCTGGTCGCGCCGGAATCCTCGGTGTTCGATGCCCAGGCGACGCTGCCGTCGGGGCGGTAGATGACGAGGTTGCCGTCACTCTGCATGACGACCCGGCTGCCGGGCTGGCCATCGGTTTTGCTGGACCACCAGTCGTACGGGCCCTGGCAGATGTTGGGTCGGGGCGCCCCGCAGGGCGACGGACCGTAGGCGACGAGGTTGCCGTCGGTCTGCATCAGCAGGCCGAACCGGCCGTCGGGGGAGAGAATGTACTCGCCTGCGTACATGGTCGTGTTCGCGTTGAGCTGGCTGCCGATCCTGGTCGCGCCGACGAACGCGCCGGTCCGGATCGCGCCGGTGACGGGTTGCGCCGGGGCGGCGGGCGACGCCGTCGCGGCGACGGCCTGCCGATTCCGGCCTGCCGGTGACGCCGTCGGGCTCGGCGTGGCGCTGGGCGACGGTGCTGCCGGATCGGACGTTCCCGGATCCGCCGGCTCGCCGGTCAGCGCCACCGCCCCCTGCGGCCCGATCTCATCGGGCCGGTTCACGAAGGCCACGGCCGTTGCGATCGTCAGCACCACGGCGACCGTGCCGAGCGCGCCGAGCAGCAGCGCCGGCCGCCGAGGTCGGGTCGGCGGCAGGTCGTCGACCGTGCCGGGACGCGACACCCCACCGGGGCCCGTGGCGGCACTGTCGATGCCGACATCGCCGCTGCGCTCACCCGTCAGGGTGCCGATGACGACGACTGCCGGATCGACATCCGCCCACGGGTCGACCGGATCACCCTGCGACATTGACAACTCCTGACGGATCAGCGACAAGGTACGGGTCGTCCGGAATCCGGACGCGGCGCACCGGGGCCAAGGCACGGTGCCCGGCGCAAACAAAGGCACCAGCGGAAAATCTTGCCAATCGGTGCAGGCCGTTGACCAGTCGCTACCGGCGAATCTAGGCAGTCGCCACGTCTGGCTCACCGCCGCCGAACCGTCCGGGACGGTGGCGAGCCGCACCTCCCGGTGCGTCGAGGTCAGCCGGCTCCGGCCGGGGCGGACTCGTACGCGCAGCCGCTGGCCGGGTGCGCGGCCAGCGCGATCACCTCGTCCAGGCGGGAGCGGGCCGCCGTCAACTCGGCGATCCGCGCGTCGATCCGGTCGCGCTCGGCGGTCAGCAGGGCGCGTGACTCGGACGTGTTGACCTTGGCGTCCACACAGGGCATCAGGTCGGCGATGGTCCGGCTGGACAGGTTCGCCGCGTACAGCCGCTGGATCAGCCGGACCCGCTCGACGGCCGAGTCCGGGTAGCGGCGCTGACCGGCCGGGCTGCGCTGCGCGACCAGCAGACCCTGCTCCTCGTAGTAGCGCAGCGCCCGGGTGCTCACCCCGGCGCGGCCAGCCAGCTCACCGATCCGCACAGTGACCCCCATCACAAGCATTTGCCTTTGACGTCAACGTCAAGTTCTAGGGTAGCCAGCATGCATATTTCCGGAGCAACCGCCCTGGTCACCGGGGCCAATCGTGGTATCGGCCGGCACTTCGCCGCCCAGCTGGTCGAGCGCGGTGCCGCCACGGTCTACGCCACCGCCCGCCGCCCCGAGTCCGTCGACCTGCCCGGCGTACGGGTCCTGCCGCTGGACGTCACCGACCCGGACTCGGTCGCCGCCGCTGCGGCGGCTACCGGTGACGTCACCCTGCTGGTCAACAACGCCGGGGTCACCACCGGCGCCGATCTGGTCGGCGGTGACCTCGATTTGATCCGCCGGGAGATGGACACCCACTTCTGGGGAACGTTGCACATGATCCGGGCCTTCGCGCCACAGCTGGCCGGCGGCGCGATCCTCAACGTTCTGTCGGCGCTGTCCTGGAGCGCCTATCCGGGTGCCGGCGGCTACGCGGCGGCGAAGGCCGCCGAGTGGAACCTCACCAACGCCGTACGGCTGGAGCTGGCCGCACAGCACACCCAGGTCACCGGCCTGCTGATGGGCGCCGTCGACACCGACATGATGGCCTCCTACGACGTACCGAAAAGCGACCCGGCGGTGATCGTCAAGGCCGCCCTGGACGGTCTCGAAGCGGGTGAGTGGGAGGTGCTCGCCGACGAGACGGCCCGTGCGGTCAAGGCATCCTTCGCCGCAGACCGCTCCGGCGGTCAGAAAACCTGACCAGAGCGTACGGCGAATGGACGCCGATGCTGCGGATGCTCCGCGGATCGGTCTGATGGCGCAGGCGCATGTCGATGCATCTGCGCCATCAGGACGGCGGAGTCGCTTGCCCTGTCAGAGGGGCACGGTCGGGGTGACGGTCGACGGTGTGAAGGTGTGCGGGCGGCCGCAGTAGTCCGGGATCGGGGTGATGTCGAGCAGTGACACCCGGCAGACCTGGATGACGACGCGGTCGATCCCTCGGACGGCGGCGTTCGCACCGAGGACGAACTCGATCTCGACGACGCCGTTGTTCACCCGGCGGGCGGTCTCGTTGACGACCCACTCGCCGGCGTACGCGGTATAGCTGGCGATGGTGTAGCGGCTGTCGTCGCGGCAGACGGCTCCCGGGTCGTTCGGGAACGGACGGTCGGCGAGCACCCCGGTCACCCGTACCGCGCTGGTCGGCGGGGCGGAGCGCCACTCCAGGTGACCCTGGGTGTAGCCGTAGGTGCAGTTGTCCCCGGACGGGACGGAGAACCGCTGCAGGATCGACGGGCTGGCGGTGGCTCCGCTGGCCGCGAGGGCAGCGGCGGCGATCGCGGCGGCGAGGACGGTCGCCGCACGCAGGACTGCGCGCTTCATCTGCTTCCTTTCTGCTGTCTCGGATGCTTCGTGGACGGTCATTGGCACCTGGTGCGGGTGCGGCGACGAATACATCAAAGATTACCAATGTAACGCTGTGAAGTCAGCTGTTGGCCGGTGGGTGTTGTGCGTGAAGGAGTCGCCTGCTGGGTACCGGCTCGGGCAGTGGCATCGACCCGACGAGTCCACCCCCCGAAGGAGACACGGCATGAGCCAGGTCACCGAGGCCGCGCCGCAGCGGTCGACCGGCGTACCCGAAGCACCGACCGGCTGGCGCCGCTTCCGCTACATCGGCCCCGGCGTGCTGTGGGCGCTCGCCGCCCTCGCCACCGGTGAACTGCTGTTCACCCCCCGGGTCGGAGCCCAGTACGGCTACAGTCTGATGTGGGCGCTCGTCGCCGTACTCGTCCTCAAGCTCTTCGTCACCCGGGAAATCGGCCGCTACAGCGTCGTCACCGGCCGCCGACTGCTCACCGGCCTGGCCGGCCTGCCCGGCCCGCCCGGCTGGGCGATCTGGGTGATCCTGGTGCCGCAGCTGGTCGTCGGGATCGCCGCGATCGCCGGCATCGCCAGCGCCGCCGGCAGCGCACTCGCGCTCGCCGTACCCGGTCCGATCCAGGTCTGGACCGGCGCGGTCATCGCCGCCGCCGCCGGGCTGGTGCTGGTCGGTCACTACACCGGCGTCGAATGGGTGTCGCGGGTCCTCGGCATCGCGCTCGCCCTCGGCGCCGTCGTCGCCGCGATCCAGGTCGGGCCGGACCTGACCGAGGCCGCCGCCGGTTTCGTCCCGGTGCCGCCGGACGACCTGCAGGTCGCCGAGATCCTGCCCTGGCTGGGCTTCCTGTCCAACGGCGCGGCCGGACTGATGTGGTACTCCTACTGGATCACCGCCAAGGGCATCGGCCACGCCGGGGTGCCGGCAGCCGACCGCCGCGACCCACGGGACCTCGACAGCCACCAGATCGACCGGGTCCGCGGCTGGCTGCGGACGATGACCCTCGACTCGACGTTCGCGGTGATGGGCGTCGCGCTGATCACCGTCGCGTTCCTGGTCCTCGGCGCCGAGCTGCTGCGGCCGGAAGGCATTGTTCCCGCCGAAGCCGACGTCGCCCGCGACCTGACCCGCCTGCTGAGCGAGGTGTTCGGCAGCGTCGGCTTCTGGCTGATGGTCGTCGGACTGGTCTCGGCGTTCTGGACCGCGACCCTCACCAACATCGACGGGTGGCAGCGGCTCTACACCGACGGCGTACGGCGTGTGCTGCCGGCGCGGCTCGCCGAGCACAGCCTCGCCCGCCCGGCGATGATCAGCCGGACCGCCATCGTGGTGTGGCTGGCGACCCTGCCGTACGCCGTGTTTCTGATCTTCGGCAATCCGGTCGCCCTGCTGACCCTTGCCGGGTCAATCGAGGCCGTGCACATCCCGCTGGTCGCCGGACTCGTGCTGTGGCTCAACCGGCGGACCATGCCGCGCGCGTTGCGCGCCGGGTGGGCTGCGACCGCACCGGTGGTCGCCGCCGTGGTCTTCTTCGCCTGGTTCGCGATCTACTACCTTTGGCAGCAGTTGGCCAGCTGACCGGAAGCAGCCGGCCGAAGAGGGCAGACCGGTTGCGGTCGGTGGCCCGATCCGCCACCATGGTGGACATGATCACTTCCTACCGGAAGGGCGGAACCGCCCTCGCGCGGTGACCGCGCCCACGCGGCGTGACGCCGCCCGCTCCACCTCCCCAGCACCATCTTCCGATCGGGCCGTCGCCTACTGGCAGCTGGCCGAACCCGTCCGGCGCGAATGGCTCGACCACGGGCTCGACACCGCGCCCGCCGACCGGGCCACCACAGAGGACGTCCTGTCCCGCATCTATGCCCGGCACTACCGCAGCCGACCCCGGTTCCGTTGGGTCGACTCACCCCGTCAGGCACTGCCGCTGCTGGCCGGTCTGCCCACCCACGACCTGCTCCAGCAGTGGATCAGAGCTCGACAGCCGGCCGGGAAACCCCCACTGGCCAGCGACATCGCCGCCGGGCTGTCCCGGCTGCGCAGCGCCCTGGACGCGGGCGCCGACCATCCCGACCTGACCCCAGCAGAGGCCGGCCGGAAGAAGCACGCCGGGAACAGGGACGCCCGGAAGAAGGACACCGGCAAGAAACAGGGCGGTGCCGGACCGAAATGGCCGGTGCTGCCACCGACCGAGGCGCTCGCGGCCGGTGTACCGCTGCGGGTCGTCCTACAGCAAGGGGTCCGCGACGCGCTGCGGACCAGCCTGGTCGACGGCTTCTCCCTACCAGTCCGTGGGGCACTCGCGGCCGTCGGGCGACAGCCGGTGCCGACCGCCTGGTACGGCCAGCAGGACGCGCACTGGGTGGCGTACTACGACGTGCTGCGCCGGCTCGGGCTGGCCCGGTACCGGCGGGCCGACGAGACGCAGCTCGAGGAGTGGGCGGCGTTGGCCCGGTCCGCCGGCTGGTGGTGGCCGGGGGAGCGGACCTGCGTACTGGTCGAGCGCCCGGCGGTGATCCGGACCGAGCCGGTGTCGGGCGCCTGGCACGGTGAACAGCGTCCGGCATCGGGGTTGGCCGGCCCGGTCGGGTACCGGGACGGCTGGCGCCCACTCGGGTAGCCGCCGGCGGCCGCCGGCCCTTGCCGGCGGCCGACCGGCAGGTGGGTCAGCAGTGGAACTCGCCGGCGTCGTAGACGGCCCGCAGTACCTCCGTCGGCGCCACCAGGATCTTGCCCACCGTGTCCTGAGACACGGTGAAGCCGATCGCCAGCGTGCCGCTGCTGACCAGGTAGTTCTCGGAGTACGGGTTGTTCTCGGCAATGTGCCGGGTGAGCTGCTCGCCGTACGCCTCGCGCAGTTCGGCACTGGTGCTACCCACCGTCACGCCCTCGGCGGTCGACAGCGACGACTCCTCGACGACGATCATCGCGGCGATGTCGTCGTCGGCGGTGTGGACGACCACCCCGGCGAACTCGTCGCTGCCGACCAGCCGGTCGGCGCAGAAGTCGCCCGGTTCGGTGCCGAGAGCGCCGGTCGCGGTCAACTCGGCGACGCTGCCGCTGACCCGCAACGGGCCGATTCCGCGCGTGGTGATCAGCAACTCGTCGTCGCCGTCGGACCCTGCCGGATCAGCCGACGGGTTCGCCGACGTGGTCGGCCCGGCGGACGTCGGCTCCGACGGTGAGCGGCCCACCGCCCACATCGTTGCGGCGACCGTGACCAGCACCACGATCAGCAGGACGACCAGCGCCAGTACGGCGACCCGCAGGCGGCTGCCGCGGGTACGCGCCGGCTGCTCGCGCGAGTCGCCGAGCGGCTCTGGGCCGGCTCCGGCAGGTGACGGGCTGCTCATCGGGTCGCGTACCTCCCGTCGCGCCACACCAGCGACCGCTCCTGCGATCCGGTGACGACGACGAGGCGGTCACCGTCCTGCGTCACCTGGCCGGCAGCCAGGCCGGTCTCCGAGTGCAGCACCTCGACGCCGCCCGCACCGGTGACACCGAGCACGTCGAAGTCCAGGAACCCGCCGCTGCCACACCGCCGGCCGAAAATCAGATCCTGCTCGTCGGGGCCGCGGACCGAGACCGGGGTCAGCACGATCTCGCAGGCCGTCGTGTCCAGCGACGTCGCGAAGACCTGCGTCCAGTCGCCCGCCGCGCAGCCGTACACCCGTAGCTCGGACTGCCGGAGCTGGCCCGGACCGACGTCCGCGGGCGACACCGCCGCCGCGACGTGCGTCCCGCCGGCGGGCAGCGGGTCGAACGTCACCGACGGATCGGCCACGGTGCCGGCGTCGACCGGGACGGCCTGGTCCGTCGGCGGGCACTCCACCGCCGACGGTACGCCCGTCGGCTGCCCGTCCGCTGGCGGTGCCTCGGCACTGCCCTGACTCGTACACGCCGCGCCACCGGCCAGCAACGCGGCGACGACCACGCCGGTCAATGGCCAGCGACGGGCCGATCCGGGACCTTGTGCCATGACTCCTGTTGTCCAAACCGTCGCGACGCCAATGCCCGGTCACGCTACCCGGCTGCCAGACCGGCAGGGATCGGCTGGTCAGCGGTTCGCCACCGACCATGTCGGCCAGCCTCGCATCGGGCGGTGGCGGCCCGGCACCGAAGCGCCTACGCTGCCCTGACCCGATTCGGTGCCGACTAGCGGTAGAACGGGTAGCCCGGGTACACGTACCCGACGCCCCAGAACGGCGGGTAACCGTAGTAGCCGTACAGCTCCTCGTAGTACTTGTCCTGTGACACGAGCTCCGGATCGTAGGGCGGGGCTCCGGCCACCCGCTCACTCGACTCGTTGATGTGCACGACGTCGTCGGTGATCCGGACAATCGCGTCGACCGGGACGAACGACGGGGTGGCCCCGAAACCGAGGATGCCGCCGTGCTCGACCCGCAGCAGGCGGACCTTGTGTTCGGCTTCGTCGATCAGCAGGTCGTCGACCTTGCCGATGTCGTTGCCGTCCGCGTCGCACACCTTCCGGCCGCGGATGTCCTCGGCCGGATCGGCGACCATCTCGTGGGCGTCGCTCATCCTGACCAGCTTCGCCAACCCCTCGGTCATGGTGCCCCCTCTGCTCGCCAACTGCCTCACCCTTTCCGGGTTACCACTTCCGCCGGCTGGCAAACCGGCCGGACGGCGGTCACAGCAGCAGGGCGCTCGGATCCGCGTCCATGGTGTGCAGCAGATGGGCGGCCTCGTGCGCGCCCGGGCAGGACGCGGCGGAGAACGCCCGGGCCAGCGCGATCATCTCTGCGGCGGGTAGCAGGGTGCCCTCCCGGTTGCGTAGCGGTAGCCGGACGGTGCCGTCCGGGCCGCTGACGGTGAGCACCGGGGTGCCGGCGGCGCCGCCGGTCTTCAGGTCAGCATCGGTGGTCGCGGGGGAGCCGGCCGAGACCGTCACGGTCTCGGCGGTACGCAGGTCGACGGTGCGGGTGGCGAGTCCGCGTACGGTGAGCTGGGTGCCGGACAGCCACGCCCCGGTCCGGGCGACCCTGGCGATCGGCAGGCCGATACCGGCCGACGCAGCCAGGGCGAGCCCGGTGCCGAGCAGTACCGGCAGGGTCGGCTCGTCTCCGCCGCCCGAGACCACCAGCCCGAGCAGGCTGCCGAGGCAGCACCCGGCGGTGACCAGCCCGACGCCCAGCACCGACAGCACCGCGAGCCGGGTCGGCCGGCTGGTCGGGTATCCGATGGACAGTTCGAGTCTGCCGTGCCCGTGATCCATGGCGGAGATCGTGCCATTGTCGATCAAGGTCGGCGACGGCGGTGGTGGCGACCGGTCACGACAGCTGTGGCGGTGGCCGGCGGGACGGTGATGGGGAGGGATCCCGCCGACCACCGGGATCACCCGCGCGAGGCGTGGGACGTACCAGCTTATCGGACGTCCGCCAGTGTCGGGATCGGCCGGTGCGTCCACCGTCCTCGTTGGTCGGCGTGGTGGAGGTGGCCGATCGGGGCGCCGCCACCGGAATCCGGACGACCTCCGAGGAGTCGACGAAGGTGAACCCGCAGCTATTTCGGGTTTTCAAACTTTCGGCGCGGTTTCACCGGCGCGTTGAGCATTGCACCACTGTGGGTACCCTGGCAGACTCGATCTGCGTCCGCCGATGGCGGCCAATCGATGGTGTCCCAGGGTGAGGAGTCCGCGATGGCGAGAAGCCGTGGCACGCGCTGGGAGATCACCGACGGTGCTGAGCTGAATGATGCTCGGGTCGCCGATCCCAATATGTCGCCCGGTGGCTATCCGTCACCACTGGCCGGCTTGCTCTTCTGTGCAACTTGCGAACGGCAAATGATTCCGATGGCCAGGCTCAACGGCTGGGTGTACGGCGCCCCGTGCGGCTGCCGGCTGAGCCCGGTGGACGCGCTCACCGTCGAACGTCTCGTGTTCAACGCCGTGGCGGCCCATCATCCGGATCTGTTGACCGGCACCGCCGTCGGGGATCTTTCCTCGGCGTTCCGGGAGGTGCTGTCCGAGGTCCGGATCGGTGGTGCCGCCGACGAGTTGGAATTCATCTGGTCCACGTGACCAATGTCCGCCAAGTGCTCTCCCTGACCTGGATCTTCACGTTAGACAAAACGTCGTCCGGATCGCCTGCCGTGCTCCGGATGGCGACGCGTGCCCCGGTGGCGCGTCCGATGATTCCGGCTGGACTGATATATATGACCTACAACGTCGAGAACGTGGAAGTTCCGGAGTTTCCGCCGGGCACGGTGCTCCGATTCGCCGTCTCCGAATGGCGGTACGGGCGAGGTCCCGTGCCCGGCGAACCCTTCGACCTGCTGATCACCCACGTCCGGATCGGCTCCGCCCGCAGCTACGGCGGGCAATGGGTGTGGGTCGACGGCCACCACGTCGACTGTCGACCCGACCATCCACCTTGCCAACAGGCGCTGGTCAGCGTCGCTGCGGTGCGGCAGGCCGCAGTCGGCGGACACGCCGGCGTTCAGCCGCCGCCCGCCGAGCAGGTGGTGGTCGACGGTGCCGCTGCTCGCCGATGAGTTCTTCCTGCTAGCCCATCACGACGTCACCGGTCGCGCCCGGCTGCACCCCCGGGCGGTCGGGCTCGGTCTGGCCAGCGCGGTCCTCGCCGAGCTGGTCACCGCCCAGGCCGTCGCCGTCGACGCCGGTCACGTCTGGGTGGTCGATCCGGCGGCGCCGGCCGACGCGCTCGGTCGTTCCGCGCTGCGGCTGCTGCTCGACGAGCCGGAGCACACCAGCCTCCGGGTCTGGCTGACCGTTCTGTCGGAGCGGGCCCCGGACCACGTCGCCCAGCGGCTGACTGCCGCCGGGGTCGTCCGACCCGAGCAGGTACGCCGGCTGATGCGCACCCGGACGATCTACGTACCGGTCGACATCAACCTCGCGGCCTGGCCGTGGGCGCGGTTGTCGCTGCGGCTGCGCCGGATGGAACCGCTCGACGAGCCTGACCTGTTTCTTGCCGGACTGGCCGTGGCGACCGGACTGGACACCTACCTGCTCGACGGCGCCGAACCCGAGGTGGCCCGTCACCTCGACGTCCTGCTGCGGGCGCTGCGGCCGGCGCTGCGCGACCTGCTGGGCCGGACCGGCGCGGCGGTCGGCAACGCGGTGCTGAGCGGGCGTACCTGAGCCGGCCCCGGCCAGCCAGGCCCGGCTCGACCTGCCACCGCGCAATCCCCCTACCGCGCAATCCCCCTACCGCGCGACCCATCTGTTCCATTCCACCCACACTCACCCTCCTGGAGCGTGCCGATGAACGCGACCACACCCGCGATGACCGTCCGGGCCGCCACCCACGACGACATCCCTCAGGCAGCGACGCTGCTCACCGAGGCGTTTTTGATTGCACCGGTCTCCCAGTGGCTGGTGGGGGACATCGACGCCCGGGTCACCACGTTCCGGTCGCTGTTCACCATCGAGCTCGAACACGCCATCGACACCGGTGCTGACGTGTACGTAGCGGGACCGTTCACCGGGGTGGCGATCTGGTACCAGCGCGAGCAGCCGGAACCGGCCAACCTCATCACCGTCCACCAGCGTCGGCTGATGCTCGCCGCCGGCATCTGGCAGCACCGCGTCGCCGCCCTGCACAGCGTCCTCAGCGGACAGCGGCCGGACCGGCCGCACCGGTATCTCGCGTACCTCGGCGTCACACCCTGGCTGCAGGGCCGGGGGGTGGGCACCGCCCTGCTGACCCACCAGCACCGGCAGCTCGACGCCTCCTCCACCCCGGCGTACCTGGAGGCCACCACGCCGCGCAACCGCGGCCTCTACCTGCGGCACGGGTACGTCGCCGACGAGCCGGTCCAGCTGCCGGACGGCCCGCCGATCTGGCCGATGTGGCGCCCGCCGGCTCAGTGCGACCAGCCGTACGGCCGCGAAGGCGACCAGCCGTACGGTCACGACGGTGACCAGGGTCGGGACCAGCGACCCGGACCCGGGTGACGATCGACTCTGGCCGGATCATCGGGACCGCCGGGAACCAGCCGGCGTCGGCGGCCGACCAATGCACCAAGCCCCGCCCAGAGGCACCCTCGGCGGCCCGATGATCGAGAGGTAACCCGTCCATGCGCTCCAACCTTCGTCGCGTCGCCCGCGCCGGTGCCGTCGCCGCCATCGCCGGTGGCGCCGTGCTGCTCGCCAGCTCCCCGGCGGCAGCGCACGTCACCGTCACCCCCACCGTCACCACCGCCGACTCCTACACCGTGCTGACGGTGTCGGTGCCGCACGGCTGCGACGGCTCGGCGACCACCGAGGTGGCCATCCAGATCCCCGACCCGATCAACTCGGTGACACCCACCATCAACCAGGGCTGGACGGTCGAGAAGGTGATGGCCACCCTCGACCCGCCGGTCACCGACAGCCACGGCAACGAGCTCACCGAGCGAGTCGCGGAGGTCGTCTACACCGCCAAGACCCCACTGCCCGAAGGCCACCGCGACGTGTTCGAGCTGTCCCTACGACTACCCGACGCGGCGGGTGAGACCCTGATCTTCCCCGCCATTCAAACCTGTGAGCAGGGCGAGGCCGCGTGGGCCCAGGTGCCGGCGGACGGCCAGGACAGCCACGAGTTGGACTACCCGGCACCGTCGTTCGTCATCACCGCCGCCGACGCCGACGGCACCGCCGCCGGTGACGAGCCCGCCGACGACGCCGAGCCGACCGAACTCACCACCGCCGGCTCCACCACCAGCGACGGCGGCTCCGCCGTCGGCTGGATCGGCCTGATCCTCGGCCTGCTCGGCTTCATCGCCGGCAGCCTGGCGCTGCAGCGCACTCGGAAGACCACATAGGCGTGTGGTCGCCGGACCGGGTACGGCGGGCCGCGCTGCTCGCCGTACCCGGAATGTTGTCCGGAGGCCTGCTCGGTCTGCTGCTCGCGCTCGCCGGTGCCGGCCCAGCCGCCGCGCACGCCACGCTGCTGGCCAACGACCCGGCGGACGGCGCGCTGCTCGCTGAGGCGCCCCCGTCGGTCACCCTGACCTTCGACGAGCCGGTCCAGGTCCGCGCCGAGGGCGTGCAGGTGCTCGACGCCGCCGGATCCACCGTCGACGTCACCGCCAGGGCGGTGGACAGCACCGTGGTCGTCGACCTGCCGACCGGCCTGGCCGACGGCACCTACGTGGTCAGCTGGCGGGTGATCTCCGCGGACAGCCACCCGGTGGCCGGCGGGTTCAGCTTCGCCATCGGCGCACCCACCGCCGGCAGCGTCGCCATCCCGGTCACCGAGCCGGACCTCGCCCTGCGGGTACTCCGCCCGGTCACCGAGGCGCTGCTGTACGTCGGCGTGCTCGGCGGCACCGGGCTGGCCGTGTTCGGCCTGTCGTTCCTGCCGGTCCCGGAGCGTCGACGACAGTTGCCCACGGTGGTCGGGCTCGGGGTCGTCGCCCTCGTCGCGGTGGCGGTGATGCCGCCGGTCACCGCCGCCTGGCAGGACGCGGCCGACGTCGCCACGTTGGCTGGCCCGGCCACCTGGCGGACCGGCTACCTGTCCGACCTCGGCCTGGCCGCCGCGCTCACCGCCGTCGGCGTGCTCGCGGTCCTGGTCGGAGCCCGGCTGGAGAATGGCGGTGCCGGGGCGGCCCGCCGTCCGGCCGGTGTGCCGGTGTTCGCCGGGGCCGGGTTGGCGATCGGCGCGTTGGCGCTGGTCGGCCACACCCGCAGCTTCGGCCCGGTCTGGCTGACCCTGGGCAGCGACCTGCTGCACCTGGTCACGGCCGCGGTGTGGCTCGGCGGCATCCTCGGCCTGGGCCACCTGCTGTCCCGCCGTTTCGACACCACGTCGGCCGTGCAGCGGGCCGGCGTCGTGGCCGCGTTCTCCCAGACCGCTGCGTTCCTGGTCGCCCTGCTTGCGGCGGCTGGAGTCCTGCTCGGCTGGCGGATCGTCGGATCCTGGTCGGCGTTGTTCGGCACCACGTACGGTCTGGTGCTGCTCGGCAAGGTCGCGGCGCTGGGGGTGCTCGTTGGCATCGCCGGCTGGAACCGGTACCGGCTGGTGCCGCGTACCCGCCGACCTGACACCGAGGCCGCCGCCCTGCGTTCGCTGCGCCGCACCGTCCGGGCGGAGGCGGTGCTGCTGGTCGGGGTGCTCGCCGTCACCGGTGTGCTGGTCACCCAGGATCCCACGGATCGGGCCTCCGACGCCGCCGCCACCGGCTCGGCCGACGGCCGTACCAGCGCGGTCGAGCAGGCTGTCGTCGCGGACGCCGCGCTCGGCGACGGCCGGGTGCAGATCCGGATCACCCCGGGTGCCACCGGGATCAACGCGCTGGAGCTGGCGCTGTTCGACGCCGCCGGGCAGCCGTTGGAGCCGGTCGCGCCGCCGACGGTGACCGTGACGCTGCCCGAGGTCGGCGTCGGGCCGCTGGACCGCCGGCTCGCCCAGACGGGTCCCGGACGCTACGAGGCGGTCGCCGACTTCCCGTTGCCCGGCAGCTGGGAGGTCACCGTCAACGCGCGTACCTCCCGGTTCGACAGCCCGATCGCGACCATCCCGGTGGAGATCCGATGAGCCTGGTGGAGATCCGATGAACAGGTTCAGACGACGTGCCGCGGCACTACCCGGCGCGGCACTGCTGGGACTGCTCGGCACGGTGCTGCTGGGCCTGGCACCGGCGGTGCTGGTGACGCTCTGGCCGGCGGCGCCGGCGGCGGCCCACACCCAGTTGGCCGGCGCGGCCCCGAACGGTGCCGGCGCCACCACGTTGACCTTCACCTTCGACCACGGCTGCGACAACGCGGACACCAACGAGCTGGTGGTCGAGATGCCGACCGGGGCGATCGCCGGTTCGACGACCGGACAGCCACCCGGATGGGCTGCCGAGGTCACCCCCGGCCGGGTCAGCTGGACCGGGCCGGCGATCAGCGCCGAGCAGATCGCCGCCGGGGTCGCCGAGTTCTCGGTGCTGGTCCGGTTGACCGGGACGGTCGGGCAGACCTTCTGGTTCCCGGCGGTGCAGCGGTGCGTCGACGGCGACAGCTACGAGTGGTCGGACACCGGGCCGGGTGCCGAGCGGCCCGCCCCGTCGCTGATCGCCACCAACGCGGTGCTCGCGCCGGCACCACCGGCGGCTTCGGCCGATCAGCCGGCCGGCGGCGGCGGTGGTGGTGGTGCCAGTGTCGCGCAGGCGCTGACCGCCGTAGGGCTGCTGGTGGTCGGTGCCGCTCTGGTCGGCTACCGCCTGACCGGACGGTGACGGTCGAGGCGTCATCGTGGCCAGTGGCCCCGGTTGATCGGCACCCGATGCAGGGTGCGGCAGGGAAGTTCGGCGCCACACCGGCAGGTCCGCCGCCACCGCCGCCACGACCACTGTGGGCGGTGCCGGCGGGCCAGCGTCGCCGCGACGGCGAAAAGGTACTCGTCGTACGAGACCATGTCAATCCCTTCACGACAGTCCAAACACGACGGCCATTCACGGCAACGCGAGCGCAAAAGGGGGCCGGCGAGCAGAGCCACGGGTGCGACCCGAAAGCCGGGGTGCGACACCGGGGGCTCTCCACTGACACCCGGCACCGCACCCCGTACTCATGACGCTACGAGACCGTACGTGGATTTTGCGTAACGAGCGGTTACGTCGGGTGATCCTCTGGCGAGAGTGGATCAATTCCCATCCGTACCGCGAGTTGCCGCAGCTCGTCGGAGCCGCCACGGGGCGACGAGTCCCGCACGATGTGCGCGATGATTTCCCGTACGGTGGCCCGGCTGCGGGTCTCGTGCGGGGCGATCGACTCGGCCCGCAGG
This sequence comes from Micromonospora sp. LOL_021, assembly GCF_048060215.1. Classification (NCBI taxonomy): domain Bacteria; kingdom Bacillati; phylum Actinomycetota; class Actinomycetes; order Micromonosporales; family Micromonosporaceae; genus Micromonospora; species Micromonospora sp. LOL_021. Next base: position 98,349 of record NZ_JBHMIN010000014.1, on the reverse strand, counting down.
AACGCCCGTACCGCCTCTTCGTTGCGTTTGGCGGCGTGGAACCCGCGCCCGGCGTCCATGTGCAACCTGGCCCGGCGCTGCGGGGTACGCAGCGCGCTCTGGTCCACTTTGCGGGCGAGTTCCGGGGCGCGGCCCGGCTCGCCGTTCTCCAGCACTACCCCGACCCGCCACACCGCGACGTTCGCCGAGGTGAACTCCATCCGCCACGGATCACCAGCGGTACGCCGGGCGACGTCGGCGGCCTCGGCGACGTGGGTCTCGGCGACGTCGTGCTGACTGAGGCTGGCGGCGGACAGTGCGGCGTGCAGGTGCAGCATGCCGTACCAGGCGCGGCCTTCGTCCGTACCTGTGTGAAGCTGCATCCGTTCGGCGGCGTCGCAGGCCAACGTCCAGGACCGTTTCCGTAGCCCGGTGGCGAGGACGGCCTGGGCCAACGCGAAGTCGGCGGCGGCGACGCAGGCCGGGTCGTCGGCGAGCCGCGCCGCCCGGACGGCGCGCTCGGCGAGCCGCATCGCCAGGTCGATGTGGCCCTGTGGTTTGAGCGCGAGCGACCCGGTGACCAGGGCCTGCACCGCGATCCGCAGCGCGGCCGGGTCGTCGTCGGCGTTGGCGGTGGAGCGGATCTCGGCGATCAGCCGGGGCAGCAGGATACCGAGTGTCGGGTTGTCGCAGGCCATCCGGGCCCGCATCGCCCGGTCGGCTTCGGCAGCGAGCAGCGCCGCCGGGCGGGCGGCGGCCGGCTCGTCGTCGTCCATCGCCTTGCGGATCGCCGGTACGGCGGCGTACAGCGCCAGGTCGTTGCGGGACCTGGGCAGGTACGGCTGTGCAGTGAGGTCCATCGTAGAGACCCCGAGTGCGGAGGCGAGCGCGATCAGCATGGACCGTTTGGTCACCGCGCGCTTGCCGTTCTCGATCATGGAAACGTACTCGCGGCTCACTCCGATCTCGGCGGCGAGCTGTTGCTGCGTCATGCCGGCGATGTCACGCCACCGCGCGACCCGCAGGCCGATGTAATCCTCCGGCATGGGGGACCTCCCATGCTGACGGTACGGTCGAAACGGCGTGACGTCGACCAATGTAACTGCTTGTTACGCCTGTCCCGCCTATTGGTGACTCGGGTGGTCGGCCGACCTCCCCTCCCGGGCCCGGTCAGCCGCTCTGTCCGGGGTCCTATCAGCCGTTCGCCAACACCGCATTGGCCTGTGCGACGAACTCCTCGGCCGCCTGCCGGGGCGTCGCCGCACCGCTCTGTACGCTCTCCGCCGCCGTGACCAGCAGCGTCCGGACCGTGGTGTGGCCGGGCGGCGGGGGCACCGGCGCCGGACCGAACAGATCGGACATTTGCTGCTCGAAGGCGACCGACGCCTGCATCTTCTCGTCGGCGAGCGTCGCCTGCACCGTCTCGCGGACCTCCAGGTTGGAGCTGAGGCCGCGCTCGGTGCCGAGGATCCGGCCGGCCTGCGGGTCGTTGACCAGGAAGTCGATCAGGTTCACCACCTCCTGCTGGTGCCGGGTGCCCCGGAATCCGGCCCAGTACATCGACGCCCGGGCCCACTGGCCCTGCGGGTCGCCGGGATAGGAGACCACACCGAGGTCGGCGGTGGTGTGCTTCTGCAGCTCCGCCAGCTGGTTGGACCACATGAACGACGTCGCCGCGTCGCCGGTGGCGACCAGCTGCTGGGTGACGTCGCCGCTGTTCGCCGCCCTGATCAGCTCGACGCTCGGGGTGGCGTTCGCGTCGCGGGCCTGCTGCCACAGCTCGAACCAGGCTTCCAGGTCGTCGACGCCGAAGCCCAGCTGCCGGCCCTGGTACAGCTCCAGGTCGGCGGTGCGCAGCCAGAGCCAGAGCGCCTTGTAGTCGGCCGACGGGTCCATCGTGCCGGCAACCTCGCCGTTGGTGAGCGAGGTGATCTGGCTGGCCCAGTCGATCAGCTCCGGGTAGGTCATCCCGATCGTCGGTTCGGCGACACCGAGCTCGGTCAGCAGCGTCTTGTCGTACACCATCGCCGGGGTGTTCGCGGCGGCGGCGACCGCCACGGTCCGCCCGCCGATCTGTCCGTACTGGACCAAACTGTTGGGAAATTTGGAAAGGTCGAGCTCGCCGCTGTCCACGTAGGGGGTGAGGTCGAGCACGACGTCACGTTCGGCGTACTCGGTCAGGTAGTTGTCGTCGATCTGGAACAGGTCCGGCGTGTTGCCGGCGGCGGCCTGGGTGGCCAGCTTGTCGTAGTAGCCGCTGTAGCCCTGCCAGGTCACCTTGAAGGTGATCCCCGGGTTGCGGGCGGCGTAGACGTCGAGCGCCTGCTGGGTCAGCTCGGCCCGGCGCTCCGCGCCCCACCAAAAGATGGAGAGTTCGACCGGCCCGTCCTCGGTTGGCTCGCCGGTGTCGTCGGCGGCGCAGGCGCCGAGTCCGATGGCGACCGCCAGTAGGACAGTGAGTGTTCGGGCAACAGCTCCGCGTGTCGATACGGCGGATGGTGACACGGGTTTCTCCTGATCAGGGCTGGGCTGGCCGGTCTGCGGCCCGATCATTTACACAAGCGACCCGGTCGGGTGTCAACGGGCCGTACGGCTGGAGAACGTTCTCTGGGCTGGTCGGTCCGGCCGGTGTCCGACGTCGTGATGTACTTGCCGGCGTGGAGCTGCTGCACTCAGGCAAGGTCAGGGACGTGTACGCCGACGGCGACGACCTGATCCTGGTCGCCTCCGACCGGATCAGCGTCTACGACGTGGTGCTGCCCACCCCCATCCCGGACAAGGGCAAACTGCTCACCGCACTGTCGCTGTGGTGGTTCGAGCAACTCGCCGACCTGGTGCCCAACCACGTCGTCTCCGCTACCGACGTACCGGCCGAGTTCGCCGGCCGGGCCATCCGCTGCCGCCGCCTGGACATGGTGCCCGTCGAGTGCATCGCCCGCGGCTACCTCACCGGCCTCGGGCTCAAGGAGTACCAGAAGTCGGGGTCGGTCTCCGGCGTCGCGCTGCCCGCCGGCCTGGTCGAGGCGTCGAAGCTGCCCGAGCCGATCTTCACCCCGACCACCAAGGCCGCCGTCAGCGAGCACGACGAGTTCATCACGTACGCCGACGTGGTCACCCAGGTCGGTGCGGAAACCGCGCAGCGGCTGCGGCAGATCACCCTGGACGTCTACCGGCGCGGCGCGGCGCTGGCCGCCGATCGCGGCCTGATCGTCGCCGACACCAAGATCGAGCTGGGCTGGGCACCGGACGGCACCCTGGTCCTCGCCGACGAGGTGCTGACCAGCGACTCGTCGCGGTTCTGGCCCGCCGACGCGTACCAGCCGGGCCGTGCCCAGTTCTCCTTCGACAAGCAGTACGTGCGGGACTGGGCGGCCGGCACCGGCTGGGACAAGCGCCCGCCGGCCCCGGAGGTGCCGGCCGACGTCGTCGAGGTGACCCGGGCCCGCTACGTCGAGGTCTACGAACGGATCACCGGCCACACCTGGTGAGCCCGCTCACCAGGTGTGGCCATGCCTCGACTACCTGCCCTGCTCCGGCAACGGTGGTGGCTGAGCGGCTTGCGGCCGACGCTGCGGACCCCGGGCGAGCACGTAACCGAACAGGAACGCCAGCACCGCTACGCCCACCCACATGGCCTGCTGCCAGCCGTCGACGAACGACTGCTGGGCGGCTCTGACCAGCTCGTCGGCGTACGGACCGGCCTCGTCAGCGGTGGTTAGAGCGGTGGCGATGCCCTCCCGGGCCGCGTCGGGCGCGTCGACGGGCAGCCCGTCGAGCCGGATGTCGACGGCGGTGCGGTAGCCGGCGGACACGATCGCCCCGAGCAGCGCCACGCCGAGCGCGGCACCGAACTCCCGCGTGACGTCGTTGAGCGCGGACGCGGTGCCCTGGCGGGCGCGGGGCAGGGCGCTGGTGATCGCCTCGGTGGAGGGGGTCATCGACAGGCCCATGCCGAGCCCCATGGGGAGCATGCCGGGCAGCACCGACAGGTAGCCGCCGTCGACGGAGACGAAGCTGGCCATCAGGGCCAGGCCCGCGCCGGCGAGACCGATTCCGGCCACCATGGTGGCGCGGGCGCCGACCAGCGCGGCCACCCGTGGGGCGAGACCCGAGGCGACCATCATCAGCAGGGCTATCGGCATCATCGCCAGCGTGGAACGCAGCCCGGACCAGCCGAGCACCGCCTGGAAGTACGGAAAGAGCACGACGAAGATGCCGGCCTGCACGCCGAATACCGCGAGCAGCGCCACCGAACCGCTGGACAGGCCCCGATCACGGAACAGTCGGACGTCGAGCAGTGGCGCCCGCCGGCGCAGCTCCCAGGCGACGAAGACGACGGCGCCGACGGCGCCGACGAGCAGGCCCACCAGGGTGGCAGGTGCGGTCCAGCCGTGTTCCGGACCCTCGTGCAGGACGAAGATCAGTCCGACAGCGGCCAGGACCGACGACAGCGAACCGACAGTGTCGAACGGGTGGCCCGACTCCTCGCGGGAGTTCGGGACGTACCGGATGGTCATGCCGGCCGCCACGACGACCAGCGCGACCGGGAGGGCGAACAGCCAGCGCCAGTCGGCTAGGTCGACCAGCAGCGCCGACAGGTACATGCCGAGCAGACCACCGCCGCCGGCGACGCCGGTCCAGACGCCGATCGCCCGGGACCGTTCCTGGTCCGGGAAGGTCGAGGTGATCACGGCCAGCGTGATCGGCATGATCATCGCCGCGCCGGCGCCGCTGAGCAGCCGTGCGCTGATCATGATCTCGGTCGAGGTGGCGAGGCCCGCGGCGGCGCTGGCCGCGCCGAAGACGGCCAGGCCGGCGAGCAGTACGGGTTTGCGGCCCCACCGGTCGCCGACCGCGCCGAGCGGCAGCAGTAGCGCGGCCAGGGTGATCGTGTAGATGTTGATGATCCACAGGACGGTGCTCTGCGAGGCGCCGAACGCGACGGCGAACTCCTGCTGGGCGACGCCCAGCCCGGTGACGGATGAGATCACCGCCATCAGCGCGATGCAGACCGCGACGAGGATTGCGCGGCGTCGGCGTGGATCGTGGATCGTCGGGTCGGAATCGGCCGCAGCGGCTTCCGTCCCGGCGGACACCTGCGAAGACAGGCTTGGAGAGGTCATGCGGGAAAGCTAGCCCCGCCTTGCATTAAGCGCACCAACGCTTGCATTATTGGCAAGACCTGCCCCGGGTCGCCGATCAGCGCGCTGGTCGGCGGTGCTCCACTAACAGTCGTTCGGTGCGTCGCTCGACGACTGCGCGTGGGCCCGCTCGCCGTCCTGGTCGAAGATGGTGAGGATCTCGACCGGCCCGTTCACCGCGCCGATGGAGTGCGGGATCATCGTGGAGAACTCCGCCGCGTTCCCTTGGCCGACCGGGATCTGCCGCTCACCCAGATGCAGCAGCGCGGTGCCGCTGAGCACGAAGAACCACTCCCGACCGGGGTGCACGCTCAGATGCCCAGGCCCGGTACGCCGCTCCGGAGTGATCCGCATCTTCGCCACCATGCTGCCGCCGTGCTGCCCTGAGCTGCGCGACAACATCCAGGTGGCCAGGCCCGGTTCCTGGTGTCTTATCGGCCGGATGATCACATCGGCGTCGTCGACCGGCTCGACAAGCTGATCGATCGTGGTGTCCAGGGCCCTGGCCAGGGCGACAAGCTGGTCCAGGTCGATCCGCCGGTGGCCGGTCTCGATGCGGCTCACCGTGGACGGGCTGAGGTGGCACCGGGCGGCGAGTGAGTCGAGGCTCCAGCCGCGCGCCTGCCGCAGACCACGGATGCGCTGCCGGACCACGTCGGAAAGATCGACCTCTGACACGCCCACCATGCTAGGTGCTACCTACTGCCTTCTTGCGGAAACCGCATGAACTCTTCCAGTTCTCGGAAGGCTCGTTACCGTCGAGGCATGACCAACGAGACCCACGCGGGCCATCCCGCTTTCAGTGCCGACTGGTGGGAGCAGCACTATCAGGCACACCCGAGGGGACACGTCTCGCCAGGACCGCAGCTGGTCGCCGAGGTCGCGGACCTGCCCCCAGGTACGGCGCTCGACGCGGGCTGCGGCACCGGCGCCGACGCGATCTGGCTCGCCAGCCGGGGTTGGCAGGTGACCGCCGTCGACGCCTCGTCGACCGCGGTCGGCCGCGCCCAGCGGCTCGCCGTACAACAGGATCCCGCTATTGCGCAGCGGATCACCTGGCTCACCGCCGACCTGACCAGCTGGCAGCCGGCGCAGCGCTACGACCTGGTGACCAGCCAGTACGTCCACCCCGACCTGCCGTTCGACCGGTTCGTGGCACGGCTGGCCGCCGCCGTCGCCGATGGCGGGACCCTGTTGGTCGTCGGCCACGACCACGCCGACACCCACTCGGCTGCCCACGCTCCTCGTACGGCGTCGATCGGCCTGGACGCCGTCGTCGGCTCCCTGCCCGAAGCGCAGTGGGAGGTGGCCGTCGCGGAGTCCCGGACCCGCGAGGTGCACCACGACTCGAAGCAGCTGACCATCCACGACTTCGTCGTCCGGGCCCATCGCGCGCCGTCACCCTGAGAGACCAGGCTGTACGTTGCCGGGCTGGCCGATCGCGGCCAGCCCGGCGACCGTCGTCAGTACGTAGTTCAACTGCCAAGGGCGCGTCAGCTCCGGCCGTCGGCGTAGGGCAGCTTTACGTACGCCGTCCAGTAGCAGAGGTCGGCCCGGTGCTCGACCAACGTGACCGGCTTGTCGCAGTGCTCGGAGATCAGCGTCGCCGCCTGAACGAGGTCGGTTACGTCCGCCTCCCAGTGGTGGTCCAGGTATAGCTTGAGCCCCGGGTTGTCCCGGCCGAGATCGAGGATCTCCGCCTCCTCCGGCGGCAGCAGGATCACCGTGTAACGGGCTGCGGTGTGCTCCGCCTCGCTGAGCTGCTCGGGCAGGTCCGGGCCGGGCCGGAAGTGGTCGATCACCGACGGGATCGGCCCTGGGCTGTCCGCCGAATCGTACGCCCGCACCTTCACCAACATCACTGGCTCACCTCACTCAGGCTGTATCTCTCGGAGAAGCAACGTTGCATACAACATGGCTACGGCGGTAGCCTCCTGTCGAGAGGTCGGGGACAGGAGGATTTCGATGACCAAGCCAACGCCGCCCACCATCGCCATCCGTGGCCTCGGCGGCGAACTGCGCACGCTGCGGCAGGGCGGGAAGCTGAGCGTCCGTGGGGTGGCGGCGAGACTCGGCTGGCCGGCGTCGAAGTTGTCCAGAATGGAGACCGGCCGCCAGGGCAGCAAGTTGGAGGACGTCGCATCCCTGCTGGTCATCTACGGTGTCACCGGTGAAGAACGACAGCGGCTGCTCGCCATGTCGGAGCGGTCCGAGCCCGGCTGGTGGGAGGTGCTTGGCGGTCTCCCGGTCGAGTCTCGGACGTTGATCCAGTTGGAGGCCGAGGCGTCGGCGATCTTCGACTTCGAACCGCTGCTGGTACCGGGTCTGCTCCAGACCCCCGACTACACCAGGGCGGTATTGGGAGGTTGTGGCGTTCCGGAGGCCGACGCGCAGACCAGAGTCACCGCTCGGCTCGGGCGCCAGGCCATCCTGGCGAGGTCTGAGCCACCGGCGCTGCACGCGATCCTGGACGAGGCGGCGCTGCGTCGGCCGCTCGGCGGTCCATGGGTGATGGGTCGCCAACTCCGACACCTCGTCGACGCCGCCGACCGCCCGAACGTCACCCTGCAAGTCGTGCCGCAGTCGGTCGGCGGCTACACGGGACTGGACGGCGCGTTCGCCATCCTGAACTTTCCTCGCAACCGGACGGTCGTGCACCTCGAGCACAAGATCTCCGGGTTGTTCCTGGAGGAGCCCGAGCAGGTGAGCTTCTTTCGCGGTGAAGTGGATAGGCTGCTCACGGTGGCGCTGAGCCCGGCTGAGTCGATCGACCTGGTGGCCCGGCTCGCGGCGGAGCACGAGAGTGAGGCGAGGATGGACGCAGCTGACCTGCCGACCCGAACGTGGCGTAAGTCGAGCCGCAGCGGATCCAACTCCAACTGTGTCGAGGTGGCTGGGCTTGCTGGCCCGGCTGCATTCGGCGTCGCGGTGCGGGACTCGAAGGATCCGTACGGTCCTGTTTTGTCCTTTTCTTGCAACTCCTGGTCTGGCTTCGTGACGGCTCTTCGCCGTCGAGGTGACGCTGACGCACGCTAAAACGCGAAAATAGCGTGCGTCAGCGTCACCTCGACGGGTGCGATGTGGTCAGGTGGTGCGTTCGGCGATCGCCGCCCGCACCTTTTGTGCGACTTGTTCCTTCCGCCAAAGTACGTCGTCGGCAGTGAAGCGGAGCGCAAGCCAGCCGGCTTCCCGGAGCGCGTTGAAGCGGTACACGTCCTTGCGGAACGTCGCTCGCTCCCGGTGGTGGTCACCTTCGTACTCGATGGCGATCCGCCACTGCGGGTACGCCAGGTCGACCCGCGCGATGAACCGCCCACTCTTGCCTGACGGGGCGTCCCGTACCTCGTACTGCAAGGTGGGTTTCGGCAGGCCGGCGTCGTGTAGCAGCAGGCGGAGTCGGCTCTCCATCGGCGATTCACTCAACGGCTCCGCAAGAGCAAGCAGGTCCCGCACCTGTTGCAAGCCGCGTAGCCCATGGCGGGTGTCGATGTACGCCGCGAGGTGCGCGCGCGTGACAAGGCGACGGCGTAGGACGGTGTCGAGGGCGCTGAGTGCATCAGCACGCGGTAGCGAGCGACCCAGGCCGAACGCGGTACGGACTCCAGTGGTCAAGGGAAGTCCGCTCAAGGACGTGATGTCGTCAGGGTCGAGTGTCCGGTATGCGCACTTTACTCTTGGGTGCGAGTACCGCCTGGCCGTCTTCGGCAGGGCAATGTGTACCGGCACCACCGCCTGCCCGGGACCGCGTAGCGGCAGGAGGTTGGCCCCCCAGAGAAAGGCCGCGCTGAGCTCGTGGATCGCCGCACCGGGCGGCAGTCGCGCGGCGGCGGCTGTACACCACATCCGGTAGTCGTCGGGGTCGTACGAGCTCTCGTGTACGTAGACGTCGGGGAGGATGCGGCGCCAGGACCGGCCGTTGAGCATCCGCCGGGTGATCAGGCCGGCAGCGATGGCGCGGCTGCCGCAGAACGGCTCGAAGCTCAGCTCACGTGGCACCGTGGCAGGGCGGGGCATCGGAGGAGCTTGCCCTGTCGTCGCCCTTGTTTCTGCCCGGTACGCCGGTCCAGTCGCGCATCCGACTAAAGAAGACACTCCCGGCTCCAGGAGCACCCGCCGGGCACAGGAGTACCGCCGGCAGCGTGGCCTTGGCCGTTCAGCTGCGTGGGGCGTACATGATGACGGCGACGCCGATCAGGCAGATCACCGCGCCGGTGATGTCCCAGCGGTCCGGCCGAAACTTGTCCACGACAACGCCCCAGGCGAGTGAACCGGCGACGAAGACCCCGCCGTAGGCGGCGAGGATCCGGCCGAAGTTCGGATCCGGCTGCAGCGACGCGGCGAACCCGTACAGCCCGAGCGCCATCACCCCGGCGGCGATCCACAGCAGGCCACGGTGCTCCCGCCAGCCCTGCCAGATCAGCCACGCCCCGCCGATCTCGGCGACTGCGGCCAAGACGAACAGGACGAGGGAGCGCGCGACGGTCACGACGCTGACCCTACCCAGACCCCGCGAGCATCGGGGGCGCTGACCCGCTGCATCGAGGTGACGCTGACGCACCTTATTTCGCGATTTTGAGGTGCGTCAGCGTCACCTCGATCTTGATCAAACATCGTAAATGGTTGGTGTGGAGCCGGCAGACACCTGCAGGGTCGCGCCCATGACGAGCAGTGACCTGTGGGACGAGCGGGCAGCGCAGGGGTACGACCGCACCTCGGCAGAAATGTTCGCCCCACATGTGCTGGACCCGACGGTGGAGTTTCTGGCCAAACTGGCCGGTGCTGGCCCTGCGCTGGAGTTCGCGATCGGCACCGGCCGGGTGGCGATCCCGCTGTCCGCGAAGGGCATCCCGGTGAGCGGGATCGAGCTGTCGCAGCCGATGATCGATCAGCTGCGCCGCAAGGTCCCGCTGGTCGAAGACCTGCCGGTCGTCGTCGGCGACATGGCGACGGTCCCGGGGCGGTTTTCCCTGGTTTACGTCGTACACAACAGCATCGGCAACCTGCGTACGCAGGACGAGCAGGTGGAGTGCTTCCGTAACTCCGCCCGGCACCTGTCACCGGGCGGGCGCTTCGTCGTCGAGCTGTGGGTGCCGGGCATCCGGCGGTTCCCGCCGGGGCAGTCGGCGGTGCCGTTCGAGGTGACGGACCGGCATGTCGGCTTCGACACCTACGACATGGTCACCCAGCAGGGGACCTCGCACCACTACCGGCGCAGCGACGACGGCAGCGCCAGCTACGGCAACAGCAACTTCCGCTACATCTGGCCCGCGGAGTGCGACCTGATGGCCCGGCTGGCAGGCCTGGCGCTGGAGCGTCGGGTGGCGGACTGGGACGGCTCGCCGTTCACCTCCGACAGCAAAAAACACGTCTCCGTCTGGCGCAAGCCCCTCGGTCGGAATCAGGATGCGGACGGCGACGGCGAGCGGCTAACGTCGACCGGTAACAGCGACGACGGAGCCGAGTAGCGGTTGCGCCCACCGGAGTGACAGAGAGCCGCCCACAGCTGAGAGGGCGGACTCCGGCCCAGCCGTGAAGACCCTCCTGAGCTGCGGGAAAGAACGGCCCGTCCGGGCTCAGTAGACTCCCGCCGCCTCGCCCACGTCACGGGTAAGCGAAGGCCGCGCCGCGCGTACACCACGCGATGGCGCGGTGAAGGTGTGGTGGCACCGCGAGGATCCCGCTCGCCCGCACCTCCCTGGGGACGCGTTGCGCACACCGGAGGAGGTCACCACCATGCAACGCATCCTTTCCGCTGCTCTTCCCGACTTCGTCGAAAAGCCCGTACGGCTGGCCGGCTGGATTCACCGGCGGCGGCTGCTGAAATCCGTCGCGTTCCTGATCCTGCGCGACGCCGCCGGGCTCGCCCAGGTCGTCGTCACCGACCCGGCGGTACGGGCCCAGCTCGAACACCTGCCGGAGGAGACCGTCGTCGCTGTCGTTGGGACCGTCGTCGCTCAGCCGGCCGCCCCCGGTGGCGTCGAGGTCACCGGGCCGACGATCACCCCGCTCAGCGACCCGGCGGCGCCCGTACCGTTTGATCTGTATCGGCCGGACCTGCGGGCGAACCTGCCGACGATCCTGGACCACGCGCCGGTCGCACTGCGGCACCCGAAGCTGGCCGCGACGCACCGGATCGCGGCCGCCGCCGTCGCCGGCTTCCGAAAAACACTCACGACGATGGGTTTTGTCGAGATCCACACCCCGAAGATCGTCGGTACGGCGACCGAGAGCGGCGCGAACGTCTTCGCCCTCGACTACTTCGGTCGGCGGGCCTATCTGGCCCAGTCACCGCAGCTCTACAAGCAGATCATGGTCGGTATCTTCGAACGGGTCTTCGAGGTCGGTCCGGTGTTCCGGGCCGAGCTGAGCGACACCGCCCGGCACCTGGCGGCGTACACGTCGCTCGACGCCGAACTCGGCTTCGTCGACGACCACCGGGACGTGATCGCCGCCTGCCACGCCACCGTCGCCGGGATGCTGACGGCGGTCGCCGAACGGGCCGGGCCGGCGCTGGAACTGCTCGACATACGGCTGCCGGCGCTGCCGGCCGACCCGGTGATCGTGCACTTCGTCGACGCTCTCAACATGATCAGCGCGGCGACCGGCCGGGACGTCACCGGCGAGCCGGACCTGGCCCCGGAGCACGAACGCTGGCTGGGGGAGTGGGCGCTGCGCGAGCACGGCAGCGACTTCGTCTTCGTCGAGGGCTATCCGACCCGGCACCGGGCGTTCTACACCCACCCGGACCCGGCCCGGCCCGGCCATTCCCGGGCCATCGACCTGATCTTCCGGGGCGTGGAGCTGGTCAGCGGCGGGCAGCGGCTGCACCGGTACGGCGACTACGTCGACGCGCTCGCCGAGCGGGGCGAGACCGACCTCACCCCGTACGCCGGTTACCTGGACGCGATGCGGTACGGCATGCCGCCGCACGGCGGCTTCGCGTTCGGGTTGGAGCGGTTCGTGGCCCGGCTGCTCGGCGTACCGAACATCCGGCAGGTCACCCTCTTCCCGCGCGACCTGCACCGCCTCACCCCCTGACCCTCGACGGTGTCGTCCGGTGTCCCGTGACCAGCGGGGCACCGGACGACATCAGGCCGGTCAGGGTCGCCGGAGCCGGACAGCGACGAAGGACGGCGACCGGTGCAGCTTGCGGTAGGCCGCCTCGTCGACGTCACACAGGCTGGGCACCGGGCGTGGTTCGACGAACCGCTCCAGGCGCAACCCGGCGTCCAGCAGCTCGCCCAGGAACGTTTCCAGCGTCATGCGTTGGTAGCGGATCGACAGCGGGCCGCCGGACAGCGGGAGGTCCACCCAGTCGTCGGCGAAGTACGAGCCGCCGAAGTGCCGCCAGTCGGCGGTCGGATGGGTCGTGGAGACCAGCAGCCATCCGTCCGGCCGCAGCACCCGTCGTAGCTCACCGAGCAACTGTCGTCGGTTGGCGACGTGGTGCAGCATCAACGCGCACACCACCCCGTCGAACGACGCGTCGTCGATGAAGTCGAGCGGATCCTCGGCGTCGTGCCGGTGCAGGTCGGCCCGGTCGCCCAACCTGCGCTGGGCGTGCGCCAGCAGCGTCGCGCTGCCGTCGATCCCGACGACCTCGGCACCGCGCGACAGCAGCTCCGCCGCGTAGTGCCCGGCCCCGCAGCCGACGTCGAGGATTCGCTGCCCGGCGACGTCCCCGGCGAGGGCGAGCATCGCCGGCCGGTCGGTGTAGGCGTTGTACGGACTGGTGTCGGAGTGTCGGGCGAAGTGGTCGCCGAGCTCGTCGTGGTAGGCGGTGCGGGCGGGCATTCCGACAGCATCCCGCCAGTCGCCATCCATCGCGAACGGTTTGTGCGGAGCCGGCGCGAACGGTTCGGGTGGCGGTGTGCGGCTCAGCCTGATCGTCGGGTGCTGGCGAAATCGGTAGGCGGCGGGGCGGGGCAGGCGTACGATCGCGGCATGGATCTGAGGTTGGCCACGACGACGCCGGGACGTCCCGGCGTACGTTCGCGCTGACCTGATCCTCAGCTGACGAAACGGCCCCGGGCGAGACGCCCGGGGCCGTTTCCGGCTCTCCGTGCGTGTCTCGGCCGGGGCCATGACCCCAGGAGAAACCGTGAGACACGTCGATCACCGCAAGCTCGGCCGGGAACTCGACCTGTTCGACTCTGATCCGCTGATCGGTGCCGGTCTGCCGTTCTGGCTGCCGGCCGGCGCGGCGGCCCGCTACGAAGTCGAGTCGTACCTACGAGAGCTGGAGCGCCGCGCCGGATACCAGCATGTCTACTCACCGGTGCTGGGTAAACGGCAGATGTACGAGCTGTCCGGCCACTGGATGAATTTCGCCGACGAGATGTTTCCGCCGATGGCGGTGAGCAGGACCGACGTCGACGTCGACGTCGACGACGGGGACGGGGACGGGGACGGGGACGGGCTGGTGTTACGGCCCAGCCTCTGTCCGCACCACGCGTTGATGTTCAAGTCGCGGCAGCGCTCCTACCGGGACCTGCCGCTGCGGATCGCTGAACTCGGCGCCATGTACCGGGCGGAACGCTCCGGCGTGGTCGGTGGGCTGACCAGGGTACGGTCGATCTGGCTGAACGACTCGCACATCTTCTGCGCGGTGCCGCAGGTCGTTGCCGAGATCGCCGACGTGCTGCGGCTGATGCGGCAGGCGCACGACGCACTCGGCGTACGCGTGTCGTCGTACCGGCTGTCGCGTCGCGGTGCCGGCGGCAAGTACGCCGGCGACGACGAGGCGTGGGAGATGGCCGAGCGGCTGCTGCGCCAGGCGTTGGACGCGGCAGACGTCCGGTACGGCGTCGTCGCCGGTGAGGCAGCCTTCTACGGACCGAAGATCGACGTGCAGATCGTCGACCCGGCCGGACGCGAGTCGACCCTGTCCACCATTCAGGTCGACTTCCTTCAGCCGGCCCGCTTCGACCTGTCCTACATCGATGAACGTGGTGAACGGGTCCGGCCGGTGATGGTGCACCGCAGCCTGGTCGGCTCGATGGAGCGGCTGTTCGCGCACCTGATCGAGGTGCACGCCGGTGCCTTCCCGGCCTGGTACGCCCCGGTGCAGCTGTGTGTCCTGCCGGTGGCCACCGATCAGCGGCCGGCCGCTGACGCGCTGGCCAGCGAGGCGAGCGCCGCCGGTCTGCGGGTCGAGGTGGACGTCGACGGCACCATCGGGGCTCGGATCCGGGCCGCGGCCCGGCGCAAGATCCCGTACGTGGCGGTGATCGGCGCGCGGGAGGCGCCGTACGGCCGGGTCGCGCTGCGGTTGCGGGACGGCCGGCAACTGCCGGCGATGCCGGCGGGCGAGGCGATCGCGCTGATCGAATCGGCGGTCGCCCGCCGCTCGGCAGATCTGCTGCCATCGGGCGACCTGCTGCCCGGCGGGGAGGCAGGACAACCGAGCCGATGAGGGGACAGGCCGTCAGTCGTCGACCCAGTCGAGGGTGCGGCTGACGGCCTTGCGCCACTGGGCGTACTCCCGGTCCCGGTGCGCCGACGACATCGCCGGCCGCCAGTGCGCGTCGGCCCGCCACTGGGCGCGTAGCGTCGCCAGGTCCGGCCAGAAGCCGACCGCCAACCCGGCCGCGTACGCCGCCCCCAGGCAGGTGGTCTCGCTGACCGCCGGGCGGACCACCGGCACGTCGAGCACGTCGGCGAGGAACTGCATCAGCAGCCCGTTGGCGGTCATCCCGCCGTCGACCCGCAGCCGGCGCAGCGCCACGTCGGAGTCTGCGTTCATCGCGTCGACCACCTCCCGGGTCTGCCACGCCGACGCTTCCAGCACGGCCCTGGCCAGGTGTCCCTTGGTGATGTACCCGGTCAGCCCGGCGACCACGCCCCGGGCGTCGGCCCGCCAGTGCGGGGCGAACAGTCCGGAGAACGCCGGCACGATGTAGCAGCCGCCGTTGTCGTCGACGCTGCGGGCCAGTTCCTCGATCTGCGCCGCGCTGGAGATCAGCCCCAGATTGTCGCGCAGCCACTGCACCAGCGAGCCGGTCACCGCGATCGCACCTTCGAGCGCGTAGTGCGCCGGGGCGTCACCGATCTGGTAGGCCACCGTGGTCAGCAGCCCGTGTCGCGAGGTGACCGCACTCGTACCGGTGTTGAGCAGCAGGAAGCTGCCGGTGCCGTAGGTGCATTTCGCCTCGCCGGGCTGGAAGCAGGTCTGCCCGAACAGCGCCGCCTGCTGGTCACCGAGCGCGCTGGCGACCGGCACGCCGGCCAGCGCCCCGCCGGCCACGTCGGCGTCCGCCGTACCGTAGATCGAGGCCGACGGGACGATCTCCGGCAGCATCGCGGCCGGAATGCCCGCCGCGGACCGGATCTCGTCGTCCCAGCGCAGCGTGCGCACGTCCATCAGCAGGGTACGGCTGGCGTTGGTGACGTCGGTGACGTGCCGGCCGGTGAGCTTCCAGATCAGCCAGGACTCCATCGTGCCGAACAGCACCTCGCCGCGTTCGGCCCGCTCACGCAGCCCGTCGACGTGTTCCAGCAGCCACATCGCCTTCGGCCCGGCGAAGTACGTGGCCAGCGGCAGCCCGGTGCGCGCCCGCAGCCGTTGCTCGCCGACGGCCGCGCCGAGCCGCTGCAGTTGCGGCCCGGTGCGGGTGTCCTGCCAGACGATCGCGTGGTGCACCGGCCGGCCGGTGGCCCGGTCCCACACCACGGTGGTCTCCCGCTGGTTGGTGATGCCGATCGCGGCCAATCCACTTGCGCCGGCGTCGGCGAGGGCCTGGCGGACCACCTGTTCGACGTTGGCCCAGATCTCCTCGGCGTCGTGCTCGACCCAGCCGGGGCGCGGGAAGATCTGCCGGTGTTCGCGCTGCGCCATGGCGACGATCGCGCCGTCGGCATCGAAGACGATGCACCGCGACGAGGTGGTGCCCTGGTCGATGGCGGCGACGTACCGTCCGGCGGTGGCCACGCTGGTCTGCTCCGTCATCGGGCCAGTATGGCCGTAGCCAGGGCCGGCATGGCCGCAGACATCGGCCCCCGTCGGGTCGGCCGGCGCTGGTAGCGTGCCGCCATGGCCTGGTTCGATCTACCCCTCGATCAGCTGCGGCGCTACCAGCCTGAGCTGTCACCTCCGGCGGATCTGCGCGAGTTCTGGGACGAGACGCTGTCCGATGCCCGGTCGATGGCGGTGCCGCCGGTGGCGACCCCGGTGGAAACCGCGCTGCGCATGATCGACACGTACGACGTCAGCTTCACCGGCTTCGCCGGCCAGGAAATCAAAGGCTGGCTCAACGTACCGTCGGGCGCCGCCGGGCCGCTGCCGGTCGTCGTCGAGTTCATCGGGTACGGCGGCGGCCGCGGCCGGCCGCACGAGTGGCTGCTGTGGGCCTCGGCCGGCTTCGCCCACCTGGTGATGGACACCCGGGGCCAGGGCGGGTCGTGGCGCGGCGGGGACACCCCGGACGCCGGGCCGGACGGGTCCGGGCCGACCACCCCGGGCTACCTGACCCGGGGGGTGCTGGACCCGGCCGGCTACTACTACCGCCGGCTGATCACTGACGCGGCCCGGGCGGTGGAGATCGCCCCCGAGCTGCCCGGTGTCGACCGGTCCCGGATCGCCGTGGTCGGCACCAGCCAGGGCGGCGGGTTGGCGCTGGCCGCCGCCGCGCTCGCCGGTGACCGGGTCGGCGCGGTGGTGTCCCGGGTGCCGTTCCTGTGTCACATCCGCCGTGCCGTCACGATCACCGACGCGGACCCGTACAACGAGCTGGTCCGGTTCTGCCGGATCCAGCCGGAGCGGGCCGCTGCGGCGTTCGCCACCGTCGACTACGTCGACGCCGCCCACCTGGTGCCGTGGGCCACCGCCCCGGCGCTGTTCAGCGCGGCGCTGATGGACCAGACCTGCCCGCCGTCCACGGTCTTCGCCGCCTACCACGCGTACGCCGGTCCGAAGGAGATCGAGGTGTACGAGTGGGACGGGCACGAGGGCGGCCGGGCACACTTCGACCAGCTGTCGATCGAGTTCGTCCGCAAGCAACTCGGCTGAGCTGAGCAGCGCGGGCCGGTTCTCGCGCGGATCCAGCAGCAGGTTGCCGTTGCCGTCGTGGGTGCTGTCGGTGCTGGTCTCGGTCTGACCTACCATCACCTGGTGCGTGACATCGCAGTGTTCAGTGGCAGCGCCCACCCCGAGCTGGCTGCGGAGATCTGCACCCACCTCGACGTGCCGCTGCACCCGGTGCGGGTGTCCCGGTTCGCCAACGACTGCCTGGAGGTGCAGCTGCAGGCGAACTGCCGCGAGCGGGACGTGTTCCTGATCCAGCCGCTGGTGCCGCCGGTGCAGGAGCACCTGGTGGAGCTGCTGCTGATGCTGGACGCCGCCCGGGGCGCGTCCGCCGGCCGGATTACCGTGGTGCTGCCGCACTACGCGTACGCCCGGTCGGACAAGAAGGACGCCCCACGGATCTCGATCGGTGCCCGGCTCGTCGCCGATCTGCTGGTCTCCGCCGGCGCCGACCGGGTGCTCGCGATGACCCTGCACTCCCCGCAGGTGCACGGCTTCTTCAGCGTGCCCGTCGACCACCTGCACGCGCTGCGTGAGCTTGCCGCGCACTTCCACAACCACGACCTGACCGACACCGTGGTCGTCTCACCCGACCTGGGCAACGCCAAGGAGGCCGCCGCCTTCGCCCGGATGCTCGGTCTGCCGGTCGCGGCCGGGGCCAAGCAGCGGTTCAGCGACGACCGGGTACAGATCAGCGCGGTGATCGGCGACGTTGTCGACCGCGACGTGATCGTCCTCGACGACGAGATCGCCAAAGGCAGTACGGTGATCGAGCTGATCGACCACCTGCGGGAGCTGAAGGTCCGGTCGATCCGCATCGCCTGCACCCACGGGCTGTTCTCCAGCGGGGCGCTGGACCGGCTCAGCGACCAGGACGGCGTACTGGAGATCGTCTGCACGAACACGGTGCCGATTCCGGCCGCCAAGCGGGTGCCGAAGCTGCAGGTGCTCTCCGTCGCGCCGGCGCTGGCCGAGGCGATGCGCCGGATTCACAACGGCGAGTCGGTCAGCGCCCTGTTCGGCTGACCGGATCGTCCACCCCGGCCCCGGACGCTGCCGACTCGGTCACCCCGGCCCCGGACGCTGCGGGGTCGGTCAACCTGAGGCTGATCCGTACCGTGGTGCCCTCCGGGCCGGTGGCGACCGCCATGGTGTCGGTCAACCGCTCGGTGAGCCACAGCCCCCAGCCACCCGCCGTGTTCGGCGCTGGGCGGTCCCGGTTGCGCAGTCGGTCGGACCGGATGCCCTGCCCGTTGTCGGCGACCTCGCAGTACATCGACTGTGTGTCACGCCACATCCGCAGCCAGCCCTGGCCACCGCCGTGCCGGACCGCGTTGGTGATCAGCTCGTTGACGGCCAGCACGAAGTCATCGAGCCGCTGGCCGATCATCCCGGCCGAACTGGCGCACGATGCGACGTGATGTCGCAGGTCAGTGACCTGCGACCGGTCGAAGGTCTCGCTGAGCAGATCCATCGGGTCGATAGGCACGACCGTACGCGATGACGGGGGATCTGCGTCGGTCATGGCCCATCCGGCTGCTGATCGTCAGTGCTTTCGTGGCATTCTCACCCTACGTTGACCTGTGGGGAAATGCACCTCGGTCCGGGCGTGTCCGGCCCGCCCGAGACGGCTCGCTCCGTGCCGGGGGTGGCCGGCCCTCGCCGGCCGCCCGGTCGTGTGCCATCGTCAGCGGGTGCGGCAGAGCCCTGCCCCGGTGGGCACCCTGATCGTCCCGTTGTGGCGGGCCCTCGCGGTGTTCCGGTTCACCGCCCTCGGCTACGTGCTGGTGCTGTACGCCCGCAACGCCGCCGACTACGCCCATCCGCTCGTCGCCGTCCCGGTCCTGCTCGGCATGATCGCCTGGACGGTCGCCGCCAGCTGGGCGTACGCCCAGCCCCGACTGCGTCGCTGGCCGCTGCTCGCCGCCGACCTGTTCGTCGCGTTGGTCCCGCTGCTGGTCAGCCCATGGATCATCGGGCGACCCGCGTTGGCCGACGGGGTGCCGACCATCGCGGTCGCCTGGCTCGCCGGTCCGGTGCTGGCCTGGGCGGTCGCCGGCGGCCGGCGGCTCGGTGCGGCCGCTGCCCTGGTGCTGACCGCCGCCGACCTCGCGGTACGGGACCGGCTCAACGAGTCGTCGGTCACTCCCGGTGTGCTGATGCTGCTGGCCGGCATCGCCGTCGGGCACGTGGCCCGGCTGATCGGCGCGGCCGAGGACCGGTTGCAGCGGGCGGTCGAGCTGGAGGCGGCGACCCGGGAGCTGGCCGCCGCGACCCGGGAGCGGGAACGGCTGGCCCGCGACATCCACGACTCGGTGCTGCAGGTGCTGGCGATGGTCGCCCGGCGCGGAGCCGACCTCGACGGCGAGGCCGGTGAGCTGGCCCGGCTCGCCGGGGAGCAGGAGGCCGCGTTGCGGGCGCTGGTCACCAGCCGGGTCACCGTAGCGCCGACCGGGCCTGCCGCGACGGTGTCAGACGCCCCGACGGTGTCAGACGCCCCGACGGTGGCGGACGGGCCGACGGCGGCCGGCCTCCCGACGGTGCCCGGCACCGGACCGGTCGACCTGCGATCCGTGGTCAACGGGTACGCGTCGTCGCGGGTCTCGGTCGCCACCCCGGCCGACCCGGTGCTGCTGCCCGGTCGGCTCGCCGCCGAGCTGGGCGCGGCGCTCGGTGCCGCGGTCGACAATGCGGTGCGCCACGGCGGTCCGCAGGCACGGGTGTGGGTGCTGGTCGAAGAGGAGCCGGACGCGGTTACCGTGTCGATCCGGGACGACGGGTGCGGCATCCGACCCGGTCGGCTGGCGGAGGCGGCCGCGCAGGGTCGGCTCGGGGTGAGCCAGTCGATCGAGGGACGCGTCGCCGAAATCGGCGGCACGGTACGGGTCGTCTCGGAGCCCGGCGCGGGCACCGAGATCGAGCTGCGGGTGCCGAGCCCGGACGCGACGGTGGAGGAGTACGGGTGACGGCAGGTGCGGCAGCGGACGCGGTGGAGCCGATCCGGGTGATGGTCGTCGACGACCATCCGATGTGGCGCGAAGGGGTGGCCCGGGACCTGGCCGAGGCCGGCCACGAGGTGGTCGCCACCACCGGGGAGGGACGCCAGGCCGTGCGGATCTGCGCGGCGGCCCGACCCCAGGTGGTGGTGCTGGACCTGCAACTGCCCGACATCTCCGGGGTGGAGGTGATCCGCGGCATGCTGGCCGAGCAGCCCGGCGTACGGGTGCTGATGCTGTCGGCCAGCGGAGAACAGCAGAGCGTGCTCGACGCGGTCAAGGCCGGCGCGACCGGCTACCTGCTGAAGTCGGCCGGCCCGGGGGAGTTCCTCGACGCGGTCCGGCGGACCGCGACCGGGGAGCCCGTCTTCACGCCAGGACTGGCCGGACTGGTGCTCGGCGAGTACCGCCGGCTGGCCGCCACCGCGCGCCCCGCCGGGGATGAGCCCCGGCTCACCGACCGGGAGACCGAGGTGCTGCGACTGGTCGCCAAAGGTCTGTCGTACAAGCAGATCGCCAGCCGACTGGGGCTGTCCCACCGGACGGTGCAGAACCACGTGCAGAACACCCTGGGCAAGCTGCAACTGCACAACCGGGTGGAGCTCACCCGGTACGCGATCGAACAGGGCCTGGACGACTGACCGGCCGGCCGGGCGTCGACGGTTCGGTCAGCGGTCGATCGGGTGGTCTTCGGGCGACTCGGTCTCGTGGACCGCCAGTTCCTCGGCGCTGGCCCCACCACCGGCGGCTCCCGCGTCGGCAGCCACCGAGTCCGGTTCGTCGTCGGTGTGCGCCCCCTCGTCGGCTTCGATCAGCCGCCCCACCATCCCGTTGTCCGCCCCACCGAGCCGGCCGTGGTCGTAGATCGAGACCGGTGAGTCCGGATCCGAGTACGGGCCGGGGTCGAGTACGTCGGCGTCGCGTTGTGCCTGGGCGGCGGCCTGTTCGCTGTTGGCCTCGTCGCCGAGCGCCTGGTCGACCGGCCCGCCGAGGGGATCGTCCACCGGCCTGCCCAGCGCCTCCCGGGCGAGTTTGTAGTCCAACGACTCCCCGTCGAGCTGCTCCTGGGCGGTGTTGCCGAAGTGGTCCACCGCCACCGGCACGTCGCCCGGGATGCTCTCCGGGTCCGGGCCGTCGGCCTCGCGGCCGCTGGCCACGTCGTCGTACGCGGTCGAGTCGTCGTCCGCGGTCTGCGGGATTCCTTCGGACTCCGGGTCGGAAACCGGCCGGGGGAAGTCGTCTGTACGCATGCCGTCCCATTACCCGGGTCGGTGGCGGTCACACACCTGGCCGGGGCGGGTCGGGGCGGCGGCGCACCGGCGGCGGCGCGTCGTCACCGTCCGCGCCGGTCGGCACGGCCGGGTCGCCGACCGGCGCCGCCGGCGTCGCCGTGGTCCTACCGGCCGGCACCTGGTACGGGTGCGAGGCGGTGGTCGCCGAGGATCCGCTCACCATGTCGGCGGCGAACTCCTCGTCCGTCGGGCGTCCCGGGTGGTACCCGAGGTCGGTCCCGGGCCGCTGGCCGGCCGGCGCCACCGCTGGCCGCACCCGCACCGGCCCGGCGGTCGCCGGGTGCGTAGCCGGCTGGTCCACGGCCGGACCTGTCGTGACGTCTGTTCCGCCAGACCTGGTCCGTCTGCCGAGCAGGTAGCCGACCGCCACCCCGGCCAGTAGCAGGGCGAGCCGGGCCGGGCCGGTCGAATTGTCGTGCCGTCCCACTGTCAGTCTCCGTCCTGTGGGTGGTCCGCTGGATCGATGGCCGCCCAGACGAGTTTGCCGCCTCGCAGCCGGGTGCAGCCCCACCGCCACGCCACCGAGTCGACCAGCAGCATGCCCCGACCGCCCAGCGCGGTCGGCGCCGCCGGGACCGGCCCGGCCGGGGTGGGCAGGTTATCCGAGCCGTCGCGCACCGACATCCGCAGCCGGCCGTCCCGCAGACCGATCCGCACCGACATCGGCGTGCCGGCGTGCACCACCACGTTGTTGACCAGTTCGGTGAGCGCCACGGCGGCCGGATCGACCAGCTGCGGCAGCCCCCACCGGCGGCAGCCCTCGGCGAGCAGCGCCCGCGCGGTCCGCGCAGCTCCGACGACCGGGTCCAGTTCGGCGCTCAGCGGCGCGGCCGGCGGCGCGCCGGTGACCAGCGCCGCCGCCAGGGTGGCGTCGGGCAGTACGGTCAGCCCCGCCGCTGACCAGGTCCGGTCGGTGCCGGGCGGCGCGGCGCAGCAGACGAAGCCGCCGGCCGGCCAGTCGGCAACCGTCCTGGCGACCTCGCCGAGCCGCAGCAACGCGCCGGGCGCGACGTCGCGTACCGCGGAGACGTCCACCGCTACCGGGGCCGCCCGGTCGGCCAGGCAGTCCAGCAGCGCCGCCCGGACGTCGTCGACCGCGTGCCGGTCCAGCACCCCGGCCAGCCGGATCACCGGCTCGGTCGGGTCACACTCCAGCACGCACCGCAGATCGGTAGGCACGTTCCTCCTCCCGGCGCCCCGTACCAACCCGGCGCTGCGGACATCAGGCCCGGTCGTCCGCCGCCCCGACGTACCCGTTGGGCGGAAGCGGCTGCTCTGCGTCCCGGTCGCTGCCATGCGTACCGGTACCCCGATTTGGGCGTGTCATACCACCGGTGTGGCTCGGCGCACCTCACCCGTGGCTCTCACCCGAGGGTGGTGCTCGCCGGAACCGGAGGAATCCTCGTACCGCAGGGGTTAGAAAGAACCGCTAGGACCCGTGACGAGCAACGGAGGTGAAGATGCGCGTCGGTCTGGTGTCTGCCCACGATGGAGCTGCGATGGGCCACCACGTACACCGTGACCTCGCACAGCGTGACCCCGGACGTCTCGACACCGCCGGGCAGCCGGTCACCGGCACCCGGCAGCACATCGCCCGGCTCGCCACCGAACTGGCCGCTCTCGGCCACGACGTCCGGGTCTACCAGCGGCGGACCGGGCCGGACGAGCCGGATGGCGAGTCGTCGGACGGCTACCAGCTGGTCCGGGTGCCGGTCGGTCCGCCGACCCGGCTCGGCACCGCTGACCTGCTGGCCCACCTGCCGGAGTTCAGCCGCTGGCTGGCGGGTCAGTGGGACGACGGACCGTGGACGCCGGACGTGGTGCACGGGCACTTCTGGCCGGGTGGTCTCGCGGCCGCCAGCGCGGTGGGCCGCAGCCGGGTTCCGCTGGTGCAGACCTTCCACAGCATCGGTAGTCAACAGCAGCGGCAGTTGGGTCCCGGCTACCGGGGCCCCCGGCAACGGATCGCGCTTGAGCAGGCGCTGTGCCGGGTGGTCGACGCGGCCGTCGCGCAGTGCACCGAGGAGGTGGACGAACTGGCCCGGATGGGACGGGACCGGGCGTCGGTCGCGATGATCCCACCCGGGGTGGACACCACACGGTTTACGCCGGACCCCGCGTCGCCGGTACGGCGGCGTCGCCGGCTGCTCGCCGTCGGCGACCTCACCCCCGGCTCCGGGCACGACGAGCTGATCGGCGCGCTCCGGCTGGTCGGCGACGTCGACGTGCTCATCGCCGGCGGGCCCGACCGGGCCGAGTTGGCCGGGCACCCGGACGCACGGCGACTGCGGGAAGTGGCCACCCGGTACGGGGTTGCCGACCAGATCGAACTACTCGGCGCGGTGCCGGCGGGGGAGATGCCGCAGCTGTACCGGTCGGTCGACGTGGTCGCCTGCACGAGCCGGTATGTACCCGTCGGCACGGTGGCGTTGGAGGCGATGGCGTGCGGCGTGCCGGTGGTGGGGTACGCCCACGGCGGGGTGGCCGACTGCGTGGTGGACGCGGTGACCGGTCGGCTGGTGCCGCCCGGCGACGTCCGGGCGCTCGGCGTCGCGCTGCGGCGGCTGCTCGCCGACGAGGCCGAGCGGTTCGCGTACGGGCATGCGGCGGTCGACCGGGTCCGGTGCCGGTATGGCTGGGACCGGACCGCCGCCGCCATCGAACGGCTCTACCAGCGGGTGCTCGGGGGGCGCCACGGCGGCCCGGTGCCGGCCGGGTCGAGCGGCGTCGTCTCCGGGCAGTTGCCCGACGGTGATTCGGTCGAGCCGGTCGACGTGGAGATCGACCTGGCGGCGATCGAGGCGACCGCGCCGGCGGAGGCGACCGCTACGCCGGTCCGGGCCGGCTGACCTGTGCTGGCCGGCTGACCTGTGCTGGCCGGCTGACCTGTGCTGTCGGTCCGGCCTGCCTGACCCGGGCCGCCGGCCCAGGCCGGCTGCGGGGTCTCGGGTGCGTGCTGGGTCGTCGCGTAGCGGGTCAGACCGAGCACGGCGGCCAGCGTGATCAGGAAACCGACGGCGGCCAGCCATTCGCGTCCGGGCCAGATCTTGTCGTTGAGCAGCAGCAGGCCGACGATGGCGGCCGGTACCGCGCCCGCCGCGTCCATCGCCGCGATGGCGGCGGTGACCGAACCGCGCTGCATCGCCAGGCCGATCAGCCACTGACCGATGGCTGAGTGCACGATCAGCAGGTAGAGCAGTGGTTCGGTGACCAGGTCCCGGTAGCTGGCGGTGCCGGCGAGCGGCCGGGAGGCGACCGCGGCGGCGGAGAAGGCGAACCCGGCGAGCAGTCCGAGCAAGACGGCCGCGGTCGAGCCGTCGAGCCGGGCGGCCCCGGCACCGAGGGCGGCGATCAGCAGGCCGGCGAGGGCGATGACGGCCACCGCGCGGGGGCCGAGCGGGTGGGCCGGCGCGGGGCGGGCGGCGACGACCAGCGCGGTGACTCCGACCAGCAGCAGCACCAGCAGGACCACCTCGGCGGCCGGCAGCCGCCAGCCCAGGGTCAGCACCCCGAGCAGCGCGGTCACCCCGAGGGCGGCGGCCACGCTCGCCTGGACCAGGAACAGCGGCAGGTCCCGCCGGGCCAGGAAGGCCAGCACGAAGGCGAGGCACTGGCAGCCGAGGCCGATCAGGTACACCGGCTGCCGGGCGAGTCGCAGCAGCAGGCCGGGGTCGAAGCAGCGGCGGACCGTGGTGCGGGCAGCGGCCACCGCCTGGAAGAGGTGTGCGACGCCGTAGGTGGCGATCATCGCCGCGATAAAACACCAACCGGTCGACGTCACCCGGCGAGGATAGACGGTCGCTCGATTCGCTCCACCTGAGACCGGCTGCGGTCAGCTGAGCCGGTGCAGCAGGTCGGAGTGCAGCCTGCCGTTGCTGGCCACGGCGCTGCCGCCGGCCGGGCCCGCCCGGCCGGTCAGATCGGTGAAGGTGCCACCCGCCTCGGTGACGATGGGAATCAACGCGGCCAGGTCCCACAGCGACAGCTCCGGTTCGACCATCGCGTCCACCGCGCCCTCGGCGACCAGCATGTAGCCGTAGAAGTCCCCGTAGGCCCGGCTGCGCCACACCGACCGCATGATGTCCAGCATGGCCGGTAGCCGCCCGGACTCCTCCCAACTGGTCAGCGAGGAGTAGCAGAAGCTGGCGTCGGCGAGGCGGCGGACCCCGGAGACCTGGATCGCGGTGGCGGCGGCCGTGTGCCGTCCTGCGTACGCTCCGTGACCGATCGCGGCCCACCAGCGTCGGCCCAGCGCCGGTGCCGAGACCAGGCCGACCACCGGCTGGTCCCCTTCCATCAGGGCGATCAGCGTGGCCCAGACCGGTACGCCCCGGATGAAGTTCTTGGTGCCGTCGATCGGGTCGATCACCCACTGCCGGTTGCCGGGTCCCGCCGCCGCGACCGACGCGCCGAACTCCTCGCCCAGCACGCCGTCACGGGGTCTGGTTCGGGCCAGGGTGGCGCGCAGCGCCTTCTCCACGGCGGTGTCCGCGTCGGAGACCGGCGTGAGATCCGGCTTCGATTCGACCCGCAGGTCGAGCGCCCGGAACCGGGCCATCGACATCGAGTCCGCGGTGTCGGCGAGCAGATGGGCGAGGGAGAGATCGTCGGCGTACCGGGCCATGGCGGGAAAGGTATCTGATTACTCACCGCAATGGTCGGATGTCCCACCGCGCAAGGTTCGGCCAGCTCACTCGCGGGTCGCGGTACGGCCGGTCTCGGTGTCCCCGGACCGGGAGTCCAGCAGCCGCCGGTACGACGCCAGCCGGCGCGGATCGGCGTTGCCGGCCGCCACCCAGCCGGCCAGCCGGCACTGGTCGGCGTCGCCGGTGTGCTCGCAGTTCGGCGGGCAGTCGAGGCTCCCCTCGACCAGGTCGGCGAAGCCGTGCAGCAGGCTCTCGGCCGACACGTGGGCCAGCCCGAAACTGCGTACGCCGGGCGTGTCGACGATCCATCCGGGGTCGCCGGCCGGGACGACCCGCGCGTCGGCCCGACTGCCCACCACCCCGGCGTCGTGGGGCGACGCGCCGGAGTACGGCAGCCGCAGGGCGACCGCGCTGGACGAGGTGTGCCGTCCCCGGCCGATCGCGCTGACCGTGCCGACCGCTCGTAACGCCTCCGGCACGAGCCGGTTGACCAGTGTGCTCTTGCCCACCCCGGAATGCCCGACCAGCACCGACAGCCGACCGGCCAGGCGTTGCCGCAGGTCGGCCAGGTCACTGCCGGGTCGGCACAGCACGTACTCCAGGTCGAGATCCCGGTAGTAGTCGACGACCGGAGCCGGGTCGGCCAGGTCGGCCTTGGTCAGGCAGAGCAGCGGGTCGATCCCGGCGTCGTACGCGGCGACCAGACAACGGTCGATGAACCCGGTCCGGGGCGGCGGGTCGGCCAACGCGCTGACGATCACCAGCTGGTCGGCGTTGGCGACGACCACCCGTTCCAGTCGGCCTTCCGGCGTGGTCTCGTCGTCGTCGGCGGTGCGGCGTAGCACCGAGGCCCGTTCGTCGATCCGGACGATCCGGGCGAGACTGCCGGCGTCGCCCGACACGTCGCCGACCAACGCGACCCGGTCGCCCACCACCACCGCGCGCCGGCCGAGCTCCCGGGCCCGCATCGCGGTCACCACCGGAGGCGGGCCGGCGACCGGCTGCGGGCCGGTGAGTACGCAGCCGTAACGGCCCCGGTCGACCGTGACCACGAAACCGTCGACCGCGTCGTCGTGAGCCGGGCGGGTGCGGGTACGCGGCCGGGACGACCGGCGCGGTCGTACCCGCACGTCGTCCTCGTCGTACTCCCTGCGCCTGCCGGCCAGGATCTGCTCCTCTCCCGTCGCGGTCAGTTTCCCGCCGCCACCGCCGACCATAGTGCCGGAAACTCCGGCAGCGTCTTGGCCGTGCACGCGACGTCGGTCAACTCGACGCCCGGCACCGCCAGGCCGAGCACCGCGGCGGCGTGTGCCATCCGGTGGTCGTCGTAGGTGCGGAACACCGCGCCGTGCAGCGGTTTGGGGGCGATCTCCAGCCCGTCGGGCAGCTCGGTCACCGCGGCGCCGAGCCCGGTCAACTCGGCAGCCAGCGCAGCCAGCCGGTCGGTCTCGTGTCCACGGATGTGGGCGACGCCGGTCAGTCGCGACGGCGCGTCGGCGAGCGCGGCGAGCGCGGCGAGCACCGGGGTGAACTCGCTGACCTGGCGCAGGTCGACGGTGACGCCGTGCACCGTGCCGGTGCCCCGTACGGTCAGCCCGCCGGCGTCGACCGTGGCCGAGCCGCCGAGCTGCTCGATCAGCTCGATCAGCTGGCCTACCGGCTGGGCGCTCTGCGCCGGCCAGTCGGCCAGTGTCACGGTGCCGCCGGTGACCAGCGCGGCGGCGAAGAAGGGCAGCGCGCCGGACAGGTCGGGCTCGATCGGCCAGTCCCGCCCGCGCAGTTCGCCCGGCTCGACCCGCCAGGTCTGTGGCACCGAGTCGTCGACCACGGCGCCGGCGGCGCGCAGCATCTCGACGGTCATCCGGATGTGCGGGGCGGACGGCAGCACCGCCCCGGTGTGCCGGACCAGCACCCCGCCGGTGAACCGGGGCGCGGCCAGCAGCAGACCGGAGACGAACTGGCTGGACTTCGAGGCGTCGACCCCGACCTCACCGCCGGCGACCTGTCCGGTGCCGTGCACGGTGACCGGCAGCCCGCCGGTCGGCGCGGCGTCGATGCGCAACCCGAGGTGGCGCAGACCGTCGAGCAGCGGGCCGAGCGGGCGGGCCCGGGCCTGCGGGTCGCCGTCGAAGGTGACCGGACCGTCGGCCAGCCCGGCCACCGCCGGCAGGAACCGCATGATGGTGCCGGCGAGGCCGACGTCGACGTGTGTCGGGCCGTGCAGTGCGGCCGGGACGACCGGCCAGCGCTGCGCGGAGGCGGTGTCGATCCCGGTCCCCATCGCGGCCAGGCCGGCGGCCATCAGCGTGGTGTCCCGGGCCCGGAGCGGGCGGACGACGCCGCCGGGGGCGGTGCCGAGCGCACTCAGCACCAGGGCGCGGGCAGTCATCGACTTCGAGCCGGGCAGTCGGAGGGTGGACCGGATCGGCCCGGCGGCGCGGGGTGCGGTCCATGGCTGGTGCGGCGGGACACTGCTGAGTTCAGGCACCCGTACAGTGTGCCAACCACGCCCGGCCGACCAACTAGCCTGGGCACCATGTGTGGGCGGTACGCGACCACGCGCAGCGCGGCGGATCTCTCCGCGTTGTTCGAGGCGCTGGACGACACGGGCGGTCCGCTGGCGGCCGACTACAACGCGGCACCTACCGATCCGGTGCCCATCGTGCGGCTGTCCCGGGGTGACCGGGCCGGCCAGCCGGCGGCCGCCCGGCGGGTGGTGAGCGTGGCCCGGTGGGGCCTGGTGCCGCCGTGGGCCGCCGACCCCCGGATCGGTACGCGCATGATCAACGCGCGTTCGGAGACGGTCGCGTCCAGTCGGGCGTTCGCGCCGTCGTTCGCCCGTCGTCGCTGTCTGGTGCCGGCCGACGGCTGGTACGAGTGGGTACGCCCGCCCGGTGCCCGGCGCGGTGGCGGGCAGCCGTACTTCATGACCCCGGTCGACGGCCGGGTACTGGCGTTCGCCGGTCTCTGGTCGGTTTGGGGCCGGCCGGACCCAATGATCACGAGCAGTGTGATTACCACTGCGGCGGTCGGGCCGTTCGCCGAGGTTCATGATCGAATGCCGCTGTTGCTGCCGGAGGACCGCTGGGCCGAATGGCTCGACCCAGAAGTGGACGGCACCGCCCTGCTGGCTCCGCCGGATGACAATTACCTGGACCACATCGAGATTCGGCCGGTGGGCACGGCGGTCGGCAACGTCCGCAACAACGGCGCTGAACTGGTGCAACGGGTCGCTCCGGGGAGCGGGTCGGGGCCGGCGGGTCCGGCGGCGCAGCCGGAGCTCTTCTGACCCTGCGGATGGTACCGCTCCCACGCCCGGCGGTGACGCCGGGGTCCTACGTTCGGTGATCGGACGACCACGCGGGCGGAGGTTTGCCAGTGTTGGGACCGAATCGCCGGGACGTATTTTCCCCAGAATCGATGCAGGCCCTTGTCTGTGCCTGCCGAAGTGCGATAGAAACCAGCGCCGACAGTGGATTCCGATTCGCCGCAAACCAACGACGTTGATCAATGTCTAAGATCCCACGGGGGAGGTGGGTAATGACACGGGCGCGAATGCCCCGTCCACATGAGGTCGCTGCCGCGCGGCGCGACCCCAGGCTGCTCACAGCGATGGCGGAGCGCCGCATCGACGAGGCCTGGCGGACTCGCGGGGTCTGCCAGAGCGTCGACCCGGAGACGTTTTTTCCCGCGCCGAGCGAACCGGCCGACGCGGCAGTCGCGCTCTGCCGTACCTGTCCGGTCCAGGGGCCGTGCCTGGCCTGGGCGCTCGACGCCGGGGACAGCCACGGCGTCTGGGGGGCGACGACCCCGCGGGAACGCCGGGCCATGCAGGTGGCCTGGCGGGGCTCCGGCGGTCCGGATCCCGCTCCGGCCGACGAAGCCGGCCCGCCGGTCCGCGACCGGTTGCTCACCCTGGTGCCGCTGAGCTGATCGGGGCGTTGCCAGGCGGGTACGCCCGACGGCCACGGCACAATGGTCCGGTGCAGCGAAGCGACTCGGACCAGCCGAAGGCGATGGGCCCGGGTGAACCCGCCGGCTCGGGTGAACCCGCCGGCTCGGGTGAACCCGCCGGCCCGGGCGCCGACCGACGGTCGGTGCCGACGCCGCGCGGAACCGCCTGGGTCGACCTGACGGTCCCGCCGGTGCCGCTGGCCGGTCTGCTGGTGCTCGGGCACGGTGCCGGCGGCGACGTGGCCGCCGCCGATCTGTCGGCACTGCGTTCGGCGGCGTCCCGGGCCGCGGTGGCGGTGGCCCTGGTGACCCAGCCGTACCGGGTCGCCGGTCGGCGGGCTCCCGCACCGGCCCACCACCTGGACGAGGCCTGGCGTGCCGTGGTCACCGAGGTGGTCGCCGGATTCACCCCCCCGCCACCGCTGATAGTCGGCGGACGGTCCAGCGGCGCGCGGGTGGCCTGCCGTACGGCTGCGGCGGTGCACGCCGACGCGGTCGTCGCCCTCGCCTTCCCGCTGCACCCGCCCGGGCGGCCGGAGCGGACCCGGGCGGACGAGCTCGACACCGGCCGGCCGACCCTGGTGGTGAACGGCGATCGCGACCCGTTCGGGGTGCCGGCCCCGGCGGCCGGCCGCGACGTGGTGGTCCGCCTGGGTGAACGGCACGATCTGCGGGGCGACCCGGCTGGTACGGCCGACGTGGTGGTCGACTGGCTGGTCCGGCACGGCTGGGCGGGCCGGTGACCCCGCACGCCGAGCACGGCTGCCACCCCCCACGTTGACCGGCCGGCCGTGTCCGGTGCCCGGTACCCGTCGTTGCATCGGGTGTCCGTGACGCCGAGCCGGCGTTCGGAGCGCCGCGGTGGCGACACCGCCGCGGGAACTCCCAGGCCCTTCCCGGTTCCGGAGCCCGTCACCGGGTTCCGGGGCCGGGACGGGTTGGAATGCGCTACCACCCGGCCCGCGTTACTACCCCGGGAGCTCAGTCTCGACGAAGGGGTGGAATCGGTGCGCATCCACATACGCGGCGCGACGCAGCCTGCGGGCCAGCACGACGGTGGCCGTCGACTGCGGGACGCCTTCGAATGGTCACCCGAGTTGCGGACCCTGGAAGGGCTCGCCGCGCCGGGGCCGTCCCGACCCCACGGACCGGTCCGACCGGCGTCGGCCGCCCGGCGGGTCGGTGAGCCCGCCCCGCGCCGAACAGGTCAGCCTGCCACCCGACCGGTGAGTACGGGCACACCTGGTCGAACCGCGACGGCCGGTCAGCCTTTGCGCGTATCCTCGGCGGGACAGTCGAGGGGGGACGAGCGGTTGACCCGATCAGAGCGGACAGACGAGCGGCGTGCGCGGTTCGAGCGCGATGCGTTGCCCTTCGTCGATCAGTTGTACGCGGCCGGGCTGCGGATGACCCGCAACCCTGCCGACGCCGAGGACCTGGTGCAGGAGACGTACCTGAAGGCGTTCTCCGCCTTCCACCAGTTCGAGGAGGGCACCAACCTCAAGGCCTGGCTCTACCGCATCCTGACGAACACCTACATCAACTCCTACCGTCGGCGGCAGCGCCAGCCGGTGCAGGCACCGACCGAGGAGATCACCGACTGGCAGCTCGCCGCCGCCGAGTCGCACACCTCCAGCGGACTGAAGTCCGCCGAGACCGAGGCGCTGGAGCGGCTGCCGGACAGCGACATCAAGCAGGCCCTGCAGCAACTGCCGGAGGATTTCCGGCTCGCCGTCTACCTTGCCGACGTCGAGGGCTTCTCCTACAAGGAGATCGCCGACATCATGGGGACTCCGATCGGGACGGTCATGTCCCGGTTGCACCGCGGGCGGCGGAATCTGCGCGGGATGCTGGAGCGCTACGCCACCGATCGCGGCCTCAACCGGGTCCGCTCGACCAAGCCCGCCGCGGCCGGCCAGGAGGTGTGACGATCGTGCAAGGCGGTGACTCGTTCGACCAGGACTGCCGTCAGGTGCTCGCCGAGGTCTACCTCTACCTGGACCTGGAGTGTGCCGAGGAGCGGCGGGACCTCATCCGGCACCACCTCGACGAGTGCTCCCCGTGCCTGCGGGAGTACGGCATCGAGCAGGAGGTCAAGGCGCTCGTCGCGCGTTGCTGTGGCAACGAGACGGCCCCGGCCGAACTGCGGGATCGGTTGCGCGCCAAGCTCAGCGAGTTCGTGTTCGACGCGGATTCGCGGGAGTACCTGCCGGACTGACCCTGCTGTGGGCCGCCGGTCGGGTGGCCCGACCGGCGACCCACCGGCGTCAGGAGTTGGGGCGCTTGCCGTGGTTGGCGGCGCTCTTCTTACGTGCCTTCTTCTTGCGGGCCTTCTTGGCCATCTGTCCTCCCGTCGGACGGTGTCTCCCGTAGACCGGGAGCTGACCCGTTGATGCTAGGCCGGTCCGGCGAGCGGCATGCGCGACGGGCACGCCATTGGATACCTTTCGCATGTCGCAACCGGCACACGCGGGACAGGCCGGTGGTTACGGGACGGGTCGGCCGGTGGGCCGGCGCGAGGGACGGGCCGGCCGGTGAGCCGGGCGTACGGAGGAGGGCCGGCTGATGGCCGAAGAGATCCGAGCCGAGATGGTGGCCAACGTCTGGAAGGTGGTGGCCGCCGTCGGCGACACCGTTTCCGACGGCGACACTCTGGTGATCCTGGAGTCGATGAAGATGGAGATTCCGGTGGTCGCCGAGTCCGACGGGGTGGTACAGAAGCTCGCCGTCGATGAGGGCGACGTGGTCCAGGAAGGCGACCTGATCGCGGTCATCGAATAGGTTCCTCGCGGACCCGGTCGGACGGGGGGTCAGGCCCGGTCGGACGGGGGGGTCAGGCCCGGCCCAGCAGCCGACGGATCAGACCGGGCCGGCGCTGGCGCGGGATCCGCGCCGACCGGCCGGCGATTCGGCGTGCCGTGCTGGCGGTGTCCGGGTCGAGCTCCGGGGTGGCCAAGGCCAGGTGGGCCAACGACCACAGGATCGGCACGGTACGGTGCTCGGCGACCTCCACCGCGTCGGCGAGCCGCTCCGCCACCACCCGGGCCACGTCCGGGCGTACCGCCGGATCCACCCACGCGGCCGTGACCAGGGCGAACAGTGCCGCCTCGGCGGCCCAGTCCTCGACACCCCAGGCCACGTCGACGAGTACCCGGCGCCGGGTCGAGTCGGGCCAGGGCTCGTCGGTGCGGTGGTGCAGCATGCCCAGGCAGGCCCACACCTGCACGCACCGCAGCCAGCCAGCCGGGTCGGTGCCGGCCGGATCCGCTGGCGGCGGTGGGTGTACCAGCAGGCCGAGCAGGTCGTCGGCGTCGAGGGTGGCCAGGATCACCGCGCTGTCGTACGCGGCCGGCGGGTGGTGCCAGACAGGCTGGGCGATTTGCCGGATCCGCTCGCACGCCTGCGGCGACGGGTGGTCCAGCGCCGGGTCGGCCTGCCAGCCGGCGTAGCGCCAGAGCTGCCGTACCGAGGTGCGGCGTGGCTGACGGGGATCCGGTGTCGGGGTCCGCTCCACGGTGACCGGTAGTCCGGGCAAAGCCGTGCCGAGCAGCCGCATCGCGCTGGGCGGCTCCGGCTGGCGCAGCGACAGCCTGGTCGGCACCAGCCCACGGGTGAGCGCCCGTTCGACAGTGGCGACCACCGGTCCGCCGGCTGCCGGCAGCCGGGCCAGCCAGGGTCGGTCGTGACAGCACTCGGCCAGGTCGTGGTGTTCGTGCGAGTCGTCCGGGTGGTCCCGCTGGAAGTCCGCCAGGGCGATCAGGTGGCGCAGGTCGCCGTCCCGGCGGTAACGCAGCCGGTACGCGGTGTGCACCGCGCAGTCGAAGGTGGGGTTGCGGGCCAGTGCCCGCTCGATCCAGTCGATCGCCTCGTCGAGGCGCCCCGCGTCGGCGAGGGTGCCGGCGATGTCGGCGTAGATGGACAGGTCGTCCGGGTCGTGGGCGCTCGCCCGGCGGAGGGCGGCGATCGCTGCGCCGGTGCGCCCGGCGCTGCGGTACGCGTACCCGAGCCACACCTCGGCCAACTTGGACGGCTCGGCGCGGACCCCCTGGGTCGCCCAGTCCAGCGCGGTGGTGATCTCCCCGAGCCGGCGGGCCAGCGCCGAACTGGCGCCGAGCAGCAGGCCGTGGTCGGGGTGTGCGGCGGTGGCGTGTCCGGCGAGCCGCAGGTACGGCAGCAGGGGCGGCCGGTCAGCGGCGGGGACCGGGTCGGGCACGCTGGCGCAGATCTGCATCAGCACGATGGCGATCTGGTCCGGGTCGAGCCGGGCCGGCAGGTCCTCGGCGCCTACCCAGGGCACCCCGGCCCAGTCCACGGTCGGCGCGTGCCCGGTCGCGGCGGCCAGCAGCTCGAGCCCTTCGCCGGCCCGGCCGGCGGCGGCCAGCAGATGCGCCCGGGCCACCACGGCGCCGATGAAGACCTGCTCGTCCAGTGGGAACAGGTCGAGACCTCCGCCGGTGCGCGCGGCCAGCCGGGTGAGCATCTCATGCACCTCGGGCATGGTCGGCGCGTGTGTGATCGCACCGGCGACGTGGTCGGCGGCGTGCCGGTAGTCACCCTCGTCGAGTGCCATCCGGGCCAGTGCCAGCTCGCCCTCGGCCGCCAGCCGCGGGTCGTGCAATCCCTCGGACACGTTCTTCCGATCCTCGTAGCTGATCGTCCCCCCTGGCTTCGGCAGCCTAGGGCACGCAGCGCCAAACGTCGTACCCTGCGCATTGCTGCTCGCTTCATTGCGTCAGGTGGCAGAAAAGTGCAAGAATGATCATCGTTCGAGCTGGATCGCGCAGACAGGGAGGCGTCGTGACGCAGCGGAAGCCGGTGTCGGACCAGCCCGGGACGGCTGACCGGGCAGCTGGCGGAGCACGGGCAGCTGACGGGGCAGGCGTCGCCCGGCCCGGCACCGGGATGGCCGCCGACATCGCCGAACAGCCGGCCGGCTACGCCCGGCTGCTGCAGCCGGCGTACGCCGACCCGATCGCCGAGGTGGCGGCGGCGATCGCCGGTCGCCGCCCACGCCACGTGGTGTTCACCGCCCGGGGAACCTCCGACCACGCCGCGCTGTACGCCGCGTACCTGAGCGAGATCCGGCTCGGGCTGCCCGCCGGGCTGGCCTCACCGAGCGCCGTGACCCTTTTCGGCGCCCGCCCCGATCTGCGGGACGCGCTGGTCGTCGGGGTCAGCCAGAGCGGCGGCTCGCCGGACCTCGCCGAGGTGCTGGCGGTGGCCCGGGAGCAGGGCGCGCTGACCGTGGCGGTGACCAACACCCCCGAATCGCCGCTGGCCGCCGCCGCCGAGCTCACCGTCGACATCGCCGCCGGCCACGAGCGGGCGGTCGCCGCCACCAAGACGTACACCGCCGAGCTGCTCGCCCTGCTGATGCTGGTCGAGGGGATCCGCGCCGGCGACGGGGCGCTGCCGCCCGACGAGCGGGTCGCCCTCGACGCCCTGCCCGCGCTCGCCGACCGGGTGCTGGCCGATCCCACCGCCGCCGAGCTGGCACCGCGCTACCGGTTCGCCGCCCGGCTGGTCACCACCGGGCGCGGGTACGGCTACCCGACCGCGCGGGAGACCGCCCTGAAACTGATGGAGACGTCGTACCTGCCGGCGCTGGCCTTCTCCGGAGCCGACCTGCTGCACGGCCCGTTGGCGATGACCGACCCCGACGTGCCGGTGCTCGCCGTGGTCGGCTCCGGGCCCGGCGGCACCGCCATGCGCGACGTGCTGCGCCGGCTCGGCGAGCGGCGGGCCGACGTACTCGCCATCGGGGCCGGCGCCGCCGGGACCGGCCAGACCAGCCCGGCTGCGGTGATCGGGGTGCCCGACGTCGACGAGCGGTACGCGCCCCTGCTGGACATCCTGCCCGCGCAGCAGTTGGCCCTGGCCCTCGCGCTGGCCCGGGGCGAGGACCCGGACGCGCCCCGTGGGCTGGCCAAGGTCACCTCCACCCGGTGACGGCTGTGCCCGCCCAGCCGAC
Organism: Micromonospora sp. LOL_021; assembly: GCF_048060215.1. Taxonomy (NCBI): domain Bacteria; kingdom Bacillati; phylum Actinomycetota; class Actinomycetes; order Micromonosporales; family Micromonosporaceae; genus Micromonospora; species Micromonospora sp. LOL_021. The sequence continues at coordinate 62,348 of NZ_JBHMIN010000014.1, read as the reverse complement.
GCATGGCAGGCTACGAGGGTGTCCACCCTGCGCGATCTCGTCGAGGAGCACACCTCCCTGGGGCCGGTCGACATCGACCACCTGCACCGGCTCGCCGGGGAGTGGCAGTTGCTGTCCGACCTGTCCTTCGCCGATCTGCTGCTCTGGGTGCCGGTCGACGCCGACGGCTCGTTCCTGTGCGTGGCCCAGGTCCGGCCCACCACGGCGCCGACCGCCTACCAGGACGACCAGGTCGGGCGGACGGTGGACGGCCCGGAGGTGGCGCACCTGACCATCGCGTACGACCAGGGTCGGATCTGGCGCGAGGGCGACCCGGTCTGGTACGGCAACACGCCGGCCCGGCACGAGGCGATGCCGGTCCGGATGCGCCCGGCCGTCGGCGAGACCGGCCGGGTGATCGCGGTGGTCGGTCGGGACACCAACCTGTCCACCGCCCGCACCCCCAGCCAGCTCGAACTGAACTACCTGACCACCGCCGACGACCTCGCCCAGATGGTCGCCGACGGCACCTTCCCGCCGGCCCGGCACCCGGGCGAGACCACCTCGGCGCCCCGGGTCGGCGACGGGCTGATCCGGCTGGACGCCAGCGGCAAGACCACGTACGCCAGCCCGAACGCCCAGTCGGCGTTTCGCCGCCTCGGCTTCTCCGCCCACCTGGTGGGTGAGGACCTCGCCGCGCTGTGTCACCGGCTCGCCGACGACCCGCTGGAGGGCACCGACGCGGCCAACCGGATGCTGGCCGCGCTGCGCGGCGAGGCGCCGGCCCGCAAGGAGATCGAGGCCCGTGGCGCCACCATGCTCACCCGGGCGCTGCCGTTGATGCCGGCCGGCGTGCCGATCGGTGCGCTGGTGCTGGTCCGCGACATCACCGAGGTACGCCGCCGGGACCGGGCGCTGATCACCAAAGACGCCACCATCCGGGAGATCCACCACCGAGTGAAGAACAACTTGCAGACGGTGGCGGCGCTGCTGCGGCTGCAGGCCCGTCGGGTGGAGCAGCCGGCGGCGCGGGCGGCCCTGGAGGAGTCGGTACGCCGGGTCGCCTCCATCGCCCTGGTACACGAGACCCTCGCCATGTCCAGCGACGAGGCGGTCGAGTTCGACGGCATCCTGGACCGGGTTGCCAGCGCCGCGACCGAGGTGGCCGCCACCGAGGTCGAGGTGGTGATGCGCCGGGAGGGCACGTTCGGCGTACTGCCGGCGGAGATCGCCACCTCGCTGGTGATGGTGCTCAACGAACTGCTGCTCAACGCGGTCGAGCACGGCTTCCCGTCGGCCGGCGAGGGCGGCGGGGCGTCGCCGCCGGCCGCCGAGGTGGTGGTGACGGTGCACCGGTTCCGCAAGCAGCTGCACGTGACGGTGGTCGACAACGGTCGGGGCCTGCCGGCGGAGTTCGACGCGACCGCGGGCGGCCGACTCGGCCTGCAGATCGTGCGGGCCCTGGCCACCGGCGAGCTGCGCGGCACCATCGAGCTGCGCAACCGGGCGGGCGGCGGCACCGAGGCGGTGCTGGTGGTCCCGCTGGCCCGCAGGTGACTCTCTGGCCCCGCTGGCCGGCAGGTGACTCCCTGAATCCCGCCGGCCGCAGGTGAGCCGGCCCACAGCTCGCCCGTCATGTGGGACGTCGGCTACGGTGCGCTGGTCTGACCGGTACGGATGTGGCAACATTCGTGCCATGACCGCTGCCGTTGAGCGCCGCTTCGTGGCCCGCCGCCACGTCGATTACGGTCGCGTCCGCAGCGCCATCTGTCCGGCCGACTGAGGCACGCCCGACCCTTTTGTGTTCCGGGCGGCATCCCGCGCCGGCCTTCTCCTTGGCCCCGTCGTCGTCGACGGCGCAGGCGCCCGTGCCGCCCACCGAGATCGACCCGCAGACACGGAGGACGCCGCGATGGCGCGCAGCAGCACCCCGACCCGACCCGGCCGCCGGCGCGGCGAGGGGCAGTGGGCGCTCGGGCACCGCGAGCCGCTCAACCCCAACGAGCGGACCAAGAAGGACGATGATCCGCTCAACGTCCGGGCCCGGATCGAGACCATCTACGCCCACCGGGGCTTCGCCTCGATCGACCCGGCCGACCTGCGCGGCCGGTTCCGCTGGTGGGGCCTGTACACCCAGCGCAAGGCGGGCATCGACGGCGGGCGCACCGCCGTGCTGGAGCCGCACGAGCTGGAGGACGAGTACTTCATGCTCCGGGTGCGCATCGACGGCGGCCAGCTGAACCTGGCCCAGCTGCGTACCATCGCCGACATCTCGCAGCGGTACGCCCGGGACACCGCCGACGTCACCGACCGGCAGAACATCCAGCTGCACTGGATCCGGGTCGAGGACATGCCGGCGATCTGGAAGGCCCTGGAGGACGTCGGGCTGGAGACCACCGAGGCGTGCGGCGACTGCCCGCGGATCGTGCTCGGCAGCCCGGTCGCCGGCGTCGCCGCCGCCGAGAAGATCGACCCCACCCCGGCGATCGACGAGATCGTCCGCCGGTACGTGGGCAGCAAGGAGTTCTCCAACCTGCCCCGCAAGTTCAAGTCGTCGATCTCCTGGCTGGCCGACACCCCGTACGAGGTCAACGACATTTCGTTCGTCGGCGTCGACCACCCCGACCACGGCCCCGGGTTCGACCTGTGGGTCGGTGGTGGGCTGTCCACCAACCCGATGATCGCCCAGCGGCTCGGCGTCTGGGTGCCGCTGGCCGAGGTACCCGACGTGTGGGCCGGCGTGGTCGGCATCTTCCGCGACTACGGCTACCGTCGACTGCGGCACCGGGCCCGGCTGAAGTTCCTCGTCGCCGACTGGGGCACCGAGAAGTTCCGCGAGGTGCTGGAGAAGGAGTACCTCGGCCGGACCCTGCTGGACGGGCCGGCTCCGGAGCTGCCGGCCAAGCCGATCGACCACATCGGGGTGCACCCGCAGGCCGACGGTCGGCGCTACGTCGGGGTCGCCCCGGTGGTCGGGCGGGTCTCCGGCAGCCAGCTCGCCGCCCTGGCCGACCTGGCCGCCGAGCACGGCTCGGACCGGGTACGGCTCACCCCGTACCAGAAACTGCTGGTGCTCGACGTCGCCCCGGACCGGGTCGAGTCGCTGGTCACCGGGATGCGCGCGATCGGCCTGGAGGCCCGGCCGTCCACCTGGCGGCGCGGCACGATGGCCTGCACCGGGATCGAGTTCTGCAAGCTGGCCATCGTCGAGACCAAGCGGCGCGGCGAGGAGCTGGTGGCTCACCTGGAGCAGCGGCTCGCCTCGGCCGGTCTCGCCGAGGACGCCGACATCTCGATCCACATCAACGGCTGCCCGAACGCCTGCGCCCGCACCCAGGTCGCCGACATCGGGCTCAAGGGCCAGCTGGTCGTCGGGCCGGACGGCCAGCAGGTCGAGGGGTACCAGATCCATCTCGGCGGTGGCCTGGGCATGGCCCAGGGGCAGACCGCCGGCTTCGGGCGCAAGGTACGGGGTCTCAAGACCACCGCCGACGAGCTGCCCGAGTACGTCGAACGCGTGGTCCGCCGCTACCTGGCCGGCCGTACCGACGGCGAGTCGTTCGCCAGGTGGGTCGTCCGGGCCGACGAGGAGGAGTTGCGATGAACGAGCGAGGTGAGGTGCGGTGAGCACCGAGACGCGCGCGGCACCGCTCTACTGCCCGTACTGCGGAGAGGAGAACCTCCGCCCGCACGCCGACGCGCACACCGCCTGGGAGTGCCACGCCTGCGCCCGGGTCTTCACCGTCCGGTTCACCGGACTGCTGGCCCGCAAGGGGGTGTCCCGATGAGCCCGGTGCTCGCCGCGGACCTGAACCTGATCCGGCTCGGTCCGGCCGCCGACCAACCGCCGACCCGGCGCAGCCCCGCCGAGCTGCGGGCCCTCGCCGAACGCGCCGGCCGGGAGCTGGAGGGCGCTCCGGCCGAGGAGGTCGCCCGGTGGGCGGTTCGGACCTTCGGCGACCGGTTCTGCGTGACCAGTTCGATGGCGGACGGGGTGCTGGCGCACCTGGTTTCCCGGGTGTCGCCCGGCGTCGACGTGGTCTTCCTCGACACCGGGCTGCACTTTCCGGAGACGCTGCGGGTCCGCGACCAGGTGGCTGCGACCATGCCGGTGAAACTGCGGTCGATCCGGCCCCGGATGACCGTCGGCCAGCAGGACGGCGAGTTCGGTCCCCGGCTGTTCAACCGGGCACCCGACGAGTGCTGCGCGCTGCGCAAGGTCGAGCCGCTGGAGCGGGCGCTCGGCGACTACGACGCCTGGGCCGCCGGGCTGCGCCGGGACGAGTCGCCGACCCGGGCGAACACCCCGGTGGTCGGGTTCGACGCCCGACGCGGCCGGGTCAAGGTGAATCCGATCGCGGCGTGGACCCAGGCGGACGTTGACGCCTACGTGTCCCGGTGGAACATCCCGGTCAACGAGCTGTTCAAGCAGGGTTACACCTCGATCGGCTGCTGGCCGTGCACCCGGCGTACCACCGCTGGCGAGGACCCACGGGCCGGCCGTTGGGCGATGTTCGAGAAGACCGAGTGCGGCCTGCACGGATGACCGGGCCGATCGTGCTGGTGGCGCACGGCAGCCGGGACCCGCGGGCGGCGACGGCGACCCGGGCGTTGGTCCGGGCGGTCGCCGCGGCCCGGCCGGGGGTCGACGTCCGGGCGGCGTACCTGGATCACGCCGGACCACGTCCCGGGGCGGTGCTGGCCGACCTGCAGGCTGCCGGCTATCCGGCGGTGACGGTGGTGCCGCTGCTGCTGACCGAGGCGTTCCACGGCCGGGTGGACATTCCCGAGGTGGTGCGGGCCGCGTACCGGGACGGGCTGCGGATGCCGGTGACGACGACGCAGGTGCTCGGCCCGTCGGTCGGCTCCGGCGCGGTGGACCCGCTGTTGACCGCCGGGCTGCGGCGGCGACTCGCCGAGGCCGGTGTCGGCTGGGACGCCGTGGTGCTGGCCGCCGCCGGCACCCGGTCGGCTCCGGCCCGGGAGACGGTGGCGGTGGCCGCGACGGCGTTCGGCGCCGAGGTCGGGGTGCCGTGTGTCGAAGGCTTCGCGTCGGCGGCACCGCCGACTGCGGGGGCGGCGGTCGAGACCTTGCGTGCGGCGGGTGCCCGGCGCGTCGCGGTGGCCGCGTACTTCCTGGCACCCGGCCTGCTCTACGACACGGCGGTGGCGTCGGCCCGGCAGGCCGGCGCGGTCTGTGCGGCGGCACCGCTGGCCGGCGCGCCGGAACTGGCCCGGCTGGTGCTGCACCGGGTCGACCGGGCCGCACCGGTGCTGGTCTGAGCGGGCTGCCGCGTACCGTGGCGGTTGCCGGAGGCGGAGTCGCCGCAGTGCAATGTACGACGGCGCCCCGGAGACAGTTCCGGGGCGCCGTACGGACGTCGCTTGGTGGTGGTCGGGTGGGTCAGGCAGTTTGAGCGCGCAGGACGCGCAGTCCGCCGCGACGCTTGACGGCGCGCCGCTCCTCTTCGCTCATCCCGCCCCAGACGCCAGCGTCCTGTCCGGACTCCAGCGCCCACTGCAGGCACTGGTCGGTCACGGAGCAGCGCCGGCAGACAGCCTTGGCCTGCTCGACCTGCAGGATCGCGGGGCCGGACGTCCCGATCGGGAAGAACAGCTCCGGGTCCTCGTCGCGGCAGACAGCATGGTGACGCCAGTCCATGGCGGCAACACTCCTCATTCTGGATCGGTGGCGGTAAATGCTCCGGTCTTTCTTTATGCGCCCGCGCAGTCGGCCACAACGGATTGCATCCGTCGGATCGGCAGCGCGTGAGCAGGCGTAAGCCTGTGGAACGTTGCTCCTAGCTGCCGCGTGGCGAGCGCATCCAGGCAACGTCCCGGGTGAATCGGTCCGCTTGTGAATACTTTCACGAACCCCTGCGATGTCAAGAGCAGCGCTCAGAAAAAGTCCAATCGGGTGAGCAACGTCACGACCCATTTGTCCGTTTTCTGGCGCTCACCGACACCCGGAGTGCGACAGTCAAGAATCAATGTAGTACGGTCCGCCCCGCAGTGCAGGCATTTCAGCTACGTGTCTTCCGTGCCTCTGGTCACGCTCTGCAGTCGAAGCTCTGTTACGGAGCGTGTCAGAAGACCACTCGCAAGGCCTCTCGGACCGCCGTGAAACGGACTTTGAGCCGCTCTCCCAGATAATCGCCATCGAGTTGGAAGGCCTGCGGCTGTGTTGCGGATAGCGTAAATTCGGACAAATCGTGCAGTCGGACCAGCTGGCGGCCGCGTGGATCCGGTCGGCTGGCGGCGACCTGGGCCAAAGTGCGGGCGGTACTCGGCACATGCAATTGGCGAAGCGCCATCACGTCCAGGCCGAGATCGAAGGACGCCTCCGGATTCGGATTGATCGCCCGTTCACCGATGAAGGTCCACGGCGCGGTGTTCTGGACCACGACGGTGGCGAGTTCGGCCGCCGCCGGCTCGCCGGCCCGCTCCAACCGGATCGCCGGATGCCGCCGGTCCATCCCGATGAAGAACTCGCTGACCATCGACCGCAGGTAGAGCCCGACGGTGGACCGGCGCCCGCGTAGCCGGGCCCGCTCGACCTGCCGGATCACCGCCGCGTCCAGCCCCAGCCCGGCGCAGAAGGTGAAGTAACGGTCGTCGGCTCGGCCCAGACCGACGGTACGGAACCGCCCGGTCCGCAAACCCTCCAGCAGTACGCTCGTCGCCTCCGGCCATTGCGGCGGCAGCCCCACCGCACGGGCGAAGACGTTCGTCGAGCCGAGCGGCACCACCGCCAGCGCCGGCAACCGGTCTGCTGCCGCACCCGGCAGCGTCTCCACCGCCGGCGCGGACGTCATCAGGCCGTTGACGGCCTCGTTCACGGTGCCATCGCCGCCCAGCGTGACCACCACGTCGAAGCCGTCCTCGGCGGCCGTCCTGGCCAGTGCGACGGCATGCCCGCGCCGGTGGGTGGACGCCACCGACAGGTCGACTTCACTGCGCAACGCCCGGACGATCACGTCCCGGGTGCGCTCGCTGGTGGTGGTGGCCTTCGGATTGACCACCAAGAGGGCCCGCATGGGCGGCACTTTATCGCGAGCCGGCGCGGGTATCGTGACGCCGTGACCATCGACGCACAGCCCACCCCGATGACGCTGCGGTGGGCGGTGAGGTCGCTGGCCGGGGAGGCGGTGGCCGTAGGGCTGGTCGCCGGCTACCTCGCGTACCAGGATCTCACCAGCACCGCGACCGATCTCGCCTCGGCGCTGATCGTCACCGGGTTCGCCGTCGGCGGCGCGGTGCTGCTGGCGGTGCTGGCCCGTGCGGTGGCCCGCCGCCGTAGCGCGGCCCGGGCACCGGCCATCGTCGCGCAGTTGATGCTGCTCCCGGTCGGCTACTACATGATCGTCGGCGGCCTGGCCTGGCTCGGCGTACCGCTGATCGCCCTGGGCCTGGTGGTGACCGCGCTGCTGGTGGCCCCGCCGACGACCCGGGCCTTCGGGCTGGAGTGACCGACCGGCTGCCGGCCGAGTGGGTCCACCAGCCGCTCAGTGCCAGGCCTGTGCGTGCCCGGTCGGTCAGTGCCCGCCGGACCGGCGGGTGAGCAGTCTGATGCTGGCCTGGCCGCTGCTGGCGGTCGCCGTCGCCGACGTGGTCAGCGCCCGGAGCACCTTCCAGGCGAAGGACGAGTCCGGTGGCAGCCGGGCACCGCGTACCGCCGCGACGGCGACTTCGACGGTCAGCGCGTCGTCGGTCACCGAGAACCGGCACTGCAGGTCCGCGTCGCGGGTGGCGACGGCGAGCAGCATGGCGCAGGCCTCGTCGACCGCGATCCGCAGATCCTCGATCTCGTCCAGCGCGAAGTGCAGGCGTGCGGCCAGCCCGGCCGTCGCGGTACGCAGCACGCTCAGGTAGCCACCGTCGGCAGGCACGGTGAGCAGCACCACGTCGTCGTCGACGGTCGGCTCGGATTGTGTGACCAGCGAACTCATCCCGGTTACCCCCGCGTGGACTCTACCGGTTGACGTCTATCCCTGCGGTGTCATCCGGAGCGATTCGTCGTCCGACCGAGCCGGGCGGGTCGTGCGCGCGACGCCCACCAGGGCCTCGACGGAGCGGCCCGTGCCCGGCGGACCCGGTCCGGCCGGTGCGCGGTGCGCACCGGCCGGACCGAGGGATCACGCCTGCTTGGTCTCCCAGAAGATCTTCGCGATCTCGTCGATCTTGACCAGCAGCTCGTCCGCCTTGGCCGGGTCGACCGACGCCTTGGTCCCGCCGCCGCCACCGGCGAGCTTGGTCGCCTCGTTGAACAGTTGGTGCAGCTGCGGGTACTTCTCAAAGTGCGGCGGCTTGAAGTAGTCGGTCCAGAGCACCCACAGGTGGTGCTTGACCAACTCGGAGCGCTGCTCCTTGATGATCAGCGCCCGGGTGCGGAATTCCGGGTCGGTGTTCGCCTGGTACTTCTCCGCGATCGCCTTGATGGATTCGGCCTCGATCCGGGCCTGCGCCGGGTCGTAGACGCCACAGGGCAGGTCGCAGTGGGCGCTGACCACCGTGCGCGGAGTAAACATGCGTAGAAGTCGCATCAGGACCCTCCGTGTGTTGGCCGGCGGCACGATCGCCGGCACGCGTAAGCTGGAGGATGATCCTCCCTGCCGACCCTATCGCGCATCGGGCTCGCTGACCTGGCGGGAGGTGCAAGTGCTTTCACCACTGTTCGCCGTGCTCGTGCACGGACCGTCGATGGCCCCCACCTTGCGGCACGGCGACGCGCTGCTGGTCCGCCGGGGCGGGCGGGCGGTCCGCCCGGGGGACGTGGTGGTCGCCACCTTCCGGTCGCGTCCCGGACTGCTGGTGGTCAAACGAGTGGTACGTGCCGAGTCCGGCGGTTGGTGGTTGCGCGGGGACAACGATCTGGTCACCGACGACTCGCGCGCCTTCGGGGTGGCTGAGGTGCATGGTCGGGTGCTGTGTCGCTACTGGCCGCGGCCACGCCGAGTGGGTACGGGGCACGGACTGCGGTGAACCGCTTCGCGGTAAACCGTGCTGTGTGACACTATGCTCGACACGGAATCCGGGTGACCCCCGCAGCGCCTCGCCGGTCAACGCTGACCTCGCGCCGAGCCGGCGGCGATCTATCACGCTCAACGGCTCTGGAGTCACCATGTCTACTGTGGCAATTTCTGACCCGGTCTTCGACCTGCATCGGGGCGGCAAGATGGCGATCACGCCCACCGTCGCGCTGACCGACCGGGACGACCTTTCACTCGCGTACACCCCGGGGGTGGCCCGGGTGTGCGAGGCGATCGCCGCCGATCCGACCCTGGTCGACGACTACACCTGGGTGTCGCACGCGGTCGCCGTCGTCACCGACGGCACCGCGGTGCTCGGCCTCGGCGACATCGGTCCGCGCGCCGCGATGCCCGTCATGGAGGGCAAGGCGGTGCTGTTCAAGCAGTTCGGCGACGTCGACGCGGTGCCGATCTGCCTGGACACCCGGGACATCGACGCGATCGTGGCGACGGTCACCGCCCTGGCTCCGTCGTTCGGCGGGATCAACCTGGAGGACATCAGCGCGCCACGTTGCTTCGAGATCGAGCGCCGCCTCGACGAGGCGCTGCCGATCCCGGTCTTCCACGACGACCAGCACGGCACGGCGATCGTGGTGCTGGCCGCCCTGCGCAACGCGGTCGCCCTGCTGGACCGCAAGCTCGGCGACCTGCGGGTGGTGGTCAGCGGTGCCGGCGCGGCCGGCGTCGCGGTGACCCGGATGCTGATCGCCGGCGGCGTCGACCCGGCGAAGACCGTGGTCTGCGACTCCCGCGGCATCATCCACTCCGACCGGGCGGACCTCACCGGCGTCAAGGCCGAGTTGGCCGCGATGACCGCCGCGTGTGCCGGTGGCATCGCCGACGCGCTGGTCGGCGCCGACGTGCTGATCGGCCTTTCCGGCGGGCAGATCGACGAATCGGCGGTCGCCGGCATGGCACCCGGCGGGATCGTCTTCGCGTTGGCCAACCCGACGCCGGAGGTCCACCCGGAGATCGCCCACCGGTACGCCGCCCTGGTGGCCACCGGCCGCAGCGACTTCCCCAATCAGATCAACAACGTGTTGGCCTTCCCCGGCGTGTTCCGGGGTGCCCTGGACGCCGGTGCCACCCGGATCACCGAGGGGATGAAGGTGGCCGCCGCCGACGCGATCGCCGGCGTCGTGGCCGACCTGCTGCAACCGGAGGCGTTCGTGCCGTCGGCACTCGACCCCCGGGTCGCGCCGGCGGTCGCTGCTGCGGTCGCCGACGCCGCCCGCCGCGACGGCGTCGCCCGCCGCTGACCTGCGGTGCCGGCCGCTGACCTGCGGTGCCGGGCGGGCACATGCGCGCCGGCCGGCACCACGGCTGCTAGCGTGCGGTGCATGCGAGCTGTCTTCGCCTCGACCGTCGACGCCGACGACCCGCTTGCCGCGCTGCGCGTCGGTGAGCTGCCCGAACCGGACCTGCCCGCGCCGGACTGGACGGTGGTCGAGGTCCGGGCAAGCTCGCTCAACCACCACGACCTGTGGTCGCTGCGTGGCGTCGGGCTGCCCGCCGACCGGCTGCCGATGATCCTCGGCTGTGACGCCGCCGGGGTCGACGACGCCGGCAACGAGGTCGTCGTCCACCCGGTGGTGCCCGACCCGGCGGACCCGCGCGGCATGTCGATCCTGTCCGAGCGCTACCCGGGCACGTTCGCCGACCGGGTCGCGGTGCCCCGGTCGAACCTGATCCCGAAACCCGCCGAGCTGAGCTTCACCGAGGCGGCGTGCCTGCCCACCGCCTGGCTGACCGCGTACCGGATGCTGACCACCCGGGGCCGTGCCGACCAGGCCGAGTCGGTACTGGTCCAGGGCGCGGGCGGCGGGGTGGCGACGGCGGCCGTGGTGCTCGCCGTTGCGCTGGGCAAGCGGGTCTACGCGACCAGCCGGGACGCGGACAAGCGGGACCGGGTCGCCGAGCTCGGTGCCACCGCCCTGGCGCCGGGCAGCCGACTACCGGAACGGGTCGACGTGGTGATCGAGACCGTCGGCGCAGCGACCTTCGAACATTCGATGAAGTCCGCCGCGCCCGGTGCCCGGATCGTCGTCTCGGGTGCCACCAGTGGCCATCTGCCCGCCGTCGACCTGCGCCGGGTGTTCGCCATGCAGCTGGAGATCCTCGGTACCTCGATGGGCACCTCCGACGAGCTGGGGGATCTGCTGGCGCTGTGCGCGCAGCGGGGCATCCGGCCGGTCGTCGACACCGAGTACGCCTTCAGCGAGGTGCGCGACGCATTCACCCGGCTGCACGCCGGTAGCACGTTCGGCAAGCTGGTGCTCGACCACCAGCGCTGACCACCAGCGCTGACCACCAGCGCTGACCACCAGCGCTGACCAGCCGGGCGGCTGACGCCGTACCCCGGGCCGGGTCAGAGCTGGTCGTCGAAGACGGCGACCCCGGTCGGCGGGTCGTCGGCCAGCCGCTGCCGGGCGGCGTCGTCGCCGTACAGCGTCCACCGCAGGAAGTCGGTGCTGGTGTCGAGTACCACGTCGTACGCCGGGTTGCCGGGCCGCAGCAGCGACTGACCGTGGTCGCCGTCGGGCAGGCTCAGCATCGCCTTCGGCCACGGCACCCGGTCGTACGCCGCCTTGCCCGACGCGTACGACACCACCTCGTCCAGCTCGCCGTGGATGAACAGCTGCGGCGCGGCGGCACCGCTGAACGCCGTACCGACGCCGAGCGCGCTGCCGGCCAGCACGACGCCGGCGTCCAACCGGTCGTCGCGGGCGGCGGTGAACAACCCGACGGTGGTGATGCCACCGGCTGAATGCCCGGCGGCGGCGACCCGTTCGACGTCGAGCAGGCCGGCGAACTCGTCACCGACGCGGCCGTCGAGCGCCAGCAACTCGTCCAGTACGTGCGACGCGTCCGCCGGCTGGTTGAGCACGTCCAGCGCGTTGCCGCCGGAGCCGCCCTGACTGGTGAACGGGTAGGTCGGGGCGGCGACGACGAACCCGGCCGCCGCCCACTCGGCCAGCACCGTGCGATAGTCGGCCGGCTCGCCGCCGAGGCCGTGGCTGAACAGCACGACCGGGTGCCGGCCGTCCCCGCCGACCGGGTACCAGACGGTGACCGGCAGCGGCCGGTCACCGCGGTTCAGATCGAGGGTGCGGGTCTCGACGTCGAGTCGCCGGGTCGGTGCCGGTCGGCCGGGCGGCTGGTCGGGCCGCGCCGACGTCGGGTCAGGCTGTCCCGCCGCCGCAGCGTTCTGCGTCGCAGTCGGGGCGTCGGCCACCGGGCCGGGCGCTGCGGCGGTGCCGCAGCCGGCCAGCGAGGTGGTGAGCAGACCGACGGTGAGCAGGCCGGCTACCGCCGGACGGAAGTCACGCATTGGACGATTGTTACCGGCATCCGCCTGGTCGACCACCGGCTCGCGCCGGCCGGTCGTGGCAGCGTCCGGCCGACTTCGCTAGGGTCTTCGTCATGTCTGACGAGTACGTCGATCCGAGCGGCAACACCGAGGCCTTCCGGGCCTTCCAGACGTCGCCGCAGCCGGTCGCCGACCAGCCGTCCCGGCTGCCGCTGATCATCGGTGTCGCGGTCGCGGTGGCGATCGTGGTCGCGATCGCCCTCTGGCTGGTTTTCTGACCTTCCCCGCTCAACCCCGGTCGGCCCGGATCAGCCGTCGGTCAGCACCGCCCGAGTCTGGCTGGCGATCTCGTACTCCTCGTCGGTGGGGATCACCCACACCTGCACCGGCGTGCCGTCCGGGGAGATCACCCGCTCGCCTCGGCCCTCGTCGTTGCGCCGCGCGTCGACCTGGACACCGATCGGGTCGAGCCCGGCCAGCGACGCCGCCCGCACCGGGGCGGCGTTCTCACCGACCCCGGCGGTGAAGACGATCGCGTCGACCCGACCGAGCAGCGCGTGGTACCCGCCGACGTAGAACCGGATCCGGGCACAGTAGATGTCGAAGGCGAGCCGCGCTGCGGGATCCCCGTCGGCGCGGCGGCGCAGCACCTCGCGCATGTCGCCGGCCCCGGTCAGCCCGACCAGGCCGCTGCGCTGGTTGAGCAGCCGGTCGACGTCGGCGGTGGACCAGCCGGCGACCCGTTCCAGATGGAACACCACCGCCGGATCGAGGTCGCCGCTGCGGGTGCCCATCACCAGACCCTCCAACGGTGACAGCCCCATCGAGGTGGCCACGCTGCGGCCAGCGGCCACCGCGCAGGCGCTGGCCCCGTTGCCCAGGTGCAGGGTGATCACATCGATGTCGGTCGGTGCCCGGCCGAGCAGTGCGGCCGCCCGCCGGGACACGTACGCGTGCGAGGTGCCGTGGAACCCGTACCGTCGGATGCCGTACCGCTGCGCGGTGTCGGTGTCGATCGCGTAGCTGGCCTGCTCCGGTGGCAGCGTGCGGTGGAAGGCGGTGTCGAAGACCGCGACCTGCGGTACGCCCGGCAGCAGCCGGCGGGCCTGGGCGATCCCGGTCAGGTTGGCCGGGTTGTGCAGCGGAGCGAGCGGCACCAGCCGCTCGATCTCGTTGACCACCTGGTCGGTGATCAGCGTCGGCTCGGCGAACCGGACACCGCCGTGCACCACCCGGTGCCCGACCCCGCCGAGCCCGGTCAGGTCGACCCGTTCGGCCATCAGCCGTAGCGCGGCCGCGTGATCGGCCGGCCCGCCACCGGGCTCGCCGATCCGTTCCACGGTGCCCTTGTCGACCACCCGGTCGCCGTCGAAGAGCTGGTACTTCAGCGACGACGAGCCGCAGTTGAGCACCAGGATCCGGGCCACGTCGCTCATCGCGCGGCCGCCTGGATCGCGGTGATCGCCACGGTGTTGACGATATCGGGCACGGTGGCCCCTCGGGACAGATCGTTGACCGGCCGGCGCAGACCCTGCATGACCGGCCCGACGGCGACCGCACCGGCCGAACGCTGGACCGCCTTGTAGGTGTTGTTACCGGTGTTCAGGTCGGGGAAGACGAAGACGGTGGCCCGCCCGGCGACGTCGCTGCCGGGCAGCTTCGTGGCGGCGACCGTCGGGTCGATCGCCGCGTCGTACTGGATCGGGCCCTCGACCAGCAGGTCCGGGCACCGCTTGCGGACCAGGTCGGTGGCGGCGGCGACCTTTCGGACGTCGTCGCCGCTGCCGGAGGTCCCGGTGGAGTAGGACAGCATGGCGACCCGTGGCTCGATGCCGAACCGGGCGGCGGTCTGCGCCGAGCTGACCGCGATGTCGGCCAGCTCATCGGCGTCCGGGTCCGGGTTGACCGCGCAGTCGCCGTACACCAGCACCCGGTCAGCGAGCAGCATGAAGAACACGCTGGAGGCGACCGACACGTCCGGCAGCGTCTTGATGATCTCGAAGGCGGGGCGGATGGTCGCGGCGGTGGTGTGGGTGGCCCCGGAGACCATGCCGTCGGCGTGCCCGGCGTGCACCATCATCGTGGCGAAGTAGTTGACGTCGCCCATCACGTCGTGCGCCAACTCCCAGGTGACGCCCTTGTGTCGGCGCAGCTCGGCGTACCGGGACGCGAAGTCGTCGCGCCACGGGCTGACGGCTAGGTCGACGACACGTACCCCGTCAATCTGCACGCCCAGCTCACGGGCCCGGCGGCCGATGTCGTCGGCGTCGCCGAGCAGGGTCAGGTCGGCGACGCCGCGCCGCAGCAGGATCTCGGTGGCCCGCAGGATCCGCTCGTCGGTGCCCTCCGGCAGCACTAGCCGGCGGCGGGCGGCCCGGGCCCGGTCGATCAGCGCGTACTCGAACATCATCGGGGTGACCCGGGCCGACCGGGTCACGTCCAGCCGGCGGGCCAGCTCGGTAGTATCCACGCTGGACTCAAAGGCGCCGAGTGCCGCCTCCACCTTGCGGGGGTTGGCGGTGCTGGGCCGGCCGGAGATCCGCCCGGCGGTGGCGACCGCGTGGAAGCTGTCCGCCGGTGCGGACAGCACCGCCAGGTTGGTGCCGAGCCGCTCCACCAGGCGCATCGCCCGCGGGTCCGGCCGTTCGCCCAGGGTCAGCGCCACCCCGGCCAGCGACACCAGCCCGGCGGCGTGCGCCGCGCTGACCGCGACCAGCAGGTCCGCCCGGTCGCCCGGAGTGATCACCAGCGCGCCGTCGACGAGATGGTCCAGCAGCACCGGCACGTGCGCCGCGCCGACCACGAAGTCCAGCACGTCGCGACCCAACGCGGCCTCGTCGCCGGCCAGCACGGTGGCGTCGAGGGCGGCGGCGACCTCGGCGACGGTCGGCGCGGAGACCGCCGGGATCTCCGGGATGGCGTAGACCGGCACCGGCAGCGTCGGCGCCACCACTCCGGCGTCGACCCGGTTCGCGATCACCGCCAGCACCGTCGCGCCGAGCTCGGTCAACGAGTGGTACGCGCTGCGAGCCGCGCCGGCGACCTCGGCGGCGTCCCGACGGATCCCGTCGACGAGAGCCACCACCACGCTGCCGAACTCGGTGGCCAGCCGGGCGTTGAACGCCAGCTCGCGGGGGAGCCCGCCGTTGTCGCCGGTGTCGTCGAAATCGCTGCCGATCACCAGCACCGCCGGGCAGCTCCGCTCCAGTTCGCGGTACCGGTCGACGATCCGGGAGATCAGCTCCTCCCGCCGGCCGTCGGCGACCAGCTCGGCGGCCTCGGCGTAGCTGGCGCCGTACAGCTGGTCGTCGGGCAGGTCGATCCGGTAGCGCTCACGCAGCAGGGTCAGGGTCGCGTCCGGGCCGGCGCCGGCGACCAGCGGCCGGAACACCCCGATCCGTTCGACCCGGCGGGACAGCAGCTCGGCCAGGCCGAGGGCGACGGTGGACTTGCCGCCACCGGGGCCGAGACCGGCCAGGTAGACACTTCGCGCCACCGCCCCAACGTACAAGGCGGAAGCGGCCGAAGTCTGGTGACCTTGGTCCCGGCCCGGGTGGGGCCAGCGTCAACGGTGATCAGTCGTCCTCGTCGTCGAGCCGGGCCAGCCAGGTGGCGAACCGTTCCACCGGGGTCTCGAACTCCGGGTGCAGGTCGACGAAGTCACGCAGCCGCTCGGCGAGCCAGGAGATGGCGACCTCCTCCTCGCCGCGGCGCTGCGCCAGTTCCTCGATGCCCCGGTCGGTGAAGTACACGTGTGCCTCCCGGTCAGCGTCGCGGCAGCGCGGCGTCGATCAGCGCGGACTGCTCGACGTCGTGCAGCTTCGTCGAGCCGACCGCCGGTGCCGCCGCCGCGGGCCGGGAGATCCGCCGCAGCTGTACGCCGTCGAGGTGCTCCAGCAGGTTGAGCGCGACGAACGACCAGGCACCCTGGTTGGCCGGCTCCTCCTGGACCCAGGCGAAGTCCTCGGCGTTCGGGTAGCCGGCCAGCGCCGCCTGAATCTGCTCCACCGGCAACGGGTACAGCTGCTCCATCCGGACGATCGCGGTGTCGGTGTCGAGCTGACCGTTGCCGCCGGCGACCGCGTGCCGTTCGGCGCGGGCCTGCAGCAGGTCGTAGTAGATCTTTCCGGTGCACAGCAGTACCCGCTTGACCGCCTCCGGCCGACCGTTGGCCACCGGGTCCGGCAGCACCGGCTGGAAGGTGCCGGAGGTGAAGTCGGCGACAGAGGAGACGCAGAGCTTGTGCCGCAGCAGCGACTTGGGGGTGAACACCACCAGTGGCTTGCGCTTCGGCGACAGCGCCTGCCGGCGCAGCAGATGGAAGTAGTTCGCCGGGGTGGTCGGGATCGCGACGCGCATGTTGTCCTCGGCGCACATCTGCAGGTAACGCTCCGGACGCCCGGACGTGTGGTCCGGGCCCTGCCCTTCGTGGCCGTGTGGCAGCAGCAGGGTCAGCGCCGACCGCTGCCCCCACTTGACCTCGCCGGAGGAGACGAATTCGTCGACGATCGACTGGGCACCGTTGACGAAGTCGCCGAACTGCGCCTCCCAGAGCACCAGCGCCTCCGGGTTCTCCACCGAGTAGCCGTACTCGAAGCCCATCGCCGCGTACTCGCTGAGCAGTGAGTCGTGTACGAAGAACCGTGACTCGTCGGTGACCAGGCTGGCCAGCGGCAGGTAGTCCCGCCCGGTGCGGGCGTCGACCACCGAGGCGTGCCGCTGCACAAAGGTGCCACGGCGGGAGTCCTGGCCGGCCAGCCGGACGGTGACGCCGTCGGCGAGCAGCGTGCCGAACGCGATGATCTCGCTGAAGCCCCAGTCGATGTCGCCGGAGACCGACATCTTCGCCCGCCGCTCCAGCAGCTGCTGGATGCGCTTGTGCGGGGTGAATCCCTCCGGCAGGTCCACGTGCGCGTCGCCGACCGCCTGCACGGCGGCGGCGTCCACCGCGGTCGCCACCTGCGGCTCCGGCTCCGGCTGGCGGCTGGGCAACCGGCTGGTCGCCGAGGTGGCGGCGTCCCGGGTCGCCTTGAACACCTGCTCGAGCTGAGTCTGGTAGTCGCGCAGCAGCTCCTCGGCGTCGGTGATGGTGATGTCACCCCGGCCGATCAGCTCCTCGGTGTAGAGCTTGCGGACGCTGCGCTTCGAGTCGATGATCGCGTACATCAGCGGGTTGGTCATCGACGGGTCGTCGCCCTCGTTGTGCCCGCGCCGCCGGTAGCAGACCAGGTCGATCACGACGTCCTTGTTGAACGCCTGGCGGTACTCGAAGGCGAGCCGGGCGACCCGGACCACCGCCTCCGGGTCGTCGCCGTTGACGTGGAAGATCGGCGCCTGGATCATCCGGGCCACGTCGGTGGAGTAGAGCGACGAGCGGCTGTGCTCCGGCGCGGTGGTGAACCCGACCTGGTTGTTGACCACGACGTGCACCGAACCGCCGGTCCGGTAGCCGCGCAGCTGCGACAGGTTGAGCGTCTCGGCGACCACGCCCTGCCCGGCGAACGCGGCGTCACCGTGCACCAGCAGCGGCAGGACGGTGTACCCCTCCAACTTGAGGTCGATCCGGTCCTGCTTGGCCCGGACGATGCCCTCCAGCACCGGGTCGACCGCCTCCAGGTGCGACGGGTTGGCGGTCACCGACACGGTGATGCCGTGCTCGCCGTCCGGAGTGGTGAACTTGCCGACCTGACCGAGGTGGTACTTGACGTCGCCGGAGCCCTGGGTGGACTTCGGGTCGAGGTGTCCCTCGAACTCGGAGAAGATCTTCTCGTACGGCTTGCCGACGATGTTGGCGAGCACGTTGAGCCGGCCCCGGTGGGCCATGCCGATGACCACCTCGTCGAGGTCGGCCCGGGCCGAGGATTGCAGGACCTCGTCCAGCAGCGGGATCAGCGACTCGCCGCCCTCCAGCGAGAAGCGCTTCTGCCCGACGTACTTGGTCTGCAGGAAGGTTTCGAACGCCTCGGCGGCGTTGAGCCGGTTGAGGATGTGCTTCTGCTCGGCCGCGTCGAGCTTCTCGTAGCCGCGTTCGATGCGTTCCTGGATCCAGCGGCGCTCCTCCGGGTCCTGGATGTGCATGTACTCGATGCCGACCCGGCGGCAGTAGGAGTCGCGCAGCACGCCGAGGATCTGCCGCAGCTTCATCCGCTGCTGGCCGGCGAAGCCGTCCACCGGAAAGGTGCGGTCCAGGTCCCACAGGGTCAGGCCGTGCTGCAGCACGTCCAGGTCCGGGTGCTTACGGATCTTGAACTCGAGCGGGTCGGTGTCGGCCATCAGGTGCCCGCGCACCCGGTACGCGTGGATCAGCTCGTTGACTCGCGCCGTCTTGTTGATCTGCCCCTCGGAGCTGACCGCCACGTCGCGCACCCAGCGCACCGGCTCGTACGGGATCCGCAGCGCGGTGAAGAGCTGGTCGTAGAAGCCGTGCTCGCCGAGGATCAGCTCGTGCATGGTCTTGAGGAACTCGCCGGACTGCGCGCCCTGGATGATCCGGTGGTCGTAGGTGCTGGTCAGCGTGATGACTTTGCTGACCGCCAGGTCGGCCAGGGTTTCTTCGGACATCCCGGCGTACGGGGCCGGGTACTCCATCGCGCCGACGCCGATGATCGCCCCCTGCCCGGTCATCAGCCGGGGCTGGGAGTGCACGGTGCCGATCCCGCCCGGGTTGGTCAGCGAGATCGTGGTGCCGTTGTAGTCGTCCATGGTGAGCTCGCCCCGGCGGGCACGGCGGACCACGTCCTCGTACGCCTGCCAGAACTGCCGGAAGTCCATCTGCTCGCACGCCTTGATCGACGGCACCACCAGGGTTCGGGAGCCGTCCGGCTTGGCCAGGTCGATGGCGATGCCGAGGTTGACGTGCTCCGGCGCGACCATGTTCGGCTTGCCGTCGATCTCGGCGAACGAGTTGTTCATCTCCGGGTGCTCGACCAGCGCCCGGACCATGGCGTACCCGATCAGGTGGGTGAAGCTGACCTTGCCGCCACGGCCCCGGGCCAGGTGGTTGTTGATCACGATGCGGTTGTCGACCAGCAGCTTGGCCGGGACCGCGCGCACGCTGGTCGCGGTCGGCACCGCCAGCGACGCGTCCATGTTCTGCACGATCCGGGCGGCGACGCCGCGCAGCGGGGTCTGCCGGCTGCCGCCGGCCATCGAACCGTTGCCGGCTGCTGCCTTGCCGGTTGCTGCCTTGTCTGCGGGTGCCTTGTCTGCGGGTGCCTTGGCCGCCGTTTTCGTCGCGGCGGACCGGCCGCCGGTCGACTTGCCGGCGGTCTTGCCAGTGCCGTCCTGGCCGGCGGCCGGCTTGGCCGGTGCCGTCTTGCCCGCCGGTGCCATCCTGCCGGCCGGCGCGTTCGCCCGGGTGGGGCTGCTCTTGGGCGTAGCCGGCTCGGCCGCCCGGCGGGTGGTCCCGCGACCCGGCGCGGGTGCCTCGGTCTGCTGGACGGATTGCGCGGCCGGCGCGTCGGTGCCGGCCCGGGCGGCGGCCGTGGTCGCCGTCGCGGCGGCTGCCTCGGTCGGCGAGGCGACCTGCTCGTGGCTGTAGTCGGCGAAGAAGTCGTGCCAAGCCGGATCTACGCTGGCGGGATCGGTGAGATACTTCTGGTACATCTCATCGACGATCCACTCGTTCGGGCCGAAGCCCGCCAGCGGATTGTCCTGCGAGGTCTGCTGGGTCGACACGGCCGGTAATCGCCTCTTTCACGCGGTCGGATTGTCACGCGGGGGACGCCACCAGGGTCGGGGCGCTGGTCGGGGACGGCTACCAGGCTACGCCGTACGCCGACGGGCGGCATTGTCGCATGCGGCTCGTGTCACTTTTCACAACGGCTGCCCCAGCCGCACCGACCGGCACGGCGCTCGCCGTACCGGCCGGAATGGCAGGTCAGAGGTGGTATGCCCGACCGGTCAGGAGATGTCCCGACGGCGGGTGATCACCGTACCGACGATGCCGGTCAACAGCGCGTAGCCGATCAGGATCAGCGCACCGGTCCACCGGGGCGGGTTGCCCGGGAGGTCGGTGCCGGCGACCATCAGCTGCGACGCCAACGACGGCACGATGATCTGCAGGTCGTTGATCCAGTCGCCGAACCGGGACGCCAGCGTGGTCAGCACCAGCGCGGCACCGATGTAGCCGCCCAGGTAGAGCAGGATCGCCGAGACGGTGGCCCCGAGCTGACTGCGGATCAGCACCCCGAAGCCGACCCCGAAGATCGCCCACAGCAGGTAGGCCAGGCCGTTGAGCCCGACCGCCTCCCAGACCGCGGCCGAGCCGAACTCCGGACCGATGTCGAAGGTGGCCAGCACCAGCGCGCCGGCGATCAGGTTGACCACCGTGGTGATCAGCCAGAAGACGAAGCCGAGCAGCGACGCGGCGGCCAGCTTCGCCAGCACCACCTCGGTGCGTCGCGGGCTGGTCAGGAAGGTCGTGGTCGCGGTCTGGTGGAAGTACTCGTTGGTCACCACGATCACACCGAGCAGCATCACCACCAGCAGCCCGAAGAACTGGCCGTTGGTGTAGAGGTTGGCTGCCAGCGCCGGCGCCTCGCTGACCGCGCTGAGTACCTCGTCGTTCTCCGCCGTCGTCGGGCCGAACCGCCCCGGGTCGGACAGCACGCTGGTCTGCACGTAGTTGACCAGCAGGGTGACCGCCCACAGTGGCAGGTAGATCAGGCCGAAGACCCACCAGGTGGCGGTGGTGGTGATCTTGAGCAGCTCGCTGCGTACCAGGTTCATCGGATGGCCGCCTTCGCGCTGGTCAGTTCGAGGAAGACCCGTTCCAGGTCGGGTCGTTCGGTGGTCAACTCGTGCAGCTCGACGCCCTCGGCCAGGGCGGTCCGGCCGACCGTCGGCGCGTCCGCCCCGACGACCAGCAGCGCGCCGTCCGGCGCGGTCTGCACCGTCGCCTCTGTCCGGCTCAACGCCGCCGTCAGCTTCTCGCCGTGCGGCGTGCGGACCCGGATCGTCGACGCACCGGACATCGATGCCATCACCTCGGCGACCGGGCCGTGCCGCACCAGCCGACCGGCCGCGATGATCACCACGTCGTCGGCGAGCAGCTGCATCTCGGCCAGCAGGTGGCTGGAGACGAGGACCGTACGGCCCTGTGCGGCGAACGACTTGAGCAGGTCCCGCATCCAGCGGATCCCCTCCGGGTCCAGGCCGTTGGCCGGCTCGTCGAGGATCAGCACCTTCGGGTCGCCCAGCATCGCCGCGGCGATCCCCAGCCGCTGCCGCATGCCGAGCGAGTAGCCCTTGAACTTGCGCTTCGCGGCCGGCGTCAACCCGACCAGGCCGAGCGTCTCCTCGGCGCGGCGCAGCGGCAACCCGGCGGCGGCACAGATCACCCGTAGGTGGTTGATGCCCGAGCGGCCCTTGTGCGCGCTGGACGCCTCCAGCACCGCGCCGACGTGGCGCAGCGGATCGGTCAGGTCGGCGTACCGCCGCCCGCCCACGGTGGCATGACCGCTGGTCGGCGTGACCAGGTTGAGCATCATCCGCAGGGTGGTCGTCTTGCCGGCCCCGTTCGGGCCGAGGAAGCCGGTCACCCGCCCCGGCTCCACGGTGAACGACAGATCGTCGACCGCGCGGACATTGCGGTACTGCTTGGTCAGCCCGGAGACGACGATGCGTCCGTCCTGCGACATGTAGCTCCTCTCGTCACACCGCCCCGTCACCCGGCGGCAGGCCGGCGATGGCGATCCAGGTCGCCTGGGCCGCCGCCAGCGGTTGTCCCGCAGCATCGTAGAGCGTCGTGCGTACCTCGGCCTTGCGGCCGCTGCTTTCGAGCAACTCACCGACCACCACGCAGCGTTCGCCCGGTGCCGGCAGCGCGGCCACCGTCGCGGTCATCCGGCCCAGCAGGTACGGCCGGCCGGGGGCGAGCACCGTCCAACCGCCGGGGCAGTCCAACGCGGCCCAGACCGTCGGCACCGCGCGGCCGTCGGGGACGACGAACGGCGCGGCGCTGCGCCCGTCACCCACCGGCCCGGGAAACACCCGCAGACCGTCGGGGCGGCGCGGGCCGCAGACGTAGCAGTCCGGGAACGGATGCGCGGCGTGCCCCGGGTACCGGGCGCTGGCGGCCTCCGCTGTGGCCGGATCGACCGGCGGTACGGTCGGCCCGGAGACCGTCCCGGTCAGCCCGTCGATCGAGCCGTCGACCGCCTCGGCCTCGGCGATCAGCGTGACCGGATCTCCGCCGGTCGCCACGCTCAGGGCGTCATCGGCGGTACGCACCACCCGCAGCTCGGTGTCCAGCGGCGGCGGCCGGCGCAGGGTCACCCGAACCGGCCGACCCGGGACCACGGTGGCCGGCTCGGCGCGCAGCAGCGCCTGGGCGAACCGGCCGGCCGCGTACCCGCCGTTGGCGGAGCCGGTCGGGCCGTTGAACCGGGCGGAGATCAGCACCGGACCATCCTCGCAGTCGATCGCCACCGCCGTTCACCGGATCGACACCGGTGCCATCCGCTGCCGACACGTCGACGGTTCCGGGGCACCTTACACACATCTCATGGCCGTGTTGCTGACCGCCGCCGCCCCAGCCAGGACCAGCGAGTACGTCGTCTCTGTCGCCGACGACACCGATCAGGTCGCCGCCGCACAGCGACTGCGTCGCCAGGTGTTCGCCGCCGAGTTCGGTGCCGGTTCCGACACCCGCTCCGGCGGGGTGGACGCCGACCGGGACGTGGACGGGTTCGACGAACACTGTGACCATCTGATCGTCCGGGACACCCGGACCGGTGCCGTGGTCGGCACCTACCGGCTGCTGCCGCCGGACCGCGCCGCCCGGCTCGGCCGCCGGTACGCCGACACCGAGTTCGACACCAGACCACTGCGGCTGATCGGTGACCACCTGGTGGAGGCCGGCCGGGCCTGCGTGCACCCCGACCACCGGGGCGGTGCGGTGATCAACCTGATCTGGGCCGGCATCGCCCGCTACCTGTGGGAACGTGACCTGCGCTGGCTGGGCGGCTGCGCCTCGGTACCGCTGCACGACGGCGGGGCGACCGCCCATGCCGTCTGGCGTACGGTCCGGGACCGGCACCTGGCCCCGCCGCTGCTGCGGGTGCGGCCACGCCGACCCTGGCTCGCCGAACCCGAACCGCCACCTGCACCGGCCCCGCCAAGGCCCGGCCGGGTAGGCATGCCGCCGTTGTTGCGCGGCTACCTGCGACTCGGCGCCTGGGTGTGCGGCGAACCCGCGTACGACCCCGACTTCGCAGTCGCCGACCTGTACGTGCTGCTGTCGCTGGACCGGATCGATCCCCGTTACCTGCGTCACTTTTTGGAGCTGTGATGGCACCGAGATCGCCTGCCAGGTCACCGCGACCGCTCGCCAGGTCACCGCGACCGCTCGGGCACGGCACCTTCTGGCGACCCCGATCAGGATGTGGGGCCGGTTGCCTGCCGCCCCCGCCCACCGTGCCCGCCGCCGGCCGGTTGACCCGGTTGACCCGGCTGACCGGCGTGCTCGGCATGCTCGCCGCCGGGCTGGTCCTGCTGGTGCTGCTGCCGCTGCTCACCCGGCGGCTGCGTCCGGTCGCCGGGCGGCTGTGGGCGCGCGGACTGCTGCGCGCGCTCGGCGTCCGGCTGCGGCTCGTCGGCCGGCTGCCGGTCCGGGCGGCGCTGCTGGCCGCCAACCACGTCTCGTGGCTGGACACCCTGGCCATCCTCGCCGTCTCCCCGGCCCGCCTGCTGGCCAAGCGGGAGATCCGGGGCTGGCCGGTGATCGGCGCGCTGGCCCGGGTCGGCGGCACCCTGTTCATCGACCGCGACCGGCCCCGTACGCTGCCCGGCACGGTCGCTGACGTCGCCGCTGCGTTGCGCGCCGGGCACCAGATCGCGGTGTTCCCGCAGGCCACCACGACCTGCGGCACCGCCGGCCGGGTCACCTCCGCCGGTCGGTGCAGTTCGGGTGCGCCGCGCCCGGCACCGTTTCGCCCCGCGTTGTTCCAGGCCGCGCTCGACGCGGAGGTGCCGGTCGTCCCGCTCACTCTGACGTACCACTTCGCCGGCCCGGCCGGGACGCCGGCGGCCGGGTCGGTCGACCTGGCACCGGCCGGGCCGGTGCCGACCAGCGTGGCGGCGTTCATCGGGGACGAGGCGTTGTGGCCGTCGGTACGGCGGGTGCTGGGGCTGCGGGATCTGGTGGTGACGCTGGACGCCGGTGCACCACTGCCGCCGGACCGGTCCCGGCACCGGCGGGTACTCGCCCGGCTCGCCGACCGCGACCCGGCACCGACCCGCTCCGCCCTCGACCTCGTCGGCTGAGCTCACTCGTCCCGGACATCGAGCTCACTCTCAGCTGATTGTCAGCGGCTCCCCAGGCCGAACCCAGACCGATCCGGGATGATGCGGTCATGACCGCATCGCAGACTGAGGCGAAGCTGCTCGTCGTCGAGGACGACCCGAACATCCTCGAACTGCTCTCCGCCAGTCTGCGGTTCGCCGGATTCGACGTCACCACCGCGACCAGCGGCAGCGCCGCGCTCAACGCCGCCCGCGAGCGCCGGCCCGACCTCGTGGTGCTCGACGTCATGCTGCCCGACCTGGACGGCTTCGAGGTGATTCGGATGATGCGGGAGGCCGGTACCCGTACCCCGGTGGTCTTTCTCACCGCGCGGGACGCCACCGACGACAAGATCCGCGGGCTGACCCTCGGCGGCGACGACTACGTCACCAAGCCCTTCTCGTTGGAGGAGTTGACCGCCCGGATCCGGGCGGTGCTGCGGCGCACCAGCAACGGCGGTCAGACCTCCTCCCGGCTCACCTTCGCCGACCTGGAGCTGGACGAGGAGACCCACGAGGTCTACCGGGCCGGCAACCGGGTGCAGCTGTCACCGACCGAGTTCAAGCTGCTGCGCTACCTGATGCTCAACGCCAACCGGGTGCTGTCCAAGGCGCAGATCCTCGATCACGTCTGGAACTACGACTTCCGGGGCGACGACAACATCGTCGAGTCCTACATCTCGTACCTGCGCCGCAAGATCGACAACACCCAACCCCGGCTCATCCACACCCTGCGTGGCGTCGGCTACGTGCTGCGCAAACCAGCGGCGTGAACAGGCCGACGCTGGCACCCGCCCCGGTGACGGGCTGGCTGCGCGGCGTACCGCTGCGGGTCAAGCTGGTCACCTCGGTGCTCAGCCTGGTCCTCACCGCGCTGCTGGTGATCAGCGTGAGCAGCGCGTTCTTCCTGCGCAGCTACCTGGTCGACCAGATCGACACGGACCTGCGCGACTACGTCACGGGCCTGCGCGACGAGGTGAGCAAGGCGCAACGCCTGCCGGTGTGGGACCAGCGCGCCTCAGTCACCGCCCCGCTGCCGACCAACTACCTGGTGGTCGTCTCGTACCAGGACGGCCCGCTCGGCGGGCCCTACTACGACGACGACCGAATCGCCACCGGCGAGCTGCCGCGCTGGCCGGCCGACTGGGACGGCTTCGTCGCGCTGCAGGGCGAGCCGAAGACCGTGTACGCCCGCAACGGCGCCCCGCGCTGGCGGATGCTCTACGCGTCGCTGCCCACCGGCGACGTCATCGCGGTCGGGCAGAGCCTCGTCGACGTCGACCGGGCGGTCAGCCGGCTGGTCTGGATCGACATCCTGGTCGGCATCGGAGTGGTGACGCTGCTGGCCCTGGCCGGTGCCGCGATCGTCCGGACCAACCTACGACCGCTGGTCGAGATCGAGCAGACCGCGGCGGCCATCGCCGCCGGTGACCTGAGCCGGCGGGTGCCCGACCCGGAGCCGGGCGCGCACGTGCCGCAGACCGAGCTGGGCCGGCTGTCCCGCACGCTCAACACGATGCTGACCCAGATCGAGGCGGCGTTCACCGCCCGGGCGAGCTCCGAGTGGGCGGCCCGGATGGCGGAGGCGTCGGCCCGGGAAGCCGCCGTCGCGGCCCAGTCCTCAGAGACCCGGGCCCGCCGGTCCGAGGAGCGGATGCGCCAGTTCGTCGCCGACGCCTCGCACGAGCTGCGGACCCCGTTGACCACCATCCGCGGCTTCGCGGAGTTGTACCGGCAGGGGGCAGCCGCCGCGTCGCCGCAGGAAGCGGCCCGGCTGGTTCGCCGGATCGAGGACGAGGCGGCCCGGATGGGCCTGCTGGTGGAGGACCTGCTGCTGCTGGCCCGCCTCGACCGGGAACGCCCGTTGGATCTGGCTCCGGTCGAGCTGCCGGTGCTGGCCAGCGACGCGGTGCAGGCGGCCCGGGCGGTCGACCCGCAGCGCCGGGTGGAGCTGGACATCGGGCCCGGTGCCGGCCGGCTGGTAGTGCTGGGCGACGACGCCCGGCTGCGTCAGGTGATCGGCAACCTGATGACCAACGCGATCAACCACACCCCGGCCGACACACCGGTCACCCTGCGGTTGCGGGCCGCCGAGCCGGGCTTCGCCACGGTCGAGGTGGCCGACGAGGGGCCCGGGCTGACGCCGGAGCAGTCCGAACGGGTCTTCGAGCGGTTCTACCGGGCCGACGCCGCCCGTACCCGCAGCGCGGAGCGGCCGAGCGGCACCGGCCTCGGGCTGGCGATCGTCGCCGCCCTCGTCGCCGCCCACTCGGGCACCGTCGAGGTACACAGCGAGCCCGGTGAGGGCGCCACCTTCCGGGTCCGGCTCCCGCTGGCCGACACCGACCTCGTCGACTCCGACATCGACGGCGACGAATCATGATTTTCAGCAAAGCCTCAGCCGCAAATCAGGTACGTCGAAGTGCCGTGGGGCAATCTGAACACATGAGCGAGCACGAGACCACGCCGCCGGCGGAGCCGTCGGACAAGGCTCAACCGCCGGCCAGCCCTTGGCAGGCCCCTGCCGCGTCGGGCCAGCCCGACCCGGCCGCCGGTCGTCCGTCCACTGACTGGACGCCGACCAACCAGCCGTACGCCGGCTCACCCGCGCCAGCCCAGCCCGCGCCCAACTCGTCCGCGCCTGAGGCGCCCGTGGCTGTGACGCCCGGGTCCGAAGCAGCCGAGCCGGCCCAGCCCGCGTCGGCCCAGCCGGTTACCGGACCGCCGCTCAGCGGCCAGCCGCAGGCCGGCCCGTACGCCCCCGGCTACGCCCAGGTGCCGTACGGGCACGGCCAGCACGGGCAGTGGAGCCACGGCCAGCCGTACGCCGGCCAGGGCTACGGCCAGCCGCACGTCAACTGGTCACCGCCGCCCGGTGCCGCCGCCCAGGCCGGCGCCCAGCGGCCGCCGAACCGGGTCGGCCGGATCGTCGCCGGCTCGGCGGTCGTCCTCGCCTTGATGCTCGGCTCCGGTGCGGTCGGCGGTGCGGTGGTGGCCGCCTTCGACAACGGCAGCGCCGCGCCGGCGGTGCAGACCGGCAGCAACGGCGGCGGTAGCGCGGCGCCGGTGATCGACCGGTCGTCGCTCGCCGAGATCGCCGACGCCGTCCAGGACAGCGTGGTGTCGATCTCCATCGGCTCGGGTGAAGGCTCCGGCGTGGTGCTCAACGCCGAAGGCTTCATCCTGACCAACAACCACGTCGTCGCGTCGGCGCGCGGCGGATCGGTCACCGTGTACTTCGCCGACGGCGGCTCCGCGTCCGGCAGTGTGGTCGGCACCGACGCGCGTACCGACCTGGCCGTGGTCAAGGTCGACGACGTGGACGGGCTGTCCCCGGCGACCCTCGGCGACAGCAGCACGATGCGGGTCGGCGACACCGTCCTGGCCCTGGGCAGCCCGCTCGGCCTGCAGGGTTCGGTGACCGCCGGGATCATCAGCGCGCAGGACCGCACCATCTCGGTGGGCGGCCAGCAGCAGAACCCGTTCGGCGGCGGAGGCCAGGTCAGCTCGATGTCCGGGCTGCTGCAGACCGACGCCCCGATCAACCCGGGGAACTCCGGTGGCGCCCTGGTCAACACCAACGGTGAGGTGATCGGCATCAACACCGCGATCGCCACCTCCGGGCAGGGCGAGGGCAACATCGGGGTCGGCTTCGCGATCCCCAGCAACAAGGCCGCCGACGTCGCCGAAGCGCTGATGGCCGGCGAGGAGGTCAGCCACCCGTACCTCGGGGTGAGCGTGACCGCTGCCGACGGCGGGGGCGCGTTGATCGCGGCGGTCGAGGACGGCAGCCCGGCCGACCAGGCCGGCCTGGCCCAGGGCGACGTGGTCGTGCAGATCGGCCAGACCCCGGTGAACGACTCGGACGACCTCGTCGCGGCGGTGCAGTCCGGCCAGGTCGGGGAGCAGATCGAGATCACCTACGAGCGCGACGGCGAGGCGCGGACCGCCTCCGCCACTCTCGTCGACGCGCCGTGATCACGACATGACGACAGATTGACTTGCCTCCCCAGAAAAGAGCGGCGGGTGGTGTGACCAAGGGGGTTGGTCACGCCGCCCGCCGTTCGCCAATCTCCCGGCGTGCGCACCGAGACCTTCACCGACCGGTTCACCGGCACGGCGGCACCGGACCGGGTGTACGCCCACCTGGCGACCCCGCTGCGCTCCTATGTGGTGCACACGGCCAGGCGGGTGCAGATGTTCCGGGCCCGTACCCTGGCCGAAAGGATGAGCGGCTGACCCCGGCGTAGTCGATCGACGAGACTTTTTCCGCACGACATGCTGTCCGAAAGCGGTCGAGCAGTCGCGTACGGTCGACAAGGCGGTCTAACCTGCAGCCGCGAGAACCGCGGAGGAGCAGGCACAGTGGCGGTCGTCGAGACCAGGATGAGCGTGTGGGAGGCCCTGGCCGGTCGGGCACCGGGCCAGCCGGTCGCCCCGGCCGACGCCGGCCTGTGGGACGCCGTCGTCGAACGGCTCAACCCGGCACGGGCCCGGCCGGTGCTGCGGCCCGGTATCGAGCACGTCGAGTTGACCTCGGTACGTGGCATGCCGTACGTGATGCTCCGCTCGCCGGACGGTCGCGGCGGTGCCTGCTACCTGCGGCTGGCCCCGGACGAGTGGCGGCTCGCCCAGCTGATGGACGGCAGCCGTACGGTGGCCCGGCTGGTCGCCGAGTTCGCCCGGATCGCCGGCCGGCTCGCCCCCGACCAGGTCACCCGGGTCGTCGCCGACCTGGCCGGCAACCGGATGCTCGCCGAGCTGCCGGTCGACGCGTTCCGCCCGCTGGCCCGGGTGCGCCGCCAGCCGTGGCCGCTGCGGTTCGGCCGCACCCTGCTGGCCGTGGCGCAGGGCCGGCGTACCGTGCTGGCCGACGTCGACCCGCTGGTCGGCGCCCTCTACCGGGGCGGCGGCCGGTTCCTGTTCACCCGGCTGGCGGCGGTTCTGCTGGCCGTCGTCGCGCTGGTCGGGTTCGCCGCGTTCTGCTGGACCTGGTGGCGCGGCGAGCAGGCGGTCTTCCTCACCGGCGGGTCGTACGCGGCCGGCGCGGCGGTGCTGCTCGGGTTGAACGTCGTCGCCCTCGCCTGCCACGAACTCGGCCACGCCCTGGCCACCAAACACGCCGGCCGCCGGGTTCCGGCCGCCGGGTTCCTCATCTACTTCGGCATCCCGTCGGTCTTCGTCGACACCACCGACGTCTGGCTGGCCGGCCGCCGGCAACGGCTGATCACCACCGCCGCCGGGCCGGCCGCCGGGCTGGTGCTGGCCGGCGTCGCCGGCATCGTCGGACTGATCTTTCCGGCGACCGCGCCGTGGACGTTCAAACTCGCTTTCGCCTGGTACCTGAACGCGCTGTTCAACCTCAACCCGTTCCTCGCCCTCGACGGCTACTACCTGTTGATGGACTGGCTGGAGATCCCGAACCTGCGTACCCGTGGGCTGGCCTACGTCGCCGGCCGGCTGCGCCGGCGTGGCCCGCGCTGGTCGGCGCTGGACCGGGAGGGCCGGCTGGTCGCCCTGTACGGGATGCTCGCCGTGCTCTGGGTGGTCATCGCGGTGAACCTGTTCTGGCGAATCTGGACCGACCGGGTCGCCGGCCTGGTCCTGGGCCTGTGGCGGTCCGGCTGGCCGGCCCGGCTGCTGCTGGCCGCGGTGGTCGCCGGTCTGGCTGCCCCGCTGGTCTACCTGGCGGCCGGCTGGCTGGCCCGGCGCTGGCGGCGGCTGCGCGGCGTGTTCGCCGAGCGACGGCACGCCACCGACACCCCGCGCCGGCTGGACGCGCTGCGCGCCAGCGCGCTGCGGACGCTGCCGGCCAGCGCGTTGAACCGGCTCGCCGCCCAGGCGCGCTGGGTGCACCCACGTACCGGCCAGCAGCTCGTCGCCGCCGGCGCCGCCCAGCCGGCGGTCTACGTCGTCGTCGACGGCGCGGTGGAGGGCCGCGCCCCCGGCGACCCCGCCGGTACGGTCCGGCAGCGGCTCGGACCGGGCGGCCTGGTCGGTCTGGCCAGCGCCCTGACCGGTACGCCGGCCACGCTCAGCTGGCGCACCGCCGGTACGACGCTGCTGGCGCTGCCGCCGACCGCAGTCGCCACGGTCGTCGGCCCGCTGCCCGGTCCGCCGCCGGCCGATCGGACCGCCGCCGAGTCGCTGTTCGCCGAGACCCCCGCGCTGGCCGGGCTGACCCCGGAGGACCGGCTGGGGCTGGTGTCCCGGGCGCGACCGGTGACGTTGCCGCCCGGCGCGCCGGTCCGGCTGGCCGGCCCGTACGACGCGGTGGTCCTCGAATCGGGTGTGATCGCCCTGATGAACGGCCTCGAACTGCGCCGGGGCACGATGATCGGCCCGGTCGGCGCCGACCCGCCGGACGTGGTCGCGACCACCCGTACGCAGACCCGGCTGTGGCAGCTGCCGGCCGTCGCCGGGTTGCCGATGCTGCTCGGCGCGGCACCGTCGCAGGTGGCCGAGGCCGCTGCGGCGACGGTACGCGGCGGTCCGCCGACCAGCGGCGTGCATCCGCCCGCCGACTACCCACCGCTGGCCGCCCCGCCCGGCCCGCCGCCGGGGGACGCCGACGACCGGGTGGACCGGCGGTTCGAGCGCCGGCTGTGGTGGCTGGTGCTGCTCCTGCTGCTGTTCGCGTTGCTGATCAGCGGCGGCAACCTGATGCCCGGACCGGCCTGGGCGGAAATGCCGACCGACCGGGCGCTGCTGCGGGCCGAGCGGGGCACCGTCGAGGTGCGCACCGCAGGGGGGCGACTGTTGACGCTGCGCGACGGTGCGGCGGCGTACGTCGCCGAGGGGGACCGGATCGAGGTCGCCGACCGGTCGGCCGGTGAACTCGTTTTCCGTGGCGGGGCCGCCACGGTGCTCTGCGCCTGGGTCGAAGCCGAGGTGGGGGCGCTGTGGAGCGACGGCACCCGGCCCGTCGCGCCCAGCGGGGAGCTGACCCTGGACCGGGGCCGGATCCTGGCCGACACCGCCAGCGTCTCCGGTGCCTTCCGGCCGTTGGCGATGACCGTGATCAGCCAGGATGCCGTCCTGGCGAACCGGGGCGAGGCCTGGTTCGCGGTGAACGCCGGAACGGCCCGGGTGTCGCTCGGCGAGGTGCGGCGCAACGGGGTGTCCCTGCGGGCCACCGGGGAGCAGCTCGGCTGCGGTGACGGCCGGGTGGTCGACCCGCCCGGCGGTACGCCGAGCGCTCCCGCTCCGGGCGCCACCAGCGGATCACCGACGGTGCAGAGCCCGTCGCCGGATCTCTCCGCCACCAGCCAGCCGACGCCGAACCCGGTGCCGAACCCAGGGGCCACTCAGCCGCTGCCCGGCCCGACCACCACGGCCCCACCGCCGAGCCCGCCCGGCCCGCCCCCGACCACCGCGCCACCACCACCGACCACGGCAGCGCCGACAACCGATCCGCCGACGTCGTCACCGACCAGAACGCCGCCGCCGACCAGCGAACCACCGCCGACCACCGAGCCGCCCCCGAACGAGCCCCCGACCATTTTCTGGGAGGTTCAGCCGCAGGGCCGGATTACTCAGCTGGTCAACAACGAACCCTGCAGCGATCACCCGACCAGCGTGCGCTGGATGGTGGTGGTCTCCGACGACGCGCCCGACGGGCTGACCGTCGTCGCGAGGCAGAGTGGACCAGTGGAGAAGACGGAGACCTTCAGCGGGGCCGGGACACACAGCGGCTCCATCGGTCCGGTGGCCAGCCGGCAGGGCGCCGGAGGAATCGTCACGATCACGGTCACCGTCACGGACAGCGGAGGACTCAGCCGCCAGGTGGAGAGCAAGGTAGAGGTCGTCGACTGCGGGGACGAACCCGGCGTTGTGACGTAGACATCGATTCGAGCGGAGATACAGGTGCTTTGTTGGTTCTGCCCGAAGGCGGCGCGGGGTGGCTGCCGGTTCTGCGGTCGAGGCGTGTGCGAGGACCACGCCCGCTTCGGCCCGTACCTGCTGGAGGTGCACCGGTCGGAGCGTCGGGGTCGGGCGGAGGGCCTGGTCGTCGAGGACGCGTTGCAGTGCGGCACCTGCCGGCCCAGACCGCAGCCCGTACCGATGCCGGAGCTGGACTGACCGCGGGCCGTCAGCCGCCGGAGGCCCGGACTGGGCGCTGCCGGGCTCGTTGCGGATTGTCGTCCCGGACTACCCTGGAGCGACATCGACGAGGGGAACGGCGATGAGTGACTTCGACACCGTGCTCGAACGCCTGCTGACCGACCCTGGATTCGCTGCTGCGCTGGCCGCCGACCCGACGACCGCGCTCGCCGGGTACCAGCTCACCGCCGAGGAGCAGGAACTGCTGCAGACCCAGATGGGCGGCGCCGCGACGGGCCCGACGGCGGCGGTGGAGACGCGGGCGAACCAGTCCAGCGCGTTCGGGCTGCTGAGCCCATTGACCGGGATGATGGGTGGCTTCGGCGACATTGGCGCGGCGGCCGGCGCCGTCGACGAGGCTCTCGGCTCTGCCGGTGCGCAGAGCGGCTTCGGTTCTGCTGGGGCGCAGAGCGGCTTCGGTTCGGCCGGGTCCGGCGGTGGGCACGGGCCGGCCGGAGCGGACAGCGGGTTCGGGGCGCGGCCGGACGCGGCCGGCCCTTCGGTGCCGGACCGGCCCGCCGGGTTCGGCGCGGCACCCCAGCCGGTCGAACCGGCGGTGCCCGAGGACTATCGGACCCGGGTGGACGTCGACGGCGACGGCCAGTGGGACCGGCACATCGTCCGGGGCCGGGCGGACGGCGGGGTGGACATCCTGGTCGACCGGGACGGCGACGGTCGGGCCGACTTCGTCGGCCGCGACGACGACGCCGACGGTCTGGTCGACTCCGCGGCGTACGACACCGACGGTGACGGGTTCTTCGAACGGACCCACTACGACGACGACGGTGACGGCTGGCTCGACCGCAGCGTCACCAACCAGCCGCCGACCACCGAACCGCCCCCGCCGACGCCTCCGTCGCCGCCCCCGGTCGGTGGCGGGCTGATCGGCGACAATCTGCGGCTTCCCGAGGAACTGCGCTGACCTTCCTGAGGGTCGCCGCCGGTGGCGGTGCCGACGACCGCTCACCGGCGGGTGTGGGCCGTCCGTCGACAGGGACTGGCGCCGACGGCCGCCGGGCCTGACGATGGGGTCAGGAGGTGATCGCGTGGTCGCCATCGCCACCGACCGACTGACGAAGGTCTTCGACGACGGCACCGTCGCAGTCGACGGGGTGAGTCTCGCGGTCCCGTCTGGCCAGTTCCTGGTGCTGCTCGGGCCGACCGGGTGCGGAAAGTCGACGATCCTGCGGCTGGTCGCCGGCCTGGAGACGCCGACGTCCGGGCACGTGCTGATCGACGACCGGGTGGTGGACGGCTGGTCGGCGCAGCGACGACAGGTGTCCATGGTGTTCCAGGACTATGCCCTGTACCCGCATCTGACGGTCGCCCAGAACATCGCCTTTCCGCTGCGCGTGGGACACGGCCCGGCGGTCGAACAGCGGATCCGGCAGGTTGCCGCAGAGCTGGGCATCGCCGAACACCTGCACCGGCAGCCCACCGTGCTGTCCGGCGGGCAACGTCAGCGGGTCGCCATGGCCCGGGCCATCGTGCGCCAGCCAAAGGCGTTCCTGCTGGACGAACCGCTGTCCAACTTGGATGCCGGGTTGCGGGCCGAGCTGCGTGCCGACGTGACGGCGCTGGCCCGCCGGCACGGGGTGACCACCGTCTACGTGACCCACGACCAGACCGAGGCGTTGACCATGGCGGACCAGCTCGCCGTGCTCCGCAAGGGTCGGCTGCAGCAGACCGGGCCGCCGGAGCAGGTGTACGGTGACCCGGCGAACCTGTTCGTCGCGGCGTTCCTCGGCACCCCACGGACCAGCCTGCTGCAGGGGGCGGTCTACGCCGAGCCGGACCGGGTGGTGATCGATCTCGGTTCGCAGGTGCTGGAACTGCCGGTGGGTGACGCTTGGGTGGCCCGGCTGGCCGAGCACCACACCGAGCGGGTCACCGTGGCGTTGCGGGCCGACGCGCTGCACCCCGTACCGCCGACCGGCGCTGACCCGGCGCTGCCCGACGGCCCGGACCCGGCCAGGTCCGACCGGACGTTGTCGGTCACCCTGCGCGGCACGGTCCGGGCGGTGGAGAACCTCGGCCACGAGGCACTGGTCTGGGTGGACACCGGCGGCCTGCCCACCTCCCCGGCCGAGTCGCAACTGGACTTGCCGGATCCGCAGACCCACCTGGCCGAGCTGCTGGCCGAGGATCCGCCGCCCCGGCACC
Organism: Micromonospora sp. LOL_021; assembly: GCF_048060215.1. Taxonomy (NCBI): domain Bacteria; kingdom Bacillati; phylum Actinomycetota; class Actinomycetes; order Micromonosporales; family Micromonosporaceae; genus Micromonospora; species Micromonospora sp. LOL_021. Next base: position 27,479 of record NZ_JBHMIN010000014.1, on the reverse strand, counting down.
AGCTGCGGGAGACCATCGCCCGGATGATTCCGCAGCAGCGCCGTCCGGACCCGCCGGCGACCGCTCGGACCCGGTACGGCTTCTACCCGGTGTACGAACCCGATCCCTCCGATCCACCGGACGGTGACGGTGACGTCGTGGTTCGGGTGCCGGCGGCGGCACCGCCGCAGCCCGGCGAGACGATGACCATGGCGCTGGATCTGGACCGGCTGTTACTGTTCGACCGGTCCGGGCACCGTATCCGCCTGCACCCACGTCTGGACTGACGTCTGCTTCCACGCCTGAGCTGACGCCGCAGCCGGGTCGGTCGTCGCTCGGGGTGCCCCGGGAGTCAGACGGCGGCACTGGCCAACTGGTCCAGTGCCGAGTCCAGCTCGTCGGCGTACGCGTAGGTGATCGCGCCTTCGTCGGCGCGGATCCGCACCTTGCGGCGCAGCTGGTCGACGTCCCGGTCGATGTCGGCGGTGCCACTGGTCAACGAGGTCCGTAGGTTACGGACCAGGTTCTGCAGGTCGAGGCCGGCGTCGCGGCGGATCGCGCCGTCCGCCAGCCCGTCGTCGATCACCTGACCGAGCAGGGTGATCGCCTCGTCGACGGTCGGAACGACCGGGGCGGTCGGCGCCGGTGCGGTGTCGGTCGCCGCTGGGGTCGGCGCGGCACCAGTGGCGGGAGGGTCGGTGGGAGGTGCGTCCACCGACGGCCCCGGCTGGGCCGGCTGTGTCGGCGGGGCTGTGTCGGCGGGCGTACCGGTGGACTGCGGTTGCCCGACGGGCGGCGGATGGTCGCTGCCCGGCCGGCGCAGCACCTCGGGCTGCAGCAGCAGGATCACCGCGACCGCGACCGCGCCGACCACCAGTAGCGTGGCGACCCTGGCGTCGAGCCGGCCGACCCGCCGCCGACCGTCGACAGCCGGTGTCCCGGCGTTGGGGGCCGGTGTTTCGGCGTCGGCGGCCGACGGAACGTCGGAGTTGGCCATCGTCGGCAGGGTCATCGTCGGCGCGAGCATGGTCGCCGCCTGTGGATCGGCCGGTAGCAACTGGTCCCGCAGCGCGGCGCCGATCTGGTGCGCGGTAGGGCGGCTGAGCGGGTCCCGGGACAGGCAGCGCAGGCAGATCTCGGCGACCTGGGTGGGCAGTCCGGGCACCGTCAGCGGCGGGATCTCCTGATCGAGTGCGCGGTGCAGATCGTCCCAGGTGTCAGCGGGGTACGGCACTCGGCCGGTGAGCGTCTCGTAGAGCAGGACGCCGAGCGAGTAGACGTCGGTGGCGGGCTGCGCCGGTCGGCCGTCGAGGCGTTCCGGGGCCACGTACGCCGGGGTGCCGAAGGTCTCGCCCTCCTCGTCCTCGTCGGGGGCGCCGATCTGGGTGGCGATACCGAAGTCGAGCACCTTGGCGCCGATCGAGGTCATCATGATGTTCGCCGGGGTGACGTCGCGGTGCACGATGCCCAACCGGTGCGCGGCGGCCAGCGCCTCGGCTACCTGGGCGCAGGTCTCCACCGCCGCCGGCCAGGTCAGCGGGCCGGCGGTGAGCCGGGCGTCCAGCTCCTCACCGGACAGCAGCTCCATCACCACGAACGCGGTGACGGTGCCGTCCGGTGCGACCGCCTCGCCGTAGTCGTGGACCGCGGTCACGTGTGGATGGATCAACTGGGCGGCGGACCGTGCCTCCTCCCGCACCATGCTGCGGAACCGTGCGTCGGCGGCCAACGACGCGGCGAGCACCTTGACCGCGACCACCCGGTCGAGCACCTCGTCGCGGGCGCGCCAGATCACCGACATGCCGCCGGCACCGATCCGGTCGATGAGACGGTATCTGCGGGCGAGCAGTTCGCCCGCTTGCAGCGATGCCATCGTTGTCGCACCTGCCTGGGGAGTGGAGGTCGTATCAGGCTGCGCGAACTGGCACGTCCTGTCAACGGCACGTTAAACAGGTGAACATTTATCATTTAACCCGACATAGGTCGGCATTGCCGATGAGCCGGTAATACCGAGCGAGTCCGGGCACGGCGCCGACCCCGACCGGCGGCCACCAGGCCCGTGCCAGGATGAACGCCATGGTCAACGGTCCGGTCGCCTTCGTGCTGGGCGGCGGCGGGGTCCTCGGCGCGGTCGAGGTCGGCATGCTGCGCGCCCTGTTCCGCTCCGGCATCGAGCCCGATCTCGTCGTCGGCACCTCGATCGGCGCCGTCAACGGCGCGCTGGTCGCCGCCGACCCCTCCGAGGCGGTCACCCTGCGGCTGGTACGGCTCTGGGCCTCCCCGGAGGCCAGCGAGGTGTACGGCGACTCGATGGCCCGCCAGCTGCGCCGGTTCGCCGCCCGTACCCACCTGCACTCGCCACGGCCACTGCGCCGGCTGCTGGCGGCCGAACTGGGCGAGACCACCACCTTCGCCGACCTGGCCGTGCCGTTCCACTGCTGTGCCGCCAGCATCGAACGCGCCGCCGAACACTGGTTCGACACCGGCCCGGTGGTGCCGGCCGTGCTCGCCTCGGCTGCGGTGCCCGGCCTGCTGCCCCCGGCCGAGATCGACGGCGAGCACTTCATCGACGGCGGGATCGTCAACTCGATCCCGATCGGCAAGGCCGTCGAAGCCGGGGCGAAGCGCATCTTCGTGCTCCAGGTCGGCCGGATCGAGCGGCCCCTCAGCGCGCCCCGGCGGCCCTGGGAGGTCGCCCAGGTCGCCTTCGAGATCGCCCGCCGGCACCGGTTCGCCCGGGAGCTGGCGGCGCTCGGTCACGATGTGGAGGTGCACGTACTGCCGACCGGTGGGGGAGAGACACGTGACGACACACCCTGGGCGTACCGGGACATGACCGCTGTCGGCCGCCGGATCAGCCGCGCCTACACCGCCTCCCGGCGCTACCTCAAGACCAACGTGGCCGGCTGCTGATGCCGCTGCCGCCCCGCTGGGTACGCCGGGCACTGCTCGCCCCGGCCGTACCGCTGCTCGCCGCGGCCGTGCTCACCACACTGCCGTTCTGGGTCTTCCTGGCCGCCGCCGCCTCGCTGCTGGTACCCGGCCGGCTGCGGGTGTTGCGACTGTTCTGGATCGCCGTGGTCTACCTGCTGTGGGACACCGCCGCCCTGATCGCCCTCTTCGGACTCTGGCTGGCCTCCGGCTGCGGCTGGAAGATCCGCAGCCCGGCCTTCCAACGCGCCCACTACGTACTGACCGGTTGGTTCCTGACGTTCTTCTTCTGGCACGCCCGCTGGGCGTTGCGGCTGAGTATCGACGTGGTCGGCACCGACCCGGACACCGCCCTGCCCGGCCGTCCCGAGCTGGTGGTGTCCCGGCACGCCGGCCCGGGCGACTCGTTCATCCTGATCCACGGCCTGGTCAACTGGTTCGACCGGGAGCCGCGCATCGTGCTCAAGGAGACCCTGCAGTGGGATCCGGCGATCGACGTCCTGCTCAACCGGCTGCCCAACCGGTTCATCGCCCCCGGCGACAGCCGCGCCGAGCCGGTCGAGACCCAGATCGCGCACCTGGCGACCGGGCTGGACGCCAACGACGCGTTCGTCATCTTCCCCGAGGGCGGCAACTTCACCCCGGGCCGGCGCAGCCGGGCCATCGAGCGGCTGCACGCGTTGGGACTGCACGGGATGGCGGCCCGCGCCGAATCGATGCGGCACGTCCTCGCGCCGCGTCCCGGCGGCCTGCTCGCCGCGCTGGACGCGGCCCCCGACGCGGGAGTCATCTTCGTCGCGCACACCGGCCTGGACCGGATGCTGACCGGCGCCGACGTGTGGCGGGAACTCCCGATGGACAAACGGATCGTGATGCGGTTCTGGTCGGTGCCGCCCGAGGAGATCCCGGCCGGCCGTGACGAACGCATCGAATGGCTCTACGACTGGTGGGCGCGGATCGATTTGTGGATCGAGAAGAACCGCTCGGACACCTTGAGGGCGTAGGGTTCGCCCCGTGGATCAAATCTCCGTTGTGACGACGGTGGTGGATGCCCGCTCGGTCGCCGAGGTGCTCGCCGCATCCGCAGTGGCCGGCCGGTTCGCCGCCTGCGCCCAGATCGGTGGTCCGGTGGCCAGCACCTACTGGTGGGAAGGCCGGGTGGAGACCACGAAGGAGTGGTCTGTGCAGTTCAAGACCGCCACCGACCGTAGCGACCCACTTGTCACCTATCTCCGCACCGCGCACCCCTACGACGTACCCGAGATCCTGGTTGCCGTCATCGAAGCCGGCAATCCCGATTACGCCCGGTGGGTGTACGACCACACCCGTCCCTGAGTCGGCTATCAGTCGTCCATTCGTGGCCGGCTGGTCCTGAACCGTCCGTACCCGAGTCGTTCCCTCGGTCGGACTGAGTATCCGCACTCTGTCGGCGGCCCCGGCCGGGCGACGACGATGCGGTCATGAGCAGTACCGCGACAGCCCACTATCCGTGCCCGGCCTGCGGCACGCCGGCGAGCCTCGCCGCCGGCTGCCCGGGCTGCGGCCGGGGGCCCGACCCGCTCGCCGGCGAGGTGATCCGGCTCGACGGTGAGATCGCCGGGCTGGCCGCCCGCGTCGAACAGGCCCGATCGGCGTGGGCCACGCTGGGTGCGCAGTTGCACGCCGCGCAGGTCCGCCGGCAGCAGTTCGCGGTCCAGGTGCAGGCGGCGGTACGGGCGACGCCCGTCCCACCGGCCCGACCAGCCGCCGCACCCGCCGGCCCGCCACCAGGGCCGGTCGCCCCGGGCCAGCCGGGTCCGGCCGCGACACCGTCGGTACGGCCGGAGACCTCCACCCGTACCGTGCAGACCATCCTCTTCGTCCTCGGTGGACTGCTGCTCGGCACCGCCGCGATCGTCTTCACCGCGGTCGCCTGGGCCAGCGTCGGCGTCGGCGGCCGGGCCGCGATCCTGGCCGGCGTCACCGCCGTACTGCTCGCCCTGCCGCCGCTGGCCACCTGGCGCGGCCTGCGCGGCACCGCCGAGACGTTCGCCGCGCTCGGCCTGCTGCTGGTGTTGCTCGACGGCTACGCCGCCCGCTACGTCGACCTGTTCGGCGCCGCCGATCTGCCCGCCGCCCGGTACGCCGCCGTGACCTTCGCGGTCACCGGTCTGGTCGCCGCCGGCTACCAGCTGATCACCGGCCTGGCTGCGGCCCGCTTCGCCGCCCTGCTCGCCGCGCAACCCGTGCTGCCGCTGCTCGCCGTCGACCTGCGCGCCGACGCCGCCGGCACCACCCTGTTGCTGCTCGGCACCGCCCTGGGCACCCTGGCGATGATCGCGCTCACCCCGCCGGCCCGGCTGGCGCTGCGGATCACCGGCTGGGTGGCCGTCGGCGCGGCACTGGCCGCCGCCGGGATCGCCGCCCTGGCCGCCGTCATCCTCGGCCACCCGGCCGGTGCCCCCGCCCTGGCCGGGCTGCCGCTACTAGCGGTCGCCGCCGTGCTGGTCGTCACCGGCCGGCTCACCGGCGTACCGGCGCTGCTGGCGATCAGCCTGGCCGGGCTGGCGCCGGCGGTCACCACCGCCGTGGTCCGGGCCGGCACCGAACCGGCGCCGTCGCTGGCGCTGGCCATCGTCGCCGGCACCGCCGTCGGGCTCGCCCTCGCCGGCCGGTACCTGCGCGGTCGGCTGCCGGCGGTGGTCCGTACCGGGCCGTGGGCGGGTGCGCTGCTGGTGACCGGGCTGCTCGGGGCCGGCGTACTGCTGGCCGCTCTGACCGTCGCCGCCGGAGGCATCGTGGCGGCCCGCCCACTCTGGCGGGCCGGCACCGGACCGGTCGACGTGCCCGGCGACTGGCAGTTGCCGTTCGCCGTCGTCGCGGTCACCGGGGCGCTGATCCTGCTGCTGCCCCGGGCGGTCCGGCCCATGCTGCTCACCGTCGGCGCCGCCACCGGGCTGCTGACCGTACCGGCGGCGATCCCGGTGCCGTGGTGGGCGGTCGCCGTCGGCGGCCTGGCCGGTGGGGCAGTGGCGGCGGTACGGGCCGCCGGGTCGCGGCATGCCGTCGTCGCGCTGCCCAGTGCGGCCGTCGCCGCCCTGCTGACCGGCCACGCGCTGCTGGTCAGCGCCGGTCGCCCGGCGGTCGCCACGGCCGCCGTCGCGGTCGTGGTCAGCACCGCGCTCGCCGGCGCCGCCGTCGCCCGCCGCGCCGTGCGGCGACCTGAAGCCCGCTGGTGGCAGGCCCCGATCGGCGGCCTCGGCGTCGCCGTCGCGGTGGCCGGCTGGCCGGCCCTCGTCGCGCTCGCCGTGCACACCCTCGAAACGTCGGCGGGCTGGTTGGCCCGCGCCGGGGCGGCCGCCACGATCGGGCTGCCGGTCGCGCTGGTCGCGGTCCGTCGCCAGTGGCCCGGATACCTCTGGTACGCCGGGGCGGCGCTGCCGGTCACCGTCGTCGGCACCCTCGTCGCCCCGGCCGCCGGCACCGTGCCGTACGTGCCGGGGGAGTCCACCGGCGGGTACGCCGCCGCAGCGGCGCTGCTGCTGGCCGTCGCCGCCACCCTCGTCTCCCGTGGCGGGCTGCGCCTGCTACTGACCGGCGTCGCCGCAGCCCTGGCGCTGCCGGCGGCGGTCAGCACCCTGCCGGTACTGGCGTCGCTGCTGCTCACCCCGTACCGCTGGCTGGAAGCCAGCTGGGCCGGCGTACCGGCCGGGACCGGACTCAGCCCGGCGCTGCCGGTGTCGGTCCCCGCCGCCGGGGCGGTCACCCTGGCCGTGCTCGCCGCCGCCGTCACCGTGGCCGCGCTCGCGGCCGCCGTCAGCGTGGCCGCCGTGGCCGGTCACCGGGTGCGGTACGCGGTGGTGGCCGGCGGCCCGGTCGCCCTGGTCGCTCTGCTGGCTGCCCTGGCCAGCGCCGGTACGCCGTGGCCGGTGGTGCCGGCACTCAGCCTCATCGCCGGACTGGCCGGGCTGGCGGTCGCCGCCCGGTCCACCGCCGCGCCGCAGGCGGCGGTCACCCTGCTGGTCGGTGCCACGCTGGCCGGGGCCGGGTTGGCCGGTCTGCTGCCCACCCGGGTCAGCACCCTGACCGCGTTGGCCGCCGTGGTGGCGTGCGCCGCCGGAATCGGCGCGGCGGGTCGCCGTACCCCGGTGCGGGTGGCTGCCGGGGTCGTCGCGGTGGTCGCCGGCGGTGTTCTCGCCGCGACCGCCGTGCGCGCCGCCGACCTACCGGTCCGGGTCGGCGGGTACGCGGTCCTCGCCGTCGCCGCGCTGGCCCTGGCCGTCGGCGCGGTGCTGGCCCTCCGGTCGGCCACCGGGGGCGTACGGGGGCGGGCCGAGTCGATCGGCGTCGAAGTGGCCGGGCACGCCGCCGCCGGCGCGGCCCTGCTGATGACGGTCGGCTCGGCCCGGTACGCCGCCGGGGTATGCACCCTGTGGGGCGTGGTACTGGGTGCCCGGGCACTGCTGGCGACCGCCCACCCGGTGCCGCAGCTCGGGGGACGGCCGGCGGCGCCACTGTCCGGCGGGCGGCCGGCGCTGGGCCGGCCGGCCGTGCCGCACCGGCCGTGGGTGCTGGCCATGACGGCCCTGGCCAGCGAGATCGTCGCTTGGTGGCTGCTGCTGAGCAGCGCGCAGGTGGCGCTGACCGAGGCGTACACGCTGCCGCTGGCCCTGGCCGCGCTCGGCGTCGGCTGGCTGACTCTGCGCGCCCATCCGCAGCGTTCCAGCTGGCTCGGGTACGCCCCCGGCCTGGCCGCCGCCCTGCTGCCCAGCCTCGGCTCGGTGCTGGTCGCCGACGGCCAGCCGGTGCGTCGGCTCCTGCTCGGGGCCGGGGCGGTGGCGGCGGTGCTGGCTGGTGCGGCGTACCGCCGGCAGGCCCCGGTGATGATCGGCGGTGCGGTGCTGGCGGTCCTCGCGGTGCGGGAACTCGTCGCCGTCTGGGACCTGCTGCCCCGGTGGAGTTTCCTGGCCGTCGGCGGCCTGGCGTTGATCACCTTGGCGGTCACCTACGAGCGCCGGCGCCGGGATCTGCGCAGACTGCGTACTGTTGTCGGCCGGATGACCTGACCGGGAGGGGGCTAGCGTCACCCGGGTTCCGGGGGCAGACAGGATTACCCCGCGCGGCGGATCCCCGCAGACTGGAGACGCCGTCGGTCCTGCAAGCCCTGGCACCGCCACCCCGGCACCAGCCACCACCCTAGGCACGGCCACTATTCCCAGGCACGGCCGCCACCCTGATGCCGCCACCCCCGAATCGCCGGCCCCGAGGGGCCGGGTTAGCCACGAAAGGCATTCGATGACTGCTGCCGCACCCACCCGTACCAGCCCCCGCCCACGGGGCAGCGATTACGCTGACCTGTCGCGGCGGGTGAGCCAGGTTGGGCTGCTGGACCGCCGACCCGCCTGGTACGCCGCCCGGATCGTGTTGACCGTCGGGGCCTACCTGGCCGGCTGGGCGGTACTGCTGGCCGGCGGGGACAGCTGGTGGCAGCTGCTGACCGCCGTCGGGCTGGCGGTCGCCGCCACCCAGGTGGCGTTCCTCGGCCACGACGCCGGACACCGGCAGATGTTCCGTACCCGTCGGGCCAGTGAGACCGCCGGCCTGCTGCTCGGCAATCTCGGGGTCGGGCTCGGCTACGGCTGGTGGATGGACAAGCACACCCGGCACCACGCCAACCCGAACCACGTCGACGACGACCCGGACGTCGGAGCCGGTGCGCTGGTCTGGACCGAGGAGCAGGCCGCCGCGACCCGGGGCTTCGGCCGCTGGCTGGCCCGCCGGCAGGCGTACCTGTTCTTCCCGATGCTGCTGCTCGAAGGCCTGTCGCTACGGGTGGCCAGCGTCCGGTCGGTGATCAACGGCCCGGTGAAGCGGCGTGTCGTGGAGGGGGCGCTGCTGGCGGTGCACACCGTCGCGTACCTCGGGATCGTCTTCGCGGTGCTGTCGCCGCTGCGGGCGGTGGCCTTCATCGCGCTGCACCAGGCGCTGTGGGGTCTCTACATGGGGTGCGCGTTCGCGCCGAACCACAAGGGGATGCCGATGTTCGGCCCGGACGACGACCTGGACTTCCTGCGCAAGCAGGTGCTGACCTCCCGCAACGTGCGCGGTGGCTGGTTCGTCGACGTGCTGCTCGGTGGGCTCAACTACCAGATCGAGCACCACCTGTTCCCCAGCATGCCGCGGCCGCATCTGCGCTACGCCCAACCCATCGTGCGCGGCTACTGCCAGGAACGCGGCCTGCCGTACACCGAGGCCGGATTGATCGACTCGTACGCCGAGGCGCTGCGCCACCTGCACTCCGTCGGCCAGCCGCTGCGCTGAGCCGGCCGGCTGCCGCCGCTGCGCCCCGCTGATCCTGCGGCTGCCGCCGCACTCATGATCAGTTGACGAAAATTCGGCGTGGTGCCGGCGTGTCGCCCAGCTCAGCATCAAGTGATCATGATGAGCCGCCGGGTAGCAGGTGCGGGGCCGCCCCAGGGGGTGGCCCCGCACCGCACGATGTTCGACCTGTCACCGGCCGGGTCTCCGCCGCTGCCCCGCCGCAGCCCCCAGCCCCAGACCGCGAGCGAGAGCACGGCGACAACGCCGAGCTTCGGTCAGGCCTCCAACAGGCCCAGGAGCTCATCCGGCAGTGGGACGACCTCGTCGGCGGGCGGAGCCGTCAGATTGACCGGCTCACCGAAGTTGGAGTAGCGGGAGGTGATCTCCCCCAACCCGGGCAGGGCCCGGTCCGCGTCGACGACCAGCTCCACGAGTCGACCCTCGCCGTCGATGACGGCGGTGAACGGAGCCAACGCCGGCCCGTCGCCGAGGATCTCGAGGGTCTGCTCGTCGATCGTGGGCGACTTGCGCATGTCCAATTCGCCGGCTACGGTGCCGTCACCGGTCCACTCGGCTGTGGTCACACCGTTGACGAACCCTTCCGCGCCAGCGGGATCGTCCTCGGACAGCACATCGAAGGGACTGCCCGGCTGGATCTTCGACTCGTCGACGTGCAGCCAGGTGCCTGGGGGCAGGCCGGGCAGTTCGAGATCGGACATCTGCAGGTACGCGTCCGAGTCGAGCAGGATCATGTCGATCCGCATCTGTTCGCCGCCCGCGTCGAGCGAAAGCTGGTACCTGGCATCGAGGGTGATCGGGTCGAACTGTCCGTTCATGTCCATCCCGCCATACGGGCTGGACACCACCATCACCATCCGCGAACTTTGTTCGTTGAGGCTGCGAGCGGCGGCGATCAGTGCCTCGGGTGCCTCAACGGGCGTGCCGGTCGAGCTGGCCGTGGTGCTTGGGGAGGTGCTTGGTGAGGAGTTCGGCGTCGGGACGGCCACGCCGCATCCGGCGAGGGCGAAGGTGAGTCCGAAAGTGAGCGTGGTGAGGGTGCCGACCGGAGACCCGGTCAGCCGGCGGGTCTTCATGAAATCCACCAATCAGTCATTGATTCCTACATTCCCGGAAATTTCGATCATTCGGGTAGCAGGGGTATTTCGGCAGCGTGATGTGGTCAAGGGGCGGCAGGCAGCGTACCGGGGCAGCGGGAACGACTCCGAACCGGCCGACAAGGTGAACGACCTCGTGCGCACCGACAGACGGTAAGGTCACCGCATGGCAGAGGTGCTGGACGCCGCACAGGTGCAGGCCGCGCTCGCGAAGCTGACCGACTGGGTGGGCGACCCCGAGGCGATCGCCCGTACCGTCTCGTTGGCGACCTTTCCCGACGCGGTCGCCGTGGTGACCCGCGTGGCGATCACCGCCGAGGAGATGGACCACCACCCGGACATCGACATCCGGTGGCGAACCCTGACCTTCCGGTGCCGCACCCACTCGGCCGGCGGCACCACCGCCCTGGACATCGAGCTGGCCCGCCGGATCGACGAGATCGTCGCGGCGCAGGGCTGACGGGGAAGAGGTACGCGGTGAGATTTGAGGTCAGCAAGGTGCTCGACGCGATCGAGCGCCGACTCAGCACCGACCCGGCGACCGCACGCGCCGTCGTGGACCTGGCCGAGGTCGTCCGGTACGTCGACTTCGACAACGGGCGACCGGCCAACATGCTGCGCCTCGGGCAGCTGATCGACGCCCTCGGCCGCAGCGTCGCCGAGGAGAACGTGCCGGTGTACGTGGTCGTGCACCGCGGCCTGCTCTCCGACGCCGACCTGACCTCCAACGAGCGGATGGTTGCCCGCCGGTGGTCCGACGATGGCCTGGTGGAGGTGCTCGCCGACCCCGCCGACCGGCTGCTGGAGGTCGCCGAACTGCTCGGCCTGCCGGTGCTCAGCCGCCACCGGTTCGACGGCATGCGCGGGCGTTACCAGTGGCTCGATCAGCCTGGCCGGCTGCTCGCCCCGCTGCCCGGCCACGGCGGACCGGCGCTGACCGCCCGCGCCGGCGGCGGCAACACACCGGCGACCGCCGAACCGTCGCCGGCCGGTGCCCAGCTGCTGGCCCGGCTGTGGAGCTGCCCGGACCCGGAGTGCGCGCTGTTCGGCCGGATGCGGGTCGGCCGCCCCGGCGGGCAGCCGCCGCCGACGCTGCGTACCGGCCAGCCGACCTGCCCCCGGCACGGGGAACGACTCACCGAGGCCGGCGCCCGCCCGCCGGCCGAGGTGCTGTCGATCCGGATCGACGGGATGGTCCGGCAGCGGTTCGTCGTCTCCGCCGACCACCCGATGGTGGTCGGCCGGGCACCCGAGCGCGGCGAAGGCATCATGCTCGGCCAGTGGCTCACCGAGGAGGCGCGGCGCTGGATCAGCCGCAGCCACGTCAGGTTCGAGCTGCACGGCAAGGAGCTCGTCGTGCAGGACGTCAGCACCAACGGCACCGGCGTACGGCCGGGTGGCTCACCCGACGACGACGAACGCCGCACCATCAAACGCCAGGCCCGGCCGTTGCAGGCCACCGACGTCGTCGAGCTCTACCCGGGGGTGCACATCGCCCGGTCGAAGGTCTGGGCCACCGGCGGTGTGTCGAACCCGACGTCGGTGATGGCCGACGCGCCGACCATGGCGCTGCGGATGATGGACCGCTGACCCCGCGTTTCCTTCAGCCGAGATGGTCGGCCGGGGACGTCTGCAGCAGCCAGGCCAGGGGCATCTTGGCGCTCTCCTGGTAGGTGCCGTGCGCGGCGAGCCGGTGCAGGGTGACGGTCTGCGCGCCGTCGGAGTCGACCACCCAGTACTGCGGAATGCCCGCCGAGGCGTACTCGGATGTCCGGGATCCTGCCCCCGTCGCCGTCTGGTCCGGGGATCCGGACCCCAGCCGCCTGAAGAACCTGCTCAGCCGGCCAACCCGCCATGATGAGCCAGGCGAACAGGCGGCTCGCGGTCACCGCGTGCGCAGAGTCGGGTGGTACGGCCGATGTGCGCTCAGTGCTCATGAGGCTGATTGTCGTAGGTCTCGCCGTTGACGGGGCGGGGGCGCTCGACGACACCGGGGCGGGTCAGCGCGCTCTTGTAGACCGCGATCGCCACCATCCGGCCGTCCCGGCCACCGGCGACGACGGTGCCGATGAGCCCGACGACCTGCGACTGCTCCTGGTCGAGCCCGTAGCGGATGTCGGCGACCCGGACGATCATCGACCGGTCGGCGTACACCCAGTCGGCCTTGCCCAGGCGCAGCGTGTCGCCGATGCGGAGCAGTTCGTCACGCGACATCGTCACCGCCCCCATCGGTGTCGTCGTCGAGGGTCACCGGAGGCCACAGGCCAGCGAAATAGAGTACGGCCATCACCCGTCGGGCCTTTCCCGGATCGTGCCGGCGCAGCACCGCGAGTGCCTTCATGAACGGCTCGCAGAGTGCAGCCGAATTGCACACCCGGCATTCGGCGAGTCGGCTCGGCAGATGCGTGCTGACGATCTCCCGCGCCCGCTGTACCACCGGATGATCAACTGACAGGTGGACGCTGTCCGGCAGTGGCGGTCGGTTCGGTGTCGGATCATGATCCTTTTTCCCGCCGGGTGGCGTGCCGATCGAGGTGTAGCGGGCGAGGCGGGGTGTGCCGCCGATCCCGTCGTTGCGTAACACGTGATCTCCCTTGCCGCCGTCAAAGCGCCTGTGGCGATTTCCACCCTGGACTGTGCGACTTCGACACGGAATACTCAGTTCACCGATTGCCGTGCGTCAGTCATTCCAGCGCGTACCAGTGGATTCCAATGGAGGCCAGGAGATGAGCGAGCTTCAGGATCTGTTGCGCAGTGAGCGCCTCAAGCGCAACCTGACCCAGGCCCAGGTGGGTGAGGCCATCCGGGTCAGCAATTCCCTCATCGGCGCGTTTGAGACCGGCAAGTCGATCCCGCTGCCGGACACCGCCGTCGACCTCGACCGCATCTACGAGACCGGCGACCAGGTCCAGCGGCTGTCCCGGACCGCCCGGGAGGACGCGCAGGCCCTGTGGCTGCGCTCCTGGCTGGAGAGTGAGCGCCGCGCGCTGGTGCTGCGCTCGTTCGAGCCGCTGGTGATCCCGGGGCTGCTGCAGACCGAGGCGTACGCCCGCGCCGTCCTCGCCGTCGGCACCCGCACCCGACGGCGGCTCGACGAGGCGCTCGCCATTCGACTGGAACGCCAGTCGGCCACGCTGGCCCGCGACGAGGACATCCAGTTCACCGCGATCATCGCCGAGGCGGCGCTGCGCGTGACCGGTGCCTTCATGAAGGACCAGCTGGAGCACCTGGTCGACATCGGCCACCGCCCGGATGTGCAGATCCGGGTGCTCCCCGCCGACGTCGGCATGCACGTCGGGCTGGCCGGCGCGTTCGTCGTCGCCTGCCTCTCCAACGCCCGGCGGATCGGCTACCTCGACGACCATCTCGGTGGCCGGATCGTCACCGACGATCAGGACGTGCTCGACCTGGAACAGTCGTGGGATGCTGTGTCGGGACTGGCGCTCACCGTCAGCCAGAGCCGCGACCTGATGCTAAGGATGATCGATGAACGCGAGTGAGCCGATCTGGCGCAAGTCGAGCCGCAGCAGCCCGAACGGCGGCAACTGTGTGGAGGTCGCCGACAACCTGCCGGGCCAGGTGCTGGTGCGCGATTCGAAGGACCGGGCCGGTGGCACGTTGGCCTTCGCGCCGGCTGCCTGGTCCGCCTTCGTCGCCCACACCCCGTCCGCCGTACGCTGACCCACCCCCAACGCCGCCCCACCAAGCCCTCGGGCATGTGCGCTCAGCCGACCGGCTCGCCCCCATCTCATCAGCGGGCGAGCCGGTCGGACACCATCGAGTGACCGGTGGCGGGACAATGCTGGTGTGGCAGCGTGGGCTGACGGCGCGCTGGCGGTGAGCCGAGCCCGCCGTCGTTATGATTCGTGGTAGTTGACGATGTGTTGGCCAGGATCGGGGACTGGGACGTGGACGAGTTCGGCAGGGCGGGGCGTGGCGCACCAAGCGGGTCGCGTTACGCCGACCAGCGTCCGTACGTGGTCAGCGAGAACCTGGACGATCTCCATGGCCCGGTCAGTGGGCAGGTCACGTTGAGTAGAAGTCTGGACTGGTCGGGGCGGGCGCAGTACGACCTGGCCAACCCTCGCAGGCTCGCCAGCATGTACGAGACAGTGCTCCGCGAAGCGACGACAGTGGATGACCTTATTCAATGGCTGGACGGCCCGACGCTGGTCCGCATCTGGCCTACGCTGGTCCTGCCTCCACAGGTCCGGCAGGTGTGGGAGTCCAAGCACCAGGTTCTCGCGCATGCGCGGCAGGCCGCCGCGTAGTGCCGCACGAGACTCACCCACTCCATCGACAACTGGCTGAAATCGGTCTGCGAGCGGGCGGACCCTTCGGCTTCGCGTTGGCCGGCGGCCATGCGGTGGCAGCGCATGGGATCCTCGATCGGCCGAGTGAAGACGTCGATCTCTTTTCCGACTGGCAGCGTCGCGCCGACTTTCCCCAAGCTGTTGACGTCCTCATCGCTGCCTACGAAGCCGAAGGATTCAACGTCACCGTCGATCTTCGGCTGGACACTTTCGCTCGACTGCACATCAGTCACGGCGATGCCCCGGGCGAGCAGCACCGCGTCGAACTTGTCGCGAACTGGCGCACGCAACCGCCCGTTGAGATGCAGATCGGCCCGGTGCTCCACCCTGACGATGTGATGGCAGGCAAGATGGACGCGCTCTACAACCGCGCGGCAGCACGCGACTTCCTCGACATCGACGCCGCCGTAACACGTGGCCGGTACACCCATGACGAGCTCTGCGCACTTGCGACAGCCGCAGATGCTGGCTTCGACCAGCAGCTCTTCGCACAGATGCTCGGCTCGATCGCACGGTTCGATGACCAGGACTTCATCGACTACGGGCTCGACGCCAACGATGTGGCCGCATTGCGTGACCGGTTCAGCGCCTGGCAGGCTCGGTTTCGGGCCCAGCTCTCCGGGGCCGCACCGCGATCTGAACGTGAGGATGATCGATGAAAACGAGTGAGCCGATCTGGCGCAAGTCGAGCCGCAGCAGCTCGAACGGCGGCGACTGCGTGGAGGTCGCCGACAATCTGCCGGGCCGGGTGCTGGTGCGCGATTCGAAGGACCGGGCCGGTGGCACGTTGGCCTTCGCGTCGGCCGCCTGGTCCGCCTTCGTCGCCCACACCCCGTCAGCCGTACGCTGACCACCGGGGCCGGCATGCGCCCGCCGGAGCTTCCGTCGACGCCGATCGGCCTGACGTCGGTCGACCGGTCGCACCGTGCGGTGCTCGGCAACCTGGGGCAGCTCTACCGGTACGACCTTGCCGAAGCGTACCGTCACCTGCCGAACGCGGACGGCACCTACCACAATCGCCGTCTCGACCGCTTTCTGGCCGGTGCGGATCCGGACACTCGGGCGTGGCTGATCACAGTGGCGGGCGGGCTTGGCGGATTCGTCATGGCGGGCCGGGTGGATCAGGTCGCCTCGATCAACGATTTCTTCGTGGTCCGGCCGCTGCGGCGGACCGGGGTGGGACGTGTGGCCGCTGGCCAGGTCATCGCCGGGTGGCCGGGCCGGTGGCGGATCGCCTTCCAGGCGTACAACCCAGGAGCGCAGCCGTTCTGGCAGCGGGTGGCGACCGACGCGGTCGGACCGCACTGGCACCGGTCCGAGGTGGCGTCGGTGCCGGGCGCACCTGCAGATATCTGCCTCAGCTTCGACACGTTGCGCCGGTGACTGACCAGGTCACCTGTGCGGCGCTAGAAGTCGAGCAGGGCGTCGGTCGTGACGTCGATCGGGAACGGAAGGTCGGAGGTCAGCCGCTGCCCGTCTGCGGCAACCGCATGCTCGACGTAGTGCTCGCCCTCAAGCCGGAACAGTCGCAGCGTAAGTGATTCGTACTCGACCATGTCGGGCTCGACGAGCAGGTACCAGCCGATCCGCGCGGCCGCGTAGAACTGCATCTTCTGTACGCGGTCAGTGGCGACACTGCTCGGCGAGGTGATCTCGCCGGCCAGGACGACCTCGTGTGCGTCGGCGACGCCGCCGAGTCGCCCGACCTTCGCCACCACCAGGTCCGGGATCACGATCCGGTTGGCGGCCAGTCGTACGTTCACCGCCTCGTGTGCGCGCAGACCCGCCGACCGCGCGGCCGGCCGGATCGCGGTCAAGAGGAGGAACGAGATGTCCTGATGTGGCCTGTTCGGTGCGGGGCTCACCCACAGTCCTCCGTCGACCAACTCGATCCGGTTTCGGGTCTCCCCGAGCGCGAAGTACTCGGACTCGGTCCACGGCTCGGGGTGATCAAGTGCGGCAACGCTCATCGGCAGACTCACCTCCTGACGGATGCTGCCACAAGTCTCCCACCACCGCGTGCCGCCGGGCCGCGGATCGAGCTCGACGGTGTTACAAACGTTGGGTGCGGGAGATCGAGCTGCGGGAGATTCGGCAGAACGCCAGCGAGTTGGTGTGTCACGCCCAGGCGGATGAGCTGGCGACTGCGCTGTCGCGCAGCATCGTCGGCGAGCAGGTGGCAAAGATGCCGGACATCGTCACGATGCCTGGGCGACCGGACACACGGTTGCCCAGCTCATCGGCCTAGTGGAGGTGGCCGAAAGGGTTCAGGTCGCGTCGTGCAGCACAGGTGGCCCCGACATGGAGGGGATGAGGCAGGCCCTTCTCGGGTTTCTGGAGCTTGACGACTATCTCCATCAGTACGCCATCCCGGCGGCCAGCCATCCGGCTTGATCAACCTGTGAGTCGCTCGGCAGTCGGAAAGCAGCCGCAGCGGAGCCGCCGGAGGCTACTGCTCGACGTACGTGGCGAGGTTCGTCAGCGAGGAGGCGAGGCCGGCGGCGTGGTCCGCCGGGCTGATACCGGCCGGTACGTCGTCGGCGCGGATCTCCACCCGGGTGCCGCCGTTGACGGCGGTCACCTCCCAGGTCATCGTCATCGTGCCGGCGTACGCGGGATCGTCGGCGACGAAGTCGACGGCCTGCACGACCCGTACGCCCGAAACGAGGTCGACGAAGCGGGCCTCGACGATGTCGGAGTCGGCAGTGGCCTTGCCCGGCGCGGTCGTCGCGTCGGCGTAGGTCAGGACCAGCCGGTAGCCGCCGCCGGGCCGAGCGTCGAACCGCTCGAACCGGCCGGTCATCCCCTGCGGCGGCAGCCACACGGCGAGCGCGTCCGCGTCCACCAGAGCGGCGTAGACGCGCGCAACCGGGGCGGCCATCACCCGGGCTGCCGAATCGGTACGGGTCACGGCGCGTCACCGGGACCGGCGATCAATCGTTGCGCTGGCACCCGGCTAACCTACCTCGCGACGCGGCCTATTCGGGAGACGACGAACAGTGGCGAAGCTGGAACTCACCGTCGAAGAAGCGGCGCTGTGCGAGATCGTCGGCGTACGGGCGTTCCTGCGCGCCCGTGCGCAACTCGCGGACGGCGAGTTGACCGACGCCCGCTGGGATCCGGCGACCGGGCACGCCCAGGGCCGACTGGACCCTGGTCGCGGGGGCACCGTGACGGCGGCGGTCACCACCGACCCCGACGGCCTCGTCGCCACGGTCGACGGTGCCTGCTCCTGCGGCGAGAGGTCCTGCGGCCACCCGTACGCGCTGGTGCTGCAGGCCGTCGTCGGTGCCGCGCCGACGGTACCGCAGCGGCGGCAGGCACCGGACGCGCCGACGGCGGACTGGGAGAAGAGCCTGTCGGCGCTGGTCTGCGACGTCGCCCCGGTCGTCACCGCCGCGCCGGCCCGGGCCACCGTCGGCCTGCAGTTCGAGCTGGTCAAACCGGGCGCGGCCGGCGCCGGCAGGCCCGCCGGACGCATCGCGTTGCGTCCGGTCGTACCCGGCCAGACCGGCTGGGTCCGCTCCGGCATCAGCTGGTCGAACGTGCAATACGCCGGCTACGGCCGGTCGCCCGAATCCCAACGGCACCGCCAGCTGCTCAGCGAGATCCTCACGCTGTCGAGGTTGGACGAGGACCGGTACGGCTACTACAGCCACCCGACGACGATCTTCCTGGACGCGTTCGCGAGCCGGCGGATCTGGGACCTGTTGGCCGAGGCCGACGACGCCGGGCTGCCGCTGGTCCAACCTGGCAAGTACGGCCGGCCGGTGGTCGTCGGCCGGCAGCCGGCCCGGCTGTCGGTGCAGGTCGACCGCGCCGACGACGACCTGATCGTGCAGCCGGTGCTGCTGGCCGACGGCGTACCCGTCGCCGCCGAGTTCTCCGTCTTCATCGGCCGACCGGCGCACGGGATCGCCTGGTGGGCCGAGCGCGGCGGCGTCGAGCCGCAGCCCCGGGACCGGGTGCTGAGGCTGGCACCGCTGTCCGGCGCGGTGTCCCCGGCGGCGGCGAAGGCCCTTTCCGGTGCCGAGATCCGCGTCCCGGCGGCCGACGAGGCGCGGTTCCTCGAACGGTTCTACCCGGAGCTGCTCAAACAGGTCGAGGTCGTTGCCGCCGGCCCGGCGGTGCACCTGCCGCCGGTGCTGCCGCCTACCCTGACCCTGGCCATGACACCGATGCCGGAACATGCGCTGTCGATCCACTGGCAGTGGGTCCGCGCGATCGGCGCGCACCGGCAGACCGAGCCGCTGTGGGCCACCGGTCCGCGCGGGCACGCCGACTCACGTGGGCAGGCCGACCCCCGTGACGCCGTCGTCGACCAGGTCACCGAGGTGACGGCCAAAGCGGTCCCGGAGGCGATCGAGTCGACCCCGAACGGCGCACGACTCGCCGCCCTGACCACGCTCCGCGGCGACGCCATGATCCGGTTCCTCAGCGAGGTCGTGCCCCGGCTCGCCGACATCGACGGCGTCGAGGTGGTCGAATCGGCAGCGGAGCCTGTACCGGACTACCGGGAATCCGACGAGGCGCCGGTCATTCGGTTCGCCGGCACCGACCATCCCGGCGAACACGACTGGTTCGACCTGTCAGTGCAGGTCAGCGTCGGCGGCGAACAGGTCGTCTTCGATCAGCTGTTCACCGCGCTGGCGCAGGACCGGCAGTACCTCATCCTGCCCAGCGGCACGTACTTCAGCCTCGACCGCCCCGAGTTCGCCCAGCTCCGCGAGCTGATCGACGAATCGCGGGCACTGGAGGACCGGCCGCCGGGCGTGCTGCGCGTCGGCCGGTTCCAGGCCGGCCTCTGGGCCGAACTGGCCGAAGTGGGGGAGATCACCGGCCAGGCCGCCGCCTGGCAGCGCGCGGTCCGCGAGCTGGCCACCGCCGGCGCCGCCGTCGACCACCAGGTGCCTCCGGAGGTACGGGCGGAGCTGCGCCCGTACCAGGTCGACGGGTTCCGCTGGCTCGCCGCCCTGCGGGAACACCAACTCGGCGGCATCCTCGCCGACGACATGGGCCTCGGTAAGACCCTGCAGGCGCTGGCCCTGATCCGGCACGCCCGCGCCGACGTACCGTTCCTCGTCGTCGCCCCCGCCAGCGTCATCCACAACTGGGTCGCCGAGGCCGCGCGGTTCACCCCGGACCTGACCGTACGGGCGGTCACCCAGACCTCGGCGCGGCGTGGCATGGAACTCGCCGGGGCGGCCGCCGGGGCGGACATCGTCGTCACCTCGTACACGCTGCTGCGGCTGGAGTTCGACGACTACCAGGCGCTCGACTGGGCCGGCCTGATCCTCGACGAGGCACAGTTCGTCAAGAACCACCAGTCGCAGAGCCACCGCTGCGCCAAGCAGCTGACCGCGCCGTTCAAGCTGGCCATCACCGGTACGCCGATGGAGAACAACCTGCTCGAACTCTGGGCGCTCTGCTCGATCACCGCCCCCGGGTTGTTTCCCCGGCTGGACCGGTTCACCGACTACTACCGTACGCCGATCGAGAAGGACCGCGACGGTGACCGGCTCGCCCAGCTGCGCCGCCGCATCCGGCCGCTGATGTTGCGTCGCCGCAAGGCCGACGTCGCCGCCGACCTGCCGGAGAAGCAGGAACAGGTGCTGGAGCTCGACCTCGACCGCAAACATCGCCGGATCTACCAGGCCTATCTGCAACGGGAACGGCAAAAGGTCCTCGGCCTGCTCGGGGACCTGGAGAAAAACCGGTTCGAGATCTTCCGGTCGTTGACGTTGCTGCGCCAGGCCAGTCTCGACGTCGCCCTGGTCGACCCGAGACACGAGGGTGTTCCGTCGACCAAACTGGACGTGCTGGCCGACCAGATCACCAACCTGGTCGCCGAAGGCCACCGTACGCTGGTGTTCAGTCAGTTCACCCGGTTCCTCGGCGCGGCGCGTGACCGGCTCGTCGCCGCCGGCGTCCGGTGCGGCTACCTCGACGGGTCGACGACCAACCGGGCCGCCGTGATCGCCGAGTTCAAACGCGGCGCCGCCGACGTGTTCCTGATCAGCCTCAAAGCGGGCGGCTTCGGTCTCAACCTGACCGAGGCCGACTACTGCATCCTGCTCGACCCGTGGTGGAACCCGGCGACCGAGGCCCAGGCCGTCGACCGCGTCCACCGGATCGGTCAGAAATCGAACGTCATGGTCTACCGGATGGTCGCCAAGGACACCATCGAGGAGAAGGTCATGGCGTTGAAGCAGCGCAAGGCCGAGCTGTTCAGCAGTGTGCTGGACGGGGGCGAGTTCGCCTCGGCGCAGCTGTCCGCCGCCGACATCAGGGACCTGCTCGACCTTGACTGAGCCGATCTGGCACCGGGGACCGGATCGTGCCGGCGTGCGCGGCGGCCGGCCTCAGGTGAGCAGCGGCAGTGCCCGGTCGCGGACGTCGACGTAGCGTTCGTGCACCTGCGGGGTGGCGGCGGCGGTGAGCTCCTCGGCCGTGACCGGCCACTGTGGCGGCTCGGCAGCACCGGACAGCGCCCAGGCCGCCTGCCGGGCCGCGCCGAGCGCCACGTACTCGGCGGGGCGGGGCACGCTCACCGGCGCGCCGAACAGCGCTGGCGCGATCGCCCGTACCGCGCGGGACTGGGCCGCGCCGCCGACCAGCAGCACCCGGTCGACCGGCACGTCCTGGGCGCGCAGCGCGTCGAGGGCGTCGGCGATGCCGCCGAGCATGCCCTCCACCGCCGATCGGGCCAGGTTCGCCGCCGACGCGTTCGCCCGAGTGATCCCGGCCAGCAGCCCGCGCGCGTCCGGCAGGTTCGGGGTGCGTTCCCCGTCCAGGTACGGCAGCAGCGTCAACCCGCCCGCGCCCGGCTCGGCCGACAGCGCCAACTCGTTCAGCTCGGTCAGCGACCGGCCCAGCAGGTCGGCGACGGTGACCAGCACCCGGGCCGCGTTGAGCGTGCACACCAGCGGCAGGAACCGGCCGGTCGCGTCGGCGTAGCCGGCCACCAGCCCGCTCGGGTCGGCGGTCGGCACCTCACTCACCCCGGACACACAGCCTGAGGTGCCCAGCGCGGCGACCCCGTCCAGCAGCCCGGCGCTGGCCTTCCCAGGCGGCCCACCACACGCGCGGGTCGACCTCGGTGCCGTCCGGGTGCGGGGCGCGGCCCTCGCGCAGCACCTCACCGGTGTCCGCGTCGCACACCACGACCTTCGTCGACTGGGTCGACGAGTCGACTCCGGCTACGAGCGTCAACGCACACCTCGCACGTGTCGAGTCCTACGGTCAGCCGAGGTCGACCTTACGCTCATCGATGGGTTGGTCCAACGGGATCTCGCGTCGGTCAGAGGTACGTGACGCCGGTGAGCCGGGCCGCCGTCGCCCACATCCGTCGGCCGTTGCCCGGATCCCGGGCCTGGGCGCTGGCCCGCACCTCGGTGACCGGGCCACGGACCTCCTGGAACCCGCGTGGTCCGAAGAACTGCCCACCCCGTACGCCGGGGGCGGTCGCCGCGTACAGCTGGGGTCGGGCCCCGGCCTCGACGTCGCTGACGATCAGTGAGGTGAGCCGGCTTGCGGCGCGCATCAGCCGGCCCCGGTCGGCCATCGCGCGCGGGGTCAGGTTGGTGCGGGTCATGCCGGGGTGGGCCAGCACGCTGACCACCGGCGATCCGGTGGCCCGCAGCCGCCGGTCCAGCTCCAGGCCGAGGATCGTGCCGACCAGCTTCGACAACGCGTAGGCCCGGTTTCCGGTGTAGGAACGCTCCAACATCAGGTCATTCAGGTCGAGATTGCGCCATTTGTGAACAATTGATGACACGGTGACCACCCGGGGCTCCTTTCCGGCGGCCAGCCGGTCCAGCAGCAGGCCGGTCAGCGCGTACGGCCCGAGCGCGTTGGTGCCCACCTGCAGGTCGAACCCGTCCACGGTCAGCGGCGGTCGCGGGCCGGTCAGCACCAGCCCGGCGTTGTTGACCAGCAGGTCGAGGTTGCCGGTGAAGTCGGCGGCGAAGGATCGGATCGAGGCGAGTGACGCCAGATCCAGCCGGCGTACCTCGACGTCGGCGCCCGGCACCTCGCGCCGGATCGCGGCGGCCGCTTCCTCACCGGCCGCCACGTTGCGTACCGCCAGCACCACGGCGGCCCCGTGCCGGGCCAGCTCCAGCGCGGTGACCCGCCCCACGCCGGAGTTCGCGCCGGTCACCACCGCGCGCCGGCCGTGCTGGTCGGGGATCTGCTCTTCGGTCCAGTTCCGTATGTCCTGCATGACCGCCGACGCTAGGTAGCCGGACGGGCTGCTGGTCAGACCTGGCCAACCTGGGACCACGGGACCTACCCTGCGGGGTGCGTCGACGGGCACACTCGATGGTGTGACGAGCACGGTCTACGCCCGCGAGCTGGCCGACTTCCTCCGTAACCGCCGCTCCCGGCTGCGGCCGGAGGAAATCGGCCTGGCACCGGGCCCGCGTCGGCGGGTAGCCGGGCTGCGCCGCGAGGAGCTGGCGCTGCTCGCCGGGGTGAGCACCGACTACTACCAGCGGCTGGAGCAGGGCCGCGACGTGCGCCCCTCCGACGACGTACTGACCGGCATCGCCCGCGCGCTGGCGCTCAACGCCGAGGAGACCCGCCACCTGCGGGCGCTGGCCCGCCGGGCGCAGCAGCCCCCGAAACCACGACGGCGCACCCGGGAGACCGTCCCGGAGAGTACCCACCGGCTGCTGCACAGCCTGCACACCCCGGCCGTGGTGGTCAGCCGGCACCTGGACCTGCTGGCCTGGAACGCCATGGCCGCCGCGCTGTACCCCGGTATCGGGCCGACCAACGCCCTGATCGACATGTTCGACCATGCGCAGGCGCACGGCCGCTGCCCCGGCTGGCAGGAGACGGTGCTGGACTACCTGGGTTTCCTGCGGGCGGCGGTCGCCGCTGACCCGGAGCACCCGCGTGCCCGGGAGATCGTCGGCACACTCAGCATCCGCAGCGACGAGTTCCGCCGGCTCTGGGCCCGTCACGACGTACGCGAGTCGGTCAACGGCAGTAAGACGTTCCCGCATCCGCAGGTCGGGGAGCTGCGGCTGGACTGGGACGCCTACACCCCGCCGGGGCGCACCAGCCCGATCCTGATCGTCTACACCGCCGCGCCGGGCAGCGCCGACGCCGAACGGCTGCAACTGCTCGCCGCGTACGCGCGCTGACGTCGTGGGCGCGCTGATGCCTCACCGGGTGACGGGTACTGCCGGGTCGGGTCGGCGGCGGGCGAGCAGCAGCAGGCCGAGCGTTCCCACGTAGAGCAGGGCGCCGACCGCGTACGGCATCCGGTAGCCGGCGTGCTGGGCGGCGCCGAGAACCGGGCCGGCGAGCAGCGCGCCGGTGGGGATCGCGTTCGAGTAGAGCGTGGAAGCCCGCCCCTGGTGCCGGGGCAGCATGTCCTGCATGTAGGTGATGCCGAGACCACCGAGCGCGGCGATCGACGCCGCGTTGAGCAACTGCCCGACCAGCAGCGGCCACACCTGGTCCGAGACGGCGACCACCGTCATGTACGCCGCCCCGCAGCCGGCCCCGGCGAGTAGCAGCCGGTGCACCGGGAGCCGGGTGGACAGCCAGCCGAAGCCGAGAATCAGCGGGATCTCCAGCCCAGCGCACAGGCCCAGAGCCAGGCCCGCGGTCCCGACACCGGACCCCAGGTCCCGGGTGACATGCAGCGGCAGGGCCTGGATGGCGAGGTTGCTGGCGGCCCAGGTCAGCACGAACGCGGCGACGCTCAACCAGATGGTCCGGCGGGAGGCGTCCGCCCCGTACCGGTGGGTGTCCCGCGCCGCACCGACGTCCGGGCGGCGACGGTGCCGGAAGGCGAGCAGGACGACGCCGGCGGCGACGGCGTACACCACGGCGGACGCGGCGTAGGTGAGCCGGAACCCGCCGGTGGTGAGCAGCAGCGACGCCAGCGGCGGGCCGGCCACCCAGGCGACGGAGAACAGCGTACGGAAGGTGCTCATCGCCATCGCGATCCGCCCGGACCCGGCCAGCGCCTCCCGGGCGTAGGCGAACATCTGCGGGACCATCACCTGCGCCGACGCGGTCAGTGTGACGGTGATGAGTAGAAAGACCGGGAAGTCCCGGACGACCGAGGTGAGCGCGCTGGACAGGCATCCGGCCGATGCGGCGGCAACCAGCAGCCAGCGGCGGCTCGGCAGCCGGTCGGACAGCCGTCCGACCACGGTGGCGATCACCACCGCCGAGACCGGGGCGGCGACCAGGCACAGGGCGATCTGTCCGGCGCTGGCCCGGACCGCGTCGTCGAGGAACAGGGTCAGGTACGGCGAGGCCATCGCGGTCGACAGACCGACGGCGACGCAGACGAAACCAAGCGCGGCCCAGACACGTACCCGGTTCAGGGCCTGCCACCCTCCTTGGCCCGATCCCTGGCCCGGGGGCGGGCGCGCAGGTGGGCGCGTTCGCCCTGCTGGCCGAAGAGGCTGAGGAACTCGACCGGCTCGTCACCGATCGCGCCGAACCAGTGCGGCACCCGGGTGTCGAACTCCGCCGCCTCGCCGGGGGAGAGGATCAGATCGTGCTCACCGAGCAGGACGCGCAGCCGCCCGTCGAGGACGTACAGCCATTCGTAGCCCTCGTGGGTCTTCAGCTCCGGCTCCCGGCGCGGGCTGCGCGGCGGGATGATCAGCTTGTACGCCTGGATGCCGCCGGCCCGTCGGCTCAACGGCAGCATGGTCATCCCGAATCGGGTGACCGGCCGCAGGTGGATGCGCGGATCGCCGGTCGGTGGCGCGTCGACCAACTCGTCCAGGCTGACCCCGTGGGCGCGGGCGAGGGGCAGCAGCAGCTCCAGGGTGGGTCGGCGGGCACCGGATTCCAGCCGGGACAGGGTGCTCACCGAGATGCCGGTGGCAGCCGACAGCTCCGCGAGCGTGGTCTCGCGCTGTTTGCGCAGCGCCCGCAGCCGGGGGCCGACCGAGTCGAGGGCATGGTCGAGGTCGTCGTCCATGGCACCCAGCTTGCCAGATCGGCAAGAGCGTTTGCCGGTACGGTGGCCCGGCCGGCGGTGCGTGCCGAACATGCCGGGCAGCGACCTTGTCGACCCGGTGCCCGGCGCAGGCATACTCGGTTGGTGACCACCACCAAACAGCCACGGTTGGAGATCGAGTACTGCACGCAGTGCCGCTGGATGCTGCGCGCCGCGTGGACGGCTCAGGAGCTGCTCACCACATTCGCGCTGCGGCTCGGTGAGGTGGCGCTGGTGCCGGGCACCGGCGGCGTGTTCGAGGTCCGGCTGGACGGCGAGACGATCTGGTCGCGGGGGGAGAGTGGCTTCCCGGGGATCCCCGAGCTGAAAAGACTGGTACGGGACCGTATCGCGCCCGATCTCAGCCTCGGCCACACCGACCGGGCCCTGCCGCACGGGCTCTGAATCACCGCTTGGCTGTGCACCGTACGGCCACCGGTAGTCAACTCCTTGGATATCGACGTGGACCACAATAAGCTGGTCACTTCGGTCATCCAGGGAGGCCGCCTTGCGTCGATCCGCCAGCCCGAACCGTACGCCGACCCGCAGCCGGAACTGGATCGCAGCCGCAGCGCTGTCCACTGTGCTGATCGTCGCTCCCGCCACGGCCGCACGGGCCGCGAACCTGCCCAACCTGCCGCAGTCCGCTGGCGGCTACGAGTTGACCTTCTCCCCGGCCTACGACTACGACGGTGACGGGTGCTACCCGGTCGCGGCGATCGCTCCGGACGGCACCCTCAACGGCGGACTGAACACCACCGGGGCGGTCAACGGCAACTGCCGTGACCGGGAGGACCTCGACCGGACTCAGACGTACGCCAGGTCGAAGTGCAACAACGGCTGGTGCGCCATCGTGTACGCGAGTTACTTCGAGAAGGACCAGGTTCTGCCGGGCTGCTGCGGTCACCGGCACGACTGGGAGCACGTCGTCTCCTGGGTGAACCAGGCGTCGGACCGGGTCGACTACGTGTCCCGCACGGTGCACGGTGAGGTGCAGACCTATCCCCGCTCCTCGGTACGGTTCGACGGCACCCACCCGAAGGTCGTCTACCACAAGGAAGGCGCCTTCGGCTCGCACAACTTCCGGCTGGCGAACGGCAACGACGACCCACCGGAGAACCACTACGGCACCTGGCGGTACCCGCCGGTAGTCGACTGGAACGGCTGGCCCGGCACGGCGCTGCGGGACCGGTTGATGACCGCTGACTTCGGCTCCGCCAGCATCAAGATCACCGATCGGGACGACCGGTTCCGTAACCTGCTGAACAGGTCGAAACCGGCAGGTATCCCCTTTGACCCGTGGGCCTGACCCATGATGTGTCCAGTGGCCCGATGCCACAGGTGCATCAAGATGCACCTGTGGCATCGGCCTCGCCCAAATCAACCAACCCTCAGCCGGGCTGCCGGATGGCTCTGGGTGCGACCCGGTCTCCCGGTCCGTCGCCCAGTGGCTCATCGAGGTGACGCTGACGCACGCTGAAACGCGGAGATGGCGTGCGTCAGCGTCACCTCGATGAGCGTTCCGGCTGCCCCGGGGTGCCAAAGGTGACGCTGCGCGCTGAGCGTGTGCGGTTCCTGAGGCTCAGGCCGGCGCGGAATGATCCGGCGGGCGGGGTCGTTGTGCATGGTCGCGCCACGCAATCGGGCCCGCGGTCGGGCACCGGCCGCCGGGCCACCGGGCACAGGCCCGTAGCCGTCAGGCACCGGCCGGGCGGCCCGGCGGGCGGACCCGGTCGGGAATCGTCGACGGGCCGGCGTGGTTGTACATGGTCACGGCGCGCAGCAGCGCCCCCGCGCCCGATCCCGTACCACCCGGATGACCGTTTACCGCGCACCCGCCCGTGACCGGTGTGGTGTGCCCCC
>NZ_JBHMIN010000013.1:0-130094 GCF_048060215.1 Micromonospora sp. LOL_021 | reverse complement strand
GGGGGGGGGGGGGGGGGGGGGGGGGGGGGGACACCGGCGGCGGCAAGCGGTTCGTGGCGCCGGGCGGACGCCGATCGAACCGTGAATACAGTGGACGTCGCGGTTGCCCCGGCAGAAGCGGTAAGGGAGGGGAACTGATACGCGTTCCCGGGAAGAGAATTTGGAAGAGGGATTCCCACCGGGCCGTGAGCCACAGTCAGGTCAAAGTTCGCTCGGCTGGTCGTGACGGATCGGGTCTATGCCTCTACGCTGGTCCGTGGGCCGATCGTCCGGACGGGGGTACTCCAATGAACGAGTTGTTCCGCGCCGCGAGGGAACGGCAAGGGCTGTCACGCCGGGCACTTGCCGAGGCCGTCAACGTTGTTCGGCACGGCGATCCTGAGCGGGCCGCTCGGGCGGCCTTCAACGCCAACCATGTGGGAAAGATCGAGACCGGCAGAGTGCGTTACCCGGACGACGACCTGAGACGCGCTTTGCGGAGCGTACTCAAGGTCAACAGTGACGAGGAGCTGGGCTTTCGCCCGCACCGCCGATTGCAGAACAGTGGCAGCACATCGGCAGGCGGATCGCCTGGCCCGGCAGCGCCCTCCACACCCACCAGCCAGCTGGCAGCTGAGCTGCGACGGCGACAGATGTTCACCCCCACTGAAGCGGCGGGTAGCGCCGGATTGGACCTCGTGCAGTTGCGGAACGCGGTCGGTGAGGCGCACCTGGCCTACCAACGGGCGGAGTATGCCGACCTGGTGAGACTGCTGCCTGATCTCGTTCACCGAGCGGACGGTGCCGCCCGGCGTGGTGCCGAGCAGCACCGCGCACTCGGCATCCTCGGGGCAGCCCACCTGGCGGTGTCCAAGCTGGCCCTCAAGCTCGGTGATCCCGCCCTCGCCTGGGTAGCGGCCGACCGGGCGCTACGCAGTGCGGAACAGGCCGGTGCCGACAACCTCGCAGCAGCCGCCGCCTATTCGGTGGCATGCGCTCTGCTGGCCTCCCCCGGGCACGTCGCGGACGCAGCAGACGCAGCAACCGAAGGACTCGCCCGGATATCTGACCGGTCCAGCCCCGCCGCCTTGTCGGTGAGCGGATCATTGACGTTGCTACTGGCGCTCATCGCCGCACGGCGCGGCAAGCCGAAGATCGCGCTCGGTCACCTGGACGACGCAGCGGTCCTGGCCGACCAGTTGGGGAAGGACCGGAACTACTTCTGGACCGGGTTCGGTCCGACGAACGTGCTGATCCACCGGGTGACTGCCGCCGTCAACGTTCGCCAGTTCAACGCTGCGGTCGAGCTCGGAGAACGCATCGACACGTCGACCCTCCCGCCATCGCTGGTAAGCCGGCGGGCTCAGGTCCACCTCGACCTGGCTGCGGCGTTCACCGCTCAGTCCGGCGGCGACCCGTCAGCGCTGCTGCACCTTCTGGCGGCCGAGCGCACCGCACCTCAGATCTTCCAGGTGCACGATCAGACCCGCACGCTGGTCACCGCCATGCTGGCCCGGGAACGTCGCGCCGCCACACCCGGCCTGCGCGCCTTGGCAGTGCGCGCCAGGATCGATGCCAACTGATCATGACTGGCACCGGCAAACCGACGCTGTACCTGGTTTCCTCCGCCGCTCCGCCGATTCGCAACATCGACGAGTGCGTCGCCCTGTTGCAGACCGACGGATGGTCGGTGTGCCTGATCGTCACGCCTACTGCGGCGACCTGGATCGACACGGACAAGCTCGCATCCCAGACCGGGTTTCCGGTCGCGTCCCGACTTCGCACCCCTGACGAGCCGGGAACGCTGCCGCGCGCCGACGCCGTCGTGGTGGCACCGGCGTCCTTCAACACGATCAACAAGTGGGCCAGCGGAATCAGCGACAACTTGGCGCTGGGTGTACTCAACGAGACCCTTGGCACCGGGCTTCCGATAGTCGTCTCACCGTACGCAAAGCCGGCCCTAACCCAGCATCCCGCCTACCGAGCATCCATCCGGACCCTGTCATACCTCGGCGTCCAGTTCACCGAGGACGAAGCTCTGAGACCCACAATTGGAAGCGACAGATTTCGATGGGGCGTAGTTGCCGAAGCGTTCCGCGCCACCGATTGATCACGCCTCCGCTGAACAGCCACCAGGACAACGCCTCCATTCAACAGTTGATCAACGGACCGCCGCCCACGTCGACCGGGCGTGTCCCAACCCGCCAACCGATCCAGCGGTAGGGACACTGTGGCCGCACACCTAACCGAGGCTCAAGAGCAGATGACGTAAATACTGGCCTTCACCGGCGTGTCGTACGGTTCTACGTCATCTGATCTTGAGTTGGCTTCCCATCTGCATAGTCTGCATAGTCCGGAATCCGTCGATCAGCACGATGGTGTCGGGTGCCACGCCAGACGTCCGGCAGTGGGAGCACATCAGTGGTGACGCGTCATGATCTCGGTGCCGAGGACGGTCAACAGTCGCAGCTTGTCTGCCGCTTCGCTGCCAGGTGCCGCTGTGTAGACGACGATGCGCAGGTCGGCGCCGTGCGCCGACAGCACATCGCAGTCGAGTTCGACTTCGCCGACGTGCGGATTGTCGACGGTCTTTCGTTCGCTCCTGTGGTGCGCGACGGCGGAGCCTTCCCACAGTCGCGCGAATTCAGGGCTCGATGTCCGCAGCGTGCCGATCATGTCCTTCAGTTCGCGGTCGGCAGGGTAGCGCGTCGCCACGTCGCGCAGGTCGGCCACGAGTGACGCCTTGTGCGCCTGCGGATCCGGATGCCGCACGCGTCCCGTGTCGTCGTGGAAGGTTCGCCACACGATGTTCGCCGACCGGAGGTCGCGGTCGTGCCAGTCGTCGCCGGTCAGCGCGGCCCACACATCGTTGTGCTGGATGAGGGTCCAGGCCGCGTCGAAGACGGCGATCGGGGTGTCGGCGAGACGGTCGAGCACGCGCTGCACGCTGGGGCCGATGTGCCGGGGCACCAGTCCGCCCGGTTGGGGCGCGTGCCCCGCCAGGCGGCAGGCCAGTTCATACTCGGCGTCGGACAGGCGCAGCGTTCGTGCGAGCGAGCGCACGATGGCGACGCTGGGATGCGCGCGGCCCTGTTCGAGGCGTTTGATGTAGTCCGGTGAGATGCCAGCGAGCCAGGCGACCTCTTCGCGGCGCAATCCCGCCGTCCTGCGCGTGCCTGACCTGAAGGGCAGGCCCACATCTGCCGGCTGCAGGCGGGTGCGCCAGGAGCGCAGCACCGCCGCGAAGTTGGGTGCGTCGTGCATCACCCCATTGTCGGCCTTCTTCCCGGCCTTCGATCGATGCGTGGGTGGCCCGAAGTGGGCCAGGCTGCCGCCCGGAACCGGTGCCAAGGTCGATTCCTGGCACACCTGGCGGCCCCAGCAGCACCTTCGCCGATCGGGACGGCGAACTGCCCTGGTAATTATCACTACGGAAGGAACACACATGTACCTCATCACCGGAGCGACAGGCAACGTCGGCAACCCGCTTGCACGGCAGCTGCACGAACAGGGTCACCCGGTCCGAGTCCTGGTGCGCAACCCTGCCCGGGCGGCCGACCTGCCGGCCGAGATCGAGCGCGCCGTCGGCGATCTCGACAACCCCGACGACGTGGCCAACGCCGTCAAAGGCGTGGACGCCGTCTTCCTCATCCAGGTGGGCAGCGGAACCGACCAGACCAAGGTCATGATCGATGCCGTACGCAACGCCGGCAACACCAGGATTGTCCTGCTGTCCTCGGTCGGTGCACGGCTGATGCCGATCCGCGACAATCCCGTCATCGGCGGAGCCCTCGCTGCGCGCGAGGACCTGATGCGCGAGTCCGGGCTGGGCGTCACCTACCTGCGCCCCAACGGCTTCGCGTCCAATGCCCTGTGGTGGCTCGACAGCATCCGCGCTGGCAAGGTCGTTGACCCTACTGGGGAGGGCCGTCTGGCGGTCATCGACCCCGAGGACGTGGCCCGCTGCGCCGCCATCGTGCTCACCGAAGACGGGCACGTCGGCAAGGGCTACACCCTGACCGGGCCAGAAGCACTCACTTCTCGGGAGCAGGTGGCGATAATCGCCGAGGTGACCGATCAGATGATCGACTTCCAGGAAGTCACTCCGCGCGAGTTTACCCGGGCGCAGATCGCCAATGGTGTGCCCGCCGAACAGGCGCAGGCATTGGAATATCTGAACACGGTGTTCCGTAAGGGCCGCGCCGCCTACGTGACCGACGATGTGCGGAACCTCACGGGCCGGGCACCCGGGACGTTCCGCGAGTGGTGCGAACGCAGTGCTGACGCATTGCGCTGATGCAAGACCCAGTGCGACCGGGCTCCCGGACACCACTCAGCATTCTTCCCGACGCCACCAGGCCCAATGCCGTTCAGTTAAGGATGTTTGGGCAGGCCAGGTGGGGTGTTGGTGGTCCGGGGTGGCGGGTGTCGCGGTCGGTGGGGCGTTTGACGCGGTAGGAGTTGTGACGGGCGCGTTTGATCGCGCGGGGGCAGGTGCGGTGTCGGCGTGGCGGGAGTCGGTGACGCAGGAGTTCGGCGATGGCGTCGGCGACAGCGGCGTTCAGGCGCTCAGGGGGTGATGGCCGCCTGGTCGGTGACCTGGCGGCGGACGACCCGGACGCCCTGTATGAACGACATCCGGTCCGGGTCGTAGCCGGCCGGGTCGGCGGCGTCGACCAACAACGCCCGGATGGCGTAGTGGGCCAGCAGCAGTCCCCACATCTGTTGTTCGACCAGGTCCGGGGTCTTCGACCGCAGGACCTCGCCTCGGCCGCGTAGGTCGGTCTTGATCTCGCCGAGGGCGGACTCCTCCTCCCACCGTTGCTGGTATGCGGCGGCGAGGTCCGCAGCGGGTATCTCGTGGGGGTCGAGGACCGTGGTGACCAGGGTGATCAGGTCACCATCGGGGTTACGCTCCGGCACGGTGTACTCGACCACCCGCACCAGCCGCGCCACGTCCGGGTCGATGTCGCCGCCGGCAACGGCCAGTTCGACCAGACGACGGCGTCGGTCGGCGCTCAGTCCGGGCCGGTAGGCCAGGGCGAGGTAGGAACCGTCGGGCAGCCAGCGGACGTGGCCGATCGACACCGACGCGCCGACCCTCCAGGCCAGGTCCGCGCCGGTGTCCGCGTACCGGTTGAACAGTTCCCAGGAGTAGAGGCCGGCGTCGGCCAGGACCAGCATGTCCGGCTCCACCACGCTGGTGAGGTCGGCGGCCAGGGTGCGTTCCCCGGTGCGGCAGCCACCGAGCACCGCGCCCACGATCGCGTGGGTGCCGCACTCGGCCAGGGCCGCGACGTGCAGCTTCGGATAGGCCGACGACTTCGGCCCCGACCCCATCCGGCCGAACCGTTCCACGTTCGCCGGGGTGTCGGCCACGTCGAAGCTGGTCGCGTCGATCGCCACCAGCCGGCGTCGGGCCAACCACGCGCCTTTCGTCCCCGGACCGGCCAGGGGCACCGCGGCCCGGGCGAACAGCGCTTTCATCGGCTCAGGCCCGAGCCGTTGCCGGGCCTGGGTGATCGCGGACCTGGTCGGGACCTGCCAGTCGTCGTCCCACGAGCCGAGTCTGCGCAGGTTACCGACCAGCCGGCGCATCACCTCGTCATACGACTCGGCGAAGAACAGGCCCATCGCGATCACGTACCGGATCATCACGTGCGCGGGCAGCCGCCGGGAGCGTTTCTCCCGCCGCTCGGTACGGTTCAGGACCTCTTCCAGCAGGTCACGACTGAACCGGGCCGACACCACACCCAGCCCGATGTGGTCGGTCAACCGGCCCCACGGCCGTGATCCTGTCTCGACTACCGATGACGTCACGGCCAGCCACCGTACCGGCCCACCCACAACCGACGTCAGCCCACCACGCCGACCTCGCCAAACGCCCTATCTGAACGGCATTGCCACCAGGCCCGCAGAAACGTCTCCTGCACCGTGTCCATGTCCTCGGCGTCCTCGAACGGCCCGAGCATCCGGTCGGCTTGCTGCCATCAGCCGCGTCTCCACACCTATCAGGTCGTCGTTCCGGCCGTCGTGGCCGTCGCAGGTATGACGGGGTACGGACACGAAAACCCATCACCAGGGAGCCGACCGCAGCCGCAAGATCAGCTGACGAGAATGCGGGAGTTCCTCGGCGTGTCACCCGAATTTACGTCATCTGATCCTGGCGATCGGCTGGCACCGGCACCGGAGCAACCGTGTGCGCGTAGCGCTTGCCCGGCAGCGCGACGGGCGGTCAGGTCGGTTCTGCGGACAGGCGGCGGTGCCCCGGCGGGACTGGGGCGTCTGATAGTCCCGGCAGGCGCGCTGGCGGCTTCGTCCTGACCTGCGCCGGTGACGTCGTCGGTCTGTCCAACCTGTTCGCCGCCGACAGCGGCCACTGGTCCGATGTCTGGGCAGCAGCCATCAACGAGGCAGCCGTCCACTTCCCGGGGCTGCCGCTGGTCGGCTACGAGCAGGGCGACGACCTCGCCCGCGCCCGCGAGAGCGGCTTCGAGCCGGTCGACGCGCTGCGGGTCTGGCTGTACCAGCCCGGCCAACCATGATCACTTGATGAAAAAACCGGCCGACACGCCGACACAATCCCAGCAGAGCATCAAGTGATCATGGTTGTGCCTAACCTCGGCCGGTTGCCAGACTTGTCCGGTGCCGGTACCGCTCTGGCGAAACCGCGACTTCCTCCTACTGTGGAGCGGCCAGGTCGTATCGACGCTCGGCACCCGGATCAGCGGGCTCGCGTACCCGCTGCTCGTGCTGGCCGTCACCGGCTCACCGGCGCAGGCCGGCCTGGTGGCGGCCGCACAGGCGGCCCCGTTCCTGATCTGGTTCCTGCCGGCGGGTGCCCTGGTCGACCGCTGGCCCCGCAAGCGGATCATGCTCGCCGCCGACGCAGGCCGGGCGGTGGCCCTGGCGTCGGTCGCGGTGGCCGTCGCGCTCGGACGGATAACCATCGGTCACCTCATGATCGTGGCCTTCGTCGAAGGGACGCTGTACGTCTTCTTCCTGCTCGCCGAGACCGCCGCCCTGCCGCACGTGGTGCCGAAACCCCAACTGCCGACGGCGATCGCCCAGAACCAGGCCCGCGACCAGGGTGCCGACCTGGCCGGCCAACCGCTGGGCGGCTTGCTGTTCGGGCTGGGCCACGCGGTGCCGTTCGCCGCCGACGCGGTGACGTACGTGGTGGGTCTCGTCCTGGTCGCCCCGATCCGGCGCCCTCTGGAGGAGAAGCGGGCAGCGCAGCGCCGTCACCTGCTGGCGGAGATCTCCGAAGGCGTCCGCTGGCTGTGGCGCCAGCATCTCCTGCGCGCCCTCGTGGCGATCGCGTCGGCCGGCAACCTGGCCTTCAGCGCCCTCAGCCTGGCCGTCATCGTGCGCGCCACCGACCTCGGCGCATCCCCGACCGGCGTCGGTGTGCTGCTCGGCCTCTTCGGCGTGGGCGCGATCGCCGGTGCCCTGGTGGCCCCGCCGGTGCAGCGCCTCGTCGCCCCGAACGTGATCATGATCGGCGCGCTGTGGTGGTGGGTCGCGCAGATGGCGGCGTTGGCCCTGGCCCCAACCGTGTTCGCGCTGGGCACGGTATACACGGTCGGCGCGCTGATGGGCCCGATCTTCAACACCACCAACGCCGCCTACCGCTACGCCCTGACCCCCGACCGCCTCCAGGGCCGGGTCAACGGCGCCTCCCGAATGATCGGCTGGGGTGCCCGCCCCGTCGGTGCCCTCCTCGGCGGCATAGCGCTGGAGACCCTGGGCGCGGTGCCGACCTTCGCCGCCCTGGCGACGTGGCTGGCCGTCGTCGCGGCGGCATCGACGACGAGCCGCCAGATCAGGTGCGCCCCCAGGCTGGAAACGCTGGGCGAACATCCTGGAACCTGAGTCCGTGCGGTGGACCGTGCTGCCCTGTTCAGGGTGCCGGCTCCCGGCGGGCGCGTTGTTGGTGTCGGCGCGCCTTCAGCCGGTTGCCGCAGGTCTTCATCGAGCACCAGCGGGCGGTGTTGGCGCGGCTGCGGTCCAGGTGAAACAGGCGACACTCGGTGTTGTCGCAGGGCCGCAGTCGGCCGGGTAGCCGGGCCTGTACGTCGAACCAGGCGAGCACCAGCTGCACGGCGAGCATCCGGTCGGGGGGCCCACACAGGCGCCAGCGCAGGCCCGACGCGTCGACCTCGGGCAGCTGCTGGACGCCGGCGAGGATCCGCCGCAGGTCCGCTTCGGGCACGGCACCGCGGGTGGCGGTCTGCAGCGCGTCTCTGGCGGTCCGCAGCCAGGTGGTCGTTGCCGGG
This sequence comes from Micromonospora sp. LOL_021, assembly GCF_048060215.1. Taxonomy (NCBI): domain Bacteria; kingdom Bacillati; phylum Actinomycetota; class Actinomycetes; order Micromonosporales; family Micromonosporaceae; genus Micromonospora; species Micromonospora sp. LOL_021. Next base: position 121,836 of record NZ_JBHMIN010000013.1, on the reverse strand, counting down.
TCGCCGGAGCCTCCGTGCCGGTGTGCCCACTGCCGCAGTGCGGTGTCGTCGGCCCACCGGTCCTGTGGCCGGCCGTCCACCACGGGTGTGCTGTTCAGCGCCTCGATCAGCGCCTGCTCGTCGATCACGGTGACCTCATCACCCTCGCCACTAACCCTCTCGCCGCGCTTGACAGGTTATCGCAGATCGGGTCCACTTGAATCCAGATAACCACCACGAAGTTCCGAGAGGGTTAGAGATGGTCGAAGTTCACCACCGGTACGCCACCGTGCGAGGGCACCGCGTCTTCTACCGACAGGCCGGCCCCCACGACGCGCCGACGCTGCTGCTCCTGCACGGATACCCCACCAGCTCACGTATGTTCCGCCGGCTGATCCCGCGACTCGCCGACCGGTTCCACGTCATCGCCCCCGACCACATCGGCTTCGGCCACTCCGACGCCCCGCCCGCCGACGCGTTCCCGTACACGTTCGACGCGCTCACCGACGTCACCGAAGCGTTCCTGGCCGAGCTCGGCGTCACCCGCTGCGCCATCTACGTGCAGGACTACGGCGCTCCCATCGGATGGCGACTCGCCCTCCGCGCACCCGACATGATCACCGCGGTCATCAGCCAGAACGGCAACGGGTACGACGACGGCTTCGTCCCCGACTTCTGGACACCCGTGTGGGCGTACGCCGACGATCCGGGACCGGACACGGAGCCTGCGGTGCGCACCGCCCTCGGTCTGGACGCCATCCGCTGGCAGTACGTGCACGGCGTGGACCGCCCCGACCTGGTCGACCCCGACACCTGGACGTACGACCACCGCGACATCAGCCGCCCCGGCAACGACCTGGCACAGCTGGCGCTTTTCCGCGACTACGCCACCAACCCTCCGCTGTACCCGAAGCTGCACGCGTATTTTCGGCGCAGTCAGGTGCCGCTACTGGCCGTTTGGGGGGCCGAGGATCTGATCTTTGGGCCGGACGGGGCGCGTGCCTTCGCGCGGGACCTCCCGGACGCCGAGATCCACCTGGTGCCCGGCGGCGGTCACTTCCTGCTGGAAAGTCACCTGGACACCGTGGTCGGCCACATCCGGGACTTCCTGTCCCGCGCGCTGCCGACAACCCGGCCGGCGACAGCCCGCGACGCGCGAACCACCCACCTGTGAAACGGCCGCCGCCCGGGTCGGCGGTCAGCCGAACCAGGTCATCCCCTGGCCGTGTGGGCGGGTCCAGGCCAGTGGCCGGCCGTCCAGGGCCAGCACGTTGTGCAGCGTGTCGTCCGGTGGCGGCGGCAGCGCGCCGTGGCGCAGGATGTCCGGCCCCTCGTTCGCCACCCAGTGGCCGGGCAGGCCGCGTACCAGGTCGACGAAGGCCGACCGGCGCGGTGCCGGCACGTGGTAGAGCACGGCGGTGTGGAACACCACCAGCGTCGCCTCCGGTGGCGCTGACGCGGCCAGCGCCGGCAGGTCGTCAACCAGGTCGCCCCGGACCAGCAGCGGCGGATCGGCCGCCGCCACCGCCGCCGCGGCCGCCAGCCGGGCCCGCCGATGCTCCTGCTCGGGCCAGATCAACGCGTCGAGCCAGGCGACGTCGGCGGCGTCGGTGACGTCCAGCGGAGTCAGGTCCAGCCCGGCCCGCCACACCACCTCCGGCCGGGTACGCGGTGGTGTCAACCCGGTCGTCACGCAGTCGAACACCGGCTCGCCCTGCCCCACGGTCGGGCCGCCGTCGTAGCGGTAGGCGTACCGGTCCGGGTAGAGACACAGGCCCGCCGACGCGCCGACTTCGAGAAGCGCAAGCGGCTGCGGCAACGCCGCCAGCACCGGCAGCAGTACGGCGCACCGTCCGGCCTCGTTGGTCTGGGTGAGGCGGCGACGCATCTGCGCCTCGACCGCTGGCCAGTACGCCATGGTGAAGTCGTGGAATGCGGCCGGGTCGTCGACCGGCCCGCCGAGCAGCCGGACCACCCCGAACAGCAGATTCGGCTGCCGGGTCGGCGGCGGCAGCGAGTCGAGCAGCGCCAAGAGATCGTCGTCGCGGGCAACCGCGTACGCCAGCCGTTCGTAGCTGGGCGACACCCCGGACGCCTGCCGGCGGGCGAAGTCGACGTACACGTCAACGGTCCTCACCGCCAGATGATCGCCCCGCCGGGGCGGTGCCGTCATCAGCTGAACCGCGAACGGGGAGCCGGATCACATCCGGCTCCCCGTGACACGTGTTCGATCAGCTGCAGCCGGAGGTGGAGCCGCAGCCCTCACAGACGTAGCAGCTGCCGGCCGGGCGCATCTTGGTGCCGCAGGTGAAGCAGAGCGGCGCGTCGGCGGCCTTGCCGATCACAGCCTCCAGCAGCTCCGTCGACGAGTGCACCGACGCCGGAGCCGGCGTACTCGCGGCGGCCGGCTCGGTCGCCGTACCGCTGCCGGAGTCGGCCGACGACGGCGCCGGCGCCTCCGGATGCTTCGGCTCGACCGGCGCGGACACCGCCATATCCGACAGCTCCGACGCCGCGTTCTCCGCCTCCGCCTCGGCCCGCATCTGCGCGGTCCGCTCGGCGGCGGTGAAGATGCCCAGCTCGGCCCGCTGGTCGTACGGCAGGAAGTCCAACGCCAGGCGACGGAAGATGTAGTCCATCACCGACGCGGCCATCCGCACGTCCGGGTCGTCGGTCATGCCGGCCGGCTCGAAGCGCATGTTGGTGAACTTCGCGACGAACGTCTCCAGCGGTACGCCGTACTGCAGGCCGATCGAAATGGCCACCGAGAAGGCGTCCATTACCCCGGCCAGCGTCGAACCCTGCTTCGACATCTTGAGGAAGACCTCGCCGAGGCCGTCGTCCGGGTACGACGAGGCGGTCAGGTAGCCCTCGGCACCGCCGACCGAGAACGACACCGTCTCCGACGGGCGCTTCTTCGGCAGCCGCTTACGCACCGGGCGGTACTCGACGACCTTTTCGACGACCTTCTCGATTACCTTGGCCTGCTCGGCGGCGGCGGTCTCCTTGGCCTTGTCCGACTTGGCCGCCGACAGCGGCTGGCCCACCTTGCAGTTGTCCCGGTAGATCGCCAGCGCCTTGAGGCCCAGCTTCCAGCCCTCGAAGTAGATCCGCTCGACGTCGGCGACGGTCGCCGCCTCCGGCATGTTGACCGTCTTGGAGATCGCCCCGGAGATGAACGGCTGCACCGCCGCCATCATCCGCACGTGCCCCATCGGCGCGATCGACCGCTCCCCCATCGCGCAGTCGAACACCGGGTAGTGCTCGGTTCGCAGGCTCGGCGCGTCGACCACGTGCCCGTGGTCGGCGATGTGCTCGACGATCGCCTCGACCTGCTCCTCCGGGTAGCCGAGGCTGCGCAGCGCGCGCGGCACCGTCTGGTTGACGATCTGCATCGAACCGCCGCCGACCAGTTTCTTGAATTTGACCAGCGCCAAATCCGGCTCGACGCCGGTGGTATCGCAATCCATCATCAAGCCTATTGTCCCAGTGGGCGCCAATACACTTGCCTGAGAATTGCGCCAGCCGTTTTTCTCGCCAATTTTGTTGCCCATTTCCCATTGCCGGGCGGCTTCGCGGGCCAGGGCGGTGGCGGTCGGGCCGGTCGGACGGATCTCGTCACTGGCGGCGGCGTGCTTGCGCATCACCCGCTTGTGGCCCTCGGCGTTGCGGGCGTAGCCGTCGTAGGCGCCGACCACACCGGCCAGCTCAGCCGAGCGGCGGTACGCCGTACCGGTCATCACCGAGGTTATGGCGGCGGCGTAGGACCGGCCGGCTTCCGAGTCGTACGGCAGGCCGGAGGCCATCAGCAGCGCACCGAGGTTGGCGTAGCCGATGCCGAGCTGCCGGTACGCCCGGGTGGTCTCGCCGATCTTCTGCGTCGGGAAGTCGGCGAAGCAGATGGAGATGTCCATCGCGGTGATGACGAACTCGACGGAGCGGACGAACTTCTCCACCTCGAAGCCGCCGTCGGCCCGCAGGAATTTCATCAGATTAAGCGACGCCAGATTGCACGACGAATTGTCAAGGTGCAGGTATTCCGAGCAGTTCCGGACGACCACGCCGTTGGCGATGTACGAGTGGTTGCGCGGCTCGGACAGGTTGTAGGTGGTCTCGAACCCGTCGAACTCGCGGCTGACCAACCTCGCCGTCTGATCCGTCCGGTAGAACCGGTGCTGTTCGAGCCAACGGGTCACCCGCTGGGCCTTGGCCTGGTGGTCGAACCCGATCCGGCTGGCGAACAGGCGGACGTTCTCCCCGCTGATCCGCAGGTCGTAGAGCTGCTTGCCGTGGTAATCGCGCTCGTCGCCACCGTTCGTGGTGTACCGGAGAGTGGTGTCACCGGCCTTGCGGGTGGCGTAGATCCGGCTGCCGATGCCGAACCCGCTCAGCAGACGCTGCGCCTCGCGGAGCAGTTCGATCGAGACCGCGCCGAGCCCGACGTAACGGGTGCCGTTGGCGGTCTCGGCGGCGCAGCCGTCCGCGTCGAACAGCCCGCGCAGGAAGGCGGCCTGGATCTCGGGCGGCGCCTCCAGCACCGACGACGGCAGTCGCTTGTCCACGGCGCGGGCAGTGCTCACGCCGAGCCCGGTCAGGAAGTCGACGACGGCAGTACGGTTGCTGCGCAGCTGCACGGTGCCGTTGGGCATCTGCACCGGGTCGAATCGCAGGCCGACGATGCTTTCCAGCACCGTCTGGTGCCGCTGGACGATGGCCTCCGGGTCGGACTGGCTGTAGACCCAGCTGGCACCGGGTCCGTTGCCGCGTACGCCCGGGGTGCCTTCCCGGACTGAGCCGTCGCCGACCAGCCAGCCGAGCAGGTGGGCGAAGTCCTCGGTCCACTTCTCCGGCAGTCGGGACTCACGTTGCCACTTGGTCGGCACGACGTCGCCGGGTGACACCCTGGCGTCCGCGCGCATGCGGAACTCCCAGGACGCGGCGGTCGCCGGGGTGGGCTGGTTGATCGGCAGGATCTGGTCGTCCGGGGTGAGGTCCCTGGCTTCGACGTACCCCCGGTTGGTGGTCCAGATCCGGTGGTTCGGGGTGCAGCGCAGCACCATACCGTTGCTGAACTCGAGCCGGGTGATCTCGTTCGTCCCGGTGATCATGACCGCTTCGGGGCTGGTCAGCACGACCTGGTCGGCGGGCGCGTCCGGGTTGGTGGCGTCGTGGGTGTAGACGCCAAACGATTCGCCCTGCCGGCTCCGGTCGATGAGTGCGTCGAACCGGATCAGCCCCTTGTCGGTGTGGACCAGGGTGTCGCCGGTGAAGCAGGGGTTGGACGCGGTGATGCGTCCGGTTTCCGGGCAGGTGTGCCAGTCGTTGATCGTGTCGTCGTACTGCAGACCGGGGTCGGCGCATTCCCAGGCGGCCTGTGCGATGGTGCCGAACAGCTTCTTGGCGTCGACGGTGTCGATCACCGAGCCGTCGAGCCGGGCCCGCAGGTCGAAGTTGCCCCCGTCCTCGTACGCCCGCATGAACTCGTCGGAGACCCGGACCGAGTTGTTGGCGTTCTGGTACTGGACGCTGACGATGTCGGCACCGCCGAGGTCCATGTCGAACCCGGCGTCGCGCAGCGCCCGGATCTTGTCCTCCTCACGGGCCTTGGTCTGCACGAACTCCTCGATGTCGGGGTGGTCGACGTCGAGGATGACCATCTTGGCGGCCCGGCGGGTGGCGCCGCCGGACTTGATGGTGCCGGCCGAGGCGTCGGCGCCGCGCATGAAGCTGACCGGGCCGGAGGCGGTGCCACCGCTGGACAGCAGCTCCTTGGAGGAGCGGATCCGGGACAGGTTGACCCCGGATCCGGAGCCACCCTTGAAGATCAGCCCTTCCTCTTTGTACCAATCGAGGATTGAATCCATCGAGTCGTCGACGGCGAGGATGAAGCAGTTGTGCACTCGCAGGTTGTCGGAGAGGTACTCCCCCGATTCGGTCTGGATGTCGTAGACCTCCATCGCCCCGAGCGGTTCGACCCGGTCGATGACGAGGCGTTTCGTCGCCTTGGCGGACCGGCCCACCTTGGCAAAGCTCTCCTCCAGCTTGCCGGACTTGCGGGCGTCGACGAACCCGATTTCTGCGGCGAAGGTGTCCCGGTCGCCGTGGTTCTGGATGCGCAACGACCAGGTGCCGTGCCGGTTCGGTCGCGGGTCGGCCTTGAAACTGACCCGGGCGAAGATCCCGAAGCGCAGCAGCAGCCGCTGCAGCCCGCGAATCAACCGCTCGCCGATCATGTCCACGCCGACCAAGGTGGACGCCTCACGCGCCGAGACATAGCCCTCTGCCTGGAAGATGCTCTTCAGATAGGCGGCGACGACCGGCAGCGGCGCGGTGAACAGCGTTGCCGGCACCTCCATCTCGGTGCCCGGGGCAAGCAGGCCCCACTTGTCGATGAACGGGCGCAGATTCTCCCCGTACAACCGGGTCCGCCGGCAGTCGAGGGTGACGTCCTGGGTGACGACGCGGCGTTCGTGGCGGTGTGCGCCAGGGAAGACCCGGTCGATCGCGGCGACGACCCAGCTGAGTTCGTCGTCGTTGACGGTCATCGCCTCGATCGTCAGCGACCGGTTGGTGCCCTGGTCGTACTGTCCGACGAAGCCGTCTGACTGCAGCCAACCGGCCAGCGCGGCCTCGTGGACGTCGCCGGGGTGGAACTCCGCCTCGCCGTCGCTGCTCCGCCGGTGCCATTCGAGAGTGTCGCCAGCGACCAGGGTGCCGGCTTCGACGAACCGACCGGTGCTCTCGCCGGTCGATTTCCAGACCAGGTGGTCTGCGGTGACGTCCAGGGTGTAGCCGGCCTTGGTGTGCAGGCGCAATACGTCCTTGATGCCATTGGCCTGGACCGCGAGAATTCGGGTCAGCCCGTGTGCGTCGTAGACCTTGGCTCCGACGGCGTTCTCCTCGACCAGCTTGCCGATCGGGACGAGGCCGGCCGGCGTGCTCACGAGCGAGTGGTACGGCTGGCACGCTGATACCTGCTGCGGGGAGGCGGTGCCGACGTTGAACCAGACCGGCGAGTTGAAGCTGAACACCTGGTGCAGCAGCATCCAGGTCAGCTCGTGCTCGAAGATCTCGGCGTCGGCGCCGGTGGCGAAGTAGCCGTGCTGCTCCCCCGCCGCCCGGTAGGTCTTCACCACCCGGTCGATCAGTTGCCTGAGCGACCACTCCCGCTGCGGGGTGCCCACCGCCCCCCGGAAGTACTTGGTGGTGACGATGTTTGCCGCGTTGACGCTCCACGACTCCGGGAACTCCACGCCGCGCTGCTCGAAGTTGACCGTGCCGTCGCGCCAGTTGGTCATCACCACGTCGCGGCGCTGCCAGGTCACCTCGTCGTACGGGTGCACGCCCTCCGTGGTCCACACCCGCTCGACGGTCAGGCCACCCGCGCCGGCCTTGGCCCGTACCCGGGCGTTGGAGCCCGCGGCCGAACCGGCCTTGCCGTTCGTCGATCCGGCCTTGCCGTTGGCCTTGGCCGCACCGGCCGCACCGTTGGCCTTCGCCGTGCCGCCGCTACCGCTACCGCCTGTCTTCGCGGTCACACCTTCCCCCGCCATCTGATCGCCCCCTCAGGCTCTCGCGCAGCGTCGTGCCACGCGGTCGTTTCCGTCTTGCCGTTCAGCTTTTTTCTCGGCCGTACCCGCCCCGCCGGGACCGGCGGTCGGCCGTACGCCTTGCTGTTGCGGGTTCGCCGCGGGGCCGGTCAGCCGGGGCCGGGCGCGGGCCCGGCCGCCACCGGGGTCGTCGCGGCCTCCCGCGCCCCGGCGGCGGCCCGCAGCGTCTCGATCTCGCGTTCGAAGTCGTCCAGCGAGTCGAAGGACCGGTAGACGCTGGCGAACCGCAGGTACGCCACCTCGTCCAGCTCACGCAGCGGTCCGAGGATCGCCAACCCGACGTCGTGGCTGGGAATCTCGGCCGCGCCCTTGGCCCGGACGGTCTCCTCGACCTTCTGGGCCAGCAGGGCGATCGCGTCGTCGTCCACCGGTCGGCCCTGGCAGGCCTTGCGCACCCCGCCCATGATCTTGGAACGGCTGAACGGCTCGGTGACGCCGCTGCGTTTGACCACGGCGAGCACCGCCTCCTCGACGGTGGTGAACCGTTTGCCGCACTCCGGGCAGGACCGGCGGCGGCGGATGAGCTGGCCATCGTCGGCTTCCCGCGAGTCGACCACGCGCGAGTCGGCGTGCCGGCAGTACGGGCAGCGCATGCCGATGTCCCTTCCGTCGAGCCGCGAGGTCGAGATGGGCGCGCAGTGGTCACCGCGGCTTACGCGGGTACGCGGGGCCAGCCTGCTGGAGACGTTGCTCTCAGTCAGGAGACCCAACCTGTGGACAACTTACGCCCTTGTAACTACTAGATGTTGGGGTCGACGGTAGGCCGCAACCGTGGTCCGGTCAAGTTGGCCGGCACCCTTCGGCGCGTCGTCACTCTGCCAACACCGATCCCTGCCCGAGGGTTACCACTCATGCCGCCACCGAAATCCGATCGAACGTGTGTACGATGATTTTTCTACCACAGATTCCGCCACGACCGACGCGTGACGGTGCACCGGAACGACACACACCGACATGACACGGCATGCACCGACGCGACACGCGACAACATCTCGTACAGATGTTTGAACCTGACCGGATCTCTGGTTACCGTCTTGGTCGACACCGATGGTGCCGATCAGGAGGCGATCTGACGGCCGGGGAGAGGACGGATGTGTCGAGCGACGACAGGGCGGGCCCGCCCCAGCAGGGTAGCGGCAGCGGCGGTGCGACAACGGTCAACGCCGGCGCGTCGGTACGTGGGCGGCGGGGCAGCCGCTCCGGCGAGTCCCGGTTGCGCGCCGTGACACCGGTGGTGAGCGCCTTCCCCGAGCCGGTCAACGGTGAGTTGACCGCCCGGCAGCGCCGGATCCTGGAGTTCATCCGCAGCTGGGTGGACCGGCACGGCTACCCGCCGAGCGTGCGGGAGATCGGCGAGGCGGTCGGCCTGGTCTCCCCGTCCAGCGTCGCGTACCAGCTCAAGGAGTTGGAGCGCAAAGGCTTCCTGCGCCGGGATCCGAACCGTCCCCGGGCGGTCGACGTGCGTCCGCCGCACGACGCCGCCGACGACGAGGCCGAGCGGGCGCTGCGGCCGGCTCCGGCGTACGTGCCGATGCTGGGCCGGATCGCCGCCGGTGGCCCGATCCTGGCCGAGCAGGCGGTGGAGGACGTCTTCCCACTTCCCCGCGAGCTGGTCGGCGAGGGTGAGGTGTTCATGCTGCAGGTCAAGGGCGATTCGATGATCGACGCGGCGATCTGCGACGGCGACTGGGTGGTGGTACGTCAGCAGCCGACCGCCGACTCCGGGGAGATCGTCGCCGCGATGATCGACGGCGAGGCAACGGTGAAGACCTACCGGCGGCGCGACGGGCACGTCTGGTTGATGCCGCACAACGCCGCGTTCGACCCGATCCCCGGTGACGAGGCCACCATCATGGGCCGGGTGGTGGCGGTACTCCGCCGGGTCTGACCCGGCGGGTGCCAGACCTCGGCGGGGCGTCAGCCGCAAGGTGTCAGCCGCGCCATTCGTCCGGGTACTCGGGGGCGGACCGGCCGTAGACGCCGGGTTCCCGCTCGCCGCGCCCGGCGGGTGGACGCGGCCCGCTGCCAGCTCGTGGCTGGTCGTATCGGTCGGCTGGGTAGCCGTCGCCTGGGTAGTCGCCGCCGAGGTCCCAGGATCCGCCTGGCTCGCGTGCCTCCCCGCGGTCGCGTGATCGGCCGGAGTGCCCGGCACCGCCGTAGACGCCGGCCGCGCCGGGCCGGGCCGGTGGCGCCGGTTTCGCCGCCCCGTACACCGCCCCGGAGTCGACCCCGCCGGCCGGGCGGTAGCCGCCGGTGTCCGGCGGCGGTGCCGCGGCCCCGTAGACACCGGCCCGGCCACCAGCGGCGGGCTTGGCCGCGCCGTACGTGCCGCCACCGGCGGGCGGTCTTGCCGCCGCCCCGCCGTAGACGCCGCCACCGCTTGGGGCGGCCGGGGCGGCCGACCCGGCGGCGGGTTTCGCCGCGCCGTAGACACCGCCGGCTTTGCGGCCGGCCGGGCCTGGGCCGCCACCGGGCAGCGCGCCGCTGCCCGGTGTGCCGCTCGCGTAGGCACCGCTGCCCAGCGAATCGCTGGCATACGCGCCGCTGCCCAGCGAATCGCTGGCGTAGGCCGCGGCGCGGTCCCGGTCCCCCGGGTCGCGGTCGGACCGGTCCGGGTCGCGGTCGGCGCGGCCCGCACCGCGTCCGCTGATCGCCGCCGAACGCGCCGACCGCCGGGCCCGGACGATGCCGAAGATGCCGAGCCCGACCAGCAGTGCGCCGAGTACACCGACCGCCGCGATCAGCAGGTTGACCTCCTGCAGGCTGATCCGGTTGAGCCAGGACGGCCCGTCCCGGTCGCTGCCGCCGCCGGCGTCGTCGGCCTCGGCCGCGACCTCGGTGCTCGGGGTGTAACGCAGGATCTCCACCGGGGTCCCCTCGTCGAGGGTGGCGACGTCGGAGATGGTGAGGAAGGTGGTGCCGTCCGGGGAGTAGGCGATCGACTCGCCGAACGGGTCGGTGAGCGGGGTGGCCCGGGGGCGTTCGGTGGTGAGCGTCGTGACGATGTCGCCGTCGGCTGGCAGGTCCCACTCGAAGGCATCGGCGTAGGTGCGCAGGGCAATCCGGCTGCCGTCCGGGGACCGAGCCGCGCCGGTGACGGTGAGCCGGCCGGCGGCGGCGAACAGGTTCGGGGTGCTGGTGGTGGGCAGTTCGAGTTCGCCGACCCGCTCCATCGGTACCGGGTCGGTGTTGTCGCTGCGAAGTGGTTCGATCGGTCGGTACAGGCCGGACGGACCGGTCTCCTTGGTGATGATCAGCGGAGTGCCGTCGTCGGCGATCAGCAGTGCCTCGGCGTCGTGCGGGCCGTCCGGGTAGCTGAGCCGGTGGATGACCGGCTGGGCGGAGCCGTCGGCCGGCAGGGACCACAGCGCGATCGTCGCCCGACGTTCGTCGGCGGTCGGGTTGTCCCCGACATCGGCGATCCAGAGGGTCTGCCTGTCCGGGGAGATCGCCAGGTCCTCCGGGTCCAGCGGCGGCGTGGGGTACCGGACAGCGTTGGCGACGTCGCAGGACGAGTCGAGGAAGAACACCCGCTCGTTGCTGTCGATCTCGGTGCTGTCGTTGACCACGACGTAGCCGTCGGCGGTGGCGACGAGACCGGAGATCTCCCGGAGCCGCTCGTCGATGATCTCGCACACCGGCTCGCCCGGTGTCACCTGCTGGGCAGCGGGCGGGGACGGGTCCTGAGCGGGCAGGGCCATGGCGGGGCCGGCCGGAGCCAGGAGGTGGATCGTGAGTAGTCCGACGGCGATCGTGGCCGGGGTCAGGAGCCGACGCATCCGACGAGTGTCGCACGCCGGCCTGAGTCCGACTGTTACACCGTGATCAATCACGTGAAGTCTTCGGCGGATCACTGGGTTTGCGAAAGGAATGTCACTCGCCCGGGGTGAGGAACGGTTGGAGTTCAGCGGCGAGTGCCTCGTCGACGCGCGCCTGCAGCAGCGTACCGGCGGCGGTGTGCCGGGTGCCGAGGACCTCACCCCGGTGGTGCACCCGGGACACCAGGTCACCCCGGTGGTACGGCAGCATCACGCTGACCTGGATGGCCGGTCGCGGCAGCCGTTGCTCGATGGCGGCGCGCAGGTCGTCGATGCCCCGGGCCTGCCGGGCGGAGACGAAGATCGCGTCGGGCCAGAGCCGTTTGAGCCGCAGCAACTCCTCCTCGCTGGCGGCGTCGATCTTGTTGACGACCAGCAACTCGGGGCGGCGGTCGGCGCCGACCTCGGCGAGCACCTCGCGGACCGCGCGGACCTGTTCCTCGGGGTCGGGATGGGCACCGTCGACCACGTGCACCACCAGGTCGGCCTCGGCAACCTCCTCCAAGGTGGAACGGAACGCCTCGACGATCTGGTGCGGCAGGTGCCGGACGAAGCCGACGGTGTCCGACAGGGTGTAGACCCGGCCGTCGGCGGCGTGCGCCCGGCGGGTGGTCGGGTCGAGGGTGGCGAACAGTGCGTCCTCGACCAGCACCCCGGCACCGGTGATCCGGTTCAGCAAGCTGGACTTGCCGGCGTTGGTGTAGCCGGCGATCGCCACCGCCGGCACCGCGTTGCGGGTGCGGCGGGCGCGTTTGGTCTCACGTACCGTCCGCATGCCTTTGATCTCCCGCCGTAGGCGGGCGATCCGGGTTCGAATCCGGCGCCGGTCGGTTTCCAGTTTGGTCTCACCGGGGCCGCGCAGGCCGACGCCGCCGCCAGCGCCGCCGCCGCGGCCGCTGCCGCCGGTCTGCCGGGACAGCGTTTCGCCCCAGCCGCGCAGCCGGGGCAGCAGGTACTCCAGCTGGGCCAGCTCGACCTGGGCCTTGCCCTCTTTGCTCTTGGCGTGCTGAGCGAAGATGTCCAGGATCAGCGCGGTCCGGTCGATGACCTTGACCTTGACCCTCTGCTCCAGGTTGCGCAGCTGCGACGGGGAGAGTTCGCCGTCGCAGATCACCGTGTCAGCGCCGGAGGCGAGCACCACGTCGCTGAGTTCGCCGACCTTGCCCCGGCCGACGTAGGTGGCCGGGTCGGGCCGGTCGCGGCGCTGGATCAGGCCCTCCAGGACCTGGGACCCGGCCGTCTCGGCGAGCGCGGCGAGCTCGGTTATCGAATTCTCCGCGTCGGTCACCGTCCCGCTTTCCCACACTCCCACCAGCACCACGCGCTCCAGCCGCAGCTGGCGGTACTCGACCTCGGTGATGTCGGCGAGTTCGGTGGAGAGCCCGGCGACGCGGCGCAGCGCGTGCCGATCGGCCAGCTCCAGGTCGCCGACGGTGGTGTCGTCGTCTGTCGGCTCGACCGGGCCGGTCCGGCCGTCCGGGTCGGCGGCGGTCGACAGGTGGAGCGGCGGGTGAACCGTCTCCTCGGCACGATATGTACGCAAAAGCTGCCTCCTCAGGATTCGATCGTGACATGCCGACGGCCGCGCCGCACCTACATATCAGGACCCGGGCTGCCCGCGCGGCCGGCACCGGGCCGGTTCGTGGCCTGTGCCGGCCCGTTCGCAGCCGACGCCGGGCCGGGTGAGGGCCACCGCGACCTGCGGCTGAACGGCTACGGCACGCCGTACGCGGGGCGGAGCGGGCACGGTGCGGATCACGCGCAAGAATGGTGCAGCGGCCCGGTCCGGCCGCCCCCACCAACGACGGAGGGATCCCGTGGCGACCACCCGCCTGCCCAGTGCCGGCTTCTCCATCACCATCCGGATCAGCATTCCCGCCGACGCGTCGGCGATCGGCCGGTTGACCACCTGTGTCGGCGAGGCCGGTGCCATCGTCACCGCGCTCGACGTGGTCGACTCCGACCCGGTCAGCGTGGTGGTCGACCTGACCTGCGACACGGCCGACGCGGCGCACGCCGACGACGTGGTCAAGGAGCTCGAGGCACTCGACGGCGTCGAGGTCCGCAAGGTGTCGGACCGGACGTTCCTGCTGCATCTGGGCGGCAAGATCGAGGTGGCCCCGAAGGTGTCGCTGCGTAACCGGGACGAACTGTCCCGGGCGTACACGCCGGGGGTGGCGCGGGTGTGCTTGGCGATCGCCGACAATCCGGCCGACGCGCGCCGGCTGACCATAAAGCGCAACACCGTGGCGGTGGTGACCGACGGTTCGGCAGTGCTCGGGCTGGGCAATCTCGGTCCGGCGGCCGCGCTGCCGGTGATGGAGGGCAAGGCGGCGCTGTTCAAGCGGTTCGGCGATGTCGACGCCTGGCCGGTGGTGCTGGACACCCAGGACCCGGACGAGATCGTGTCGATCGTACGGGCCATCGCCCCCGGCTACGGCGGGATCAACCTGGAGGACATCGCCGCGCCGCGCTGCTTCGAGATCGAGGCGAAGCTGCGGGAGCTGCTCGACATCCCGGTCTTCCACGACGACCAGCACGGTACGGCGATCTGCGTGCTGGCCGCGTTGACCAACGCGCTGCGGGTGGTCGGCAAGCAGCTGCGCGACGTACGGGTGGTGGTTTCCGGGGCGGGCGCGGCCGGCACCGCCATCATCAAGCTGCTGCTGCGTCAGGGCGTCGGGGACGTCATCGCCTACGACCGGCCGGGGGCGCTGCACCGCGGGCTGAGCGGGCTGAACCCCACCTGGCAGTGGCTGGCCGAGCACACCAACTCGACCGGGTACGCCGGAAATCTGCCCGGCGCGCTGCGGGGCGCGGACGTGTTCATCGGGGTGAGCGCGCCGAACCTGCTGACCGGTGACGACATCGCCACCATGGCGCCGAATTCGATCGTGTTCGCGTTGGCGAACCCGGACCCCGAGGTAGATCCGCGCGAGGCCCGTCGACACGCGGCGGTGGTCGCGACGGGGCGTTCCGACCAGCCGAACCAGATCAACAACGTACTGGCGTTTCCGGGCGTGTTCCGGGGCATGCTCGACGCCCACGCGGAGTCGTTCACCGACGACATGGCGTTGGCGGCGGCGCGCGCCATCGCCGACGTGGTGGGCGAGGATCGGATCAATCCGACGGTGATCGTGCCGAGCGTGTTCGATCCCCGGGTGGCGCCGGCGGTGGCCGCTGCGGTCCGAGCCGCGGCGCAGGCCTCGGACGCGGCCGCCCAGCCGGCCGTCGTCGCGCAGCCGGCCGTGGCCACCGCCCCGGCCGGTGTGCCCGCCATCGCGCAACGGTCAGCGGCAGCCGACAACTGACCCCGGGCGGCTGGCGGTACCCGGACCGGGTTTCGGCGCGGTACCCGGACCGGGTCGGCACCAGCCGCGCCGCTCAGCGCCGCAGAGCGCGCAACGCGGCGTGCGCCGTCCGGACCAGGTCCGGGTCGGCGCCGTCGAGCCAGCGCACCCGGGCGTCGCGGCGGAACCAGGAACGTTGCCGGCGGACGAACCGGCGGGTCGCCCGTACCGTGTCCGCTCGGGCCTGTTCGTCGTCGTACTCGCCGTCGAGCATTCGCAGCACCTGCTGGTAGCCGAGCGCCCGGCTGGCCGTACGGCCGTCCCGCAGGCCCTGCCCGAGCAGCGCACGGACCTCGTCGACCAGGCCCTGCTGCCACATCCGGTCCACCCGGCGGGCGATCCGTTCGTCGAGCTGCCCGGTGGGCAGGTCGACACCGAGTTGTACGGCGTCGTAGTGGGGCACCGGTTCCGGCAGGGCGGCGGCGAACGGTTGCCCGGTCAGCTCGATCACCTCCAGCGCCCGGATGATCCGTCGCCCGTTACCGGGCAGGATCGCGGCGGCGGCCGCCGGGTCGGCGGCGGCCAGCCGGGCGTGCAGCGGAGCCGGGCCGGTTTCGGCGAGTTCGGCTTCGAGCCGGTCGCGCAACGCCGGGTCGGTTCCGGGGAAGTCGAATTTCTCCAGCACCGCCCGCACGTACAGGCCGGAGCCGCCGACCAGCAGCGGCAGCCGTCCCCGGCGCAGGATGTCGTCGATGGCGGCGCGGGCCAGTCGCTGGTACTCGGCGACGCTAGCCGGCGCGGTGACCGGCCAGATGTCGAGCAGGTGGTGCGGTACGCCGGCCCGTTCGTCGACGGTGAGCTTGGCGGTGCCGATGTCCAGCCCTTGGTACAGCTGCATCGAGTCGGCATTGACCACCTCGGCGCCGAGTTGCTCGGCGAGGGTGATGCTCAGCGCGGACTTGCCGGCCGCGGTCGGGCCGATCACCGCCACCACCCGGTCCGGGCGGATCGTCGGTGGTCGGCGCGGCCCGGTGCCGCGGCCGTTGGTCAGTTCCGGTCCCACGAGGCGACAAAGTACGCGACGCCGTACGGTGCGGCGTAGTAGGTGAGCCGGCCGGTCCAGTCGATCACGTCACCGACCGCCGCACCGCCGTTCGTGGCGCCGGCCGCAACGCTGCCGGCGGCCACCTGCCACGCGGCACGGCCGGCGACCCGCAGCGCTCCGGCGAGGGCCGAGTCGAGACGGGCGAGTCTCCGGTGGTCGGCCGTGGCCAGGGCGGCGGCCACCTCGTCGTCGAAGGGTTCCGCCCGGGCATCCTGGTAGCCGGGCGAGGCGAGACCTCGGCATGCGGAGCCGTCCCCCATCACCAGGGCCGCCCACGGTCGGGCGACGGTCCCGGGTCCCGCTGCGGCGGAGCCGGCGAGCAGCCGGCCGCGCTGTCGGCACTGTTCGGGGGGCGTACCGGCGGGGACCGCGACCATCTCGACCGTCGTACCAGCGGGGTCGACGCCGGCGCGGGTGAGCAACCACGCCGCGACGGTCAGGCTCAGCGGCAGGCGGCCGCAGGCACCGGTCGACGTGGCGCCGAAGGCTGGGGCCGCCGGGTCCAGGGACGCGCCCAGGGGTACGTCGACCGCCGCACCCCAGGGCCGGAAGCTGGCGGACAACGGTGGCCGCCAGACCCGCTCCGTCGGATCGGGAGCTGTCGTCGGATCGAGATCGGTGGACGGATCGTCGGTGCCGATGACCACGATTCGCTCGGCGGAGCAGTCGACCAGTGACCGGACGGCGTCGGTGGCGGCGCGCCGCAGCTCGTCGAGCTCGGCGGCGGCCCCGCCGGCCAGTTCGGGAACGATCACCGGCGGGTGCGGGCAGAAGGCGACGCGCAGCGGGGGCACGGCGTCCACGGTAACCCGCGACCCCTGTTGCGCCACGCAGTCGACCAATCACCTTGAGTGTAGAAATTTGGCCCCTTTGGCACCGACTC
The DNA here is from genome assembly GCF_048060215.1 of Micromonospora sp. LOL_021. Classification (NCBI taxonomy): domain Bacteria; kingdom Bacillati; phylum Actinomycetota; class Actinomycetes; order Micromonosporales; family Micromonosporaceae; genus Micromonospora; species Micromonospora sp. LOL_021. The sequence goes on along the minus strand of NZ_JBHMIN010000013.1, from coordinate 105,151 downwards.
GTGGGCCAACCACCGACAAGGACACCGTATGGTCACGGTCGGCGACAGGCGCTCGACGCCGGCAGGGTTGGACCTGTGACAATGCGCGGGGGAAACTTACCCGCAACCTAACTGCGCCGTGGCGGCGTCCATCGGGACATCTCGATCCTGCGACGCCGGGAGAACGAGGATGGGCACATGAGCGACTGGACTTCCTTCGGACGGGTTGATGCGGACGGCACGGTCTACGTCAAGACTGCCGAAGGGGAGCGCGCGGTCGGATCCTGGCAGGCTGGAGCGCCGGAGGAAGGCCTGGCACACTTCGCCCGCCGGTTCGCCGACCTGGTGACGGAGGTCGATCTGACGGAGGCCCGGTTGCAGTCCGGCGCCGCCGACGCGACGCATTCGCTCAGCACGATCCGACGACTGCGCGGATCGCTGGCCGAGGCCCATGTGGTCGGCGACCTCGATTCGCTGGCCGACCGGCTGGACAAGCTGGCGACTCTCGCCGAGGAGAAGGCGGCGCAGGCCAGAGCGGCCCGCGACGCCGCCCGCGCTGCCGCGCTGGCCCGTAAGACCGAGCTGGTGGCCGAGGCCGAGCAGCTCGCGGCCGAGTCGACCGGGTGGAAGAGCGCCGGCGACCGGTTCCGGGAGATCCTCGACGAGTGGAAGACGATCCGCGGTGTCGACAAGAAGACCGACGGGGAGCTGTGGAAGCGGTTCGCCGCCGCCCGGGACGGGTTCACCCGCCGGCGCGGCGCGCACTTCGCCACCCTCGACGCGCAGCGCAAGCAGGCCCAGTCGGCCAAGAACGAACTGGTCGCCGAGGCCGAGGCGCTGGCCGAGTCGACCGACTGGGCCAGCACCGCGAGCCGGCTCAAGGAGCTGATGGCCGAGTGGAAGGCCGCCCCACGCGCCTCAAAGGAGGCGGAGCAGAAGCTGTGGGAACGGTTCCGTTCGGCGCAGGACACCTTTTTCACCCGCCGCAGCGAGGTCTTCTCGGCCCGCGACGCCGAGCAGCGCGCCAATCTGGAGCGCAAGCAGGCGCTGCTGACCGAGCTGGAGGCCGTCGACATCGACGCGGATCCGCGTACCGCGCAGGCGAAGCTGCGTGAGGTGCAGGGCCAGTGGCACGACATCGGCCGGGTGCCACGCGAGTCGGCGTCAGGGCTGGACCGTCGACTGCGAGCAATCGAGGACCGGGTACGGGAAACGATGGACTCGGCCTGGCGGCGTACCGAGCCGTCGGCGAATCCTCTGTTAACCCAGATGCGCGAGCAGGTCGCCGAGGCCGAGCAGCGGCTGGAGCGGGCCAGGGCGGCCGGTGACGCCAAGCGGATCCGCGAGGCGGAGAAGGCGCTCGCCGGCAAGCGGCAGTTCCTGGCACTCGCGGAGCAGGCCAAGTAGCGCCAACCGGGTAGCCGACCGACGAACACTGACTCGACACCGGCGACATCCGAGCCCGGACCCGGCGGCGGATGCCCCTGAGTGCCGCCGGCCGCCAGCAACTGTCAGCGGCCGGCGGCCCGATGCCGCCTGCGAGCTCTGGCGGGTCCGGCAACCCGGTCGCTCTCGTGGCTGAGAGGCGCCCTACGGCCTGCTCATGACACAACCCTTTGACATCGCCATCCTTCTATGTTTTGCTAAGGAAAGCGCTTCCCCGCCCGTCCAGCGGGACCCGCCCTGTCATACCTGCGGCGTGGTGCACCGCCAGCACTCCGCACCTGCGAGCCAACCCGGGCTGGCTCTCCCACCGGCGACGCACCCCGCCATGCCGTAAGGAGATCTCGATGCACGCAGCACGGCGCCGCACGGCACTGGCCACCACTGCGGTCGCTGCCGTCGCCCTGACCGGTGCCACGGTCGTCAGCGCAAGCACCGCCCACGCCGCTACCGGCTGCCGAGTCGACTACTCGGTCGCCTCCCAGTGGCCGGGAGGTTTCACCGGCAACGTCGTCCTCACCAACCTCGGCGACGCGATGTCGTCCTGGTCCCTGCAGTGGACCTTTGGCGCCGGCCAACAGGTCGTTCAGGCGTGGAACGCCGACATCTCGCAGAGCGGGAGCTCCGTCACCGCTCGCAATGTGAGCTACAACGGCAACCTCGGTTCGAACGCAAGCGTCTCGTTCGGCTTCAACGGGTCTTGGAACAACTCGTCCAACCCGGCACCGAGCAGTTTCAGCCTGAACGGCGTGGCCTGCACCGGTGGCACCAACCCGACCACGCCGCCGCCCAACCCGACGACACCACCGCCCAACCCGACCACACCGCCACCGAACCCGACCACGCCGCCACCCGGCCAGACGCCGACCGGCCTGGTCGGCTGGGCCACTCAGAACGGCGGCACCACCGGTGGCGGCAACGCTTCCCCGACCACCGTCACCAGTTCCTCGGCGCTGTCCTCGGCGATCAGCGGATCCGGCTCCGCCGTCATCCGGGTTTCCGGGACGATTTCCTGCTCCGGCATGCTGAACGTCGGCAGCAACAAGACGATCGTCGGCGTCGGCTCCTCAGCCACGATCTCCGGCTGCGGATTCAACATCAGCAACCAGCGGAACGTGATCATCCGCAACATCAACTTCCGCAACTGGAACGACGACGCCATCAACGTCCAGACTGAGTCCACCAACGTCTGGGTCGACCACAACAGCTTCACCAACGGGTACGACGGAGCCGTGGACATCAAGCGCGGTTCCGACTACATCACGGTGTCGTGGAACCGCGTCTTCAACCACAGCAAGTCGATGCTGCTCGGCCACTCGGACAACAACGCCAGCCAGGACCGCGGTCACCTGCGGGTCACCTACCACCACAACTGGTTCGACGGCTCCGGTTCCCGGCATCCGCGGGTCCGGTTCGGCAACCCGGTGCATGTGTTCAACAACTACTACTACGACAACGACTACGGTGTCGCCTCCACCATGGACGCCGGCGTTCTCGTCGAGGGCAACTACTTCGAAAACGTCGACGACCCGACGCACGTCGGCTACGCCGCGTCGGACCCGGGCACCCTCGTCGCCCGCAACAACCACTTCGTGAACTCCGGCACCCCGGAAACCGCCGGCGGGGTCGCGAGCATCCCGTACTCCTACTCGTTGACCACCGCCAGCCAGGTGAAGTCCGTCGTCACGAACGGCGCCGGCACCGGCAAGATCGGCCTCTGACCCGATGACGTCCGTCTCCCGGCCGCGCGGTGCGGCCGGGAGACGGCGCGGTGCCGGATCAGCAGCTGACGGCACCCGGGTCAGACGCGGCTGACAGGGTTCAGCGGTCGCAGGCCGAGGTGGCCAGTGTCGCCGGGGGTGGTGCACCCACCGTCGGCAGCCCCAGCAGCACCCCGCCGGTACGTGGCGTCTGCCCCGCCTCGTACGCGTCGCCGGCCCGGGTCCGGCGGTGAGCGACCGGCTCGCCGTCGGCGTTGAGGTGGTGCGGTGCCGCGTAGCTGACGACCACCTCGACCAGGTCGCCGGGGCGAACGCGTCCGGCGAGCCGACCGGCGTCGAAGTGCACCAACCGGCCGTCGCGGGCCCGGCCGGACAGCCGCCCGGTCCGCCCGTCCTTACGGCCCTCGCCGACCGCGACCAGCACCTCGACGGTCTGGCCGAGCAGCCGACGGTTCTCCGCCCAGGTGATCTCCTCCAGGCAGGCGATCAACCGGTCGTAGCGCTCCTGCACGACCGGCTTCGGCAGCTGGCCGGGCATGTCGGCGGCCGGAGTGCCGGGGCGTTTCGAGTACTGGAAGGTGAACGCCGAGGAGAACCGGGCGGCCCGTACCACGTCGAGGGTGCGTTCGAAGTCGGCGTCGGTCTCGCCGGGGAAACCGACGATGATGTCGGTGGTGATCGCCGCGTCGGGCATCGCCGCCCGTACCTTGTCGATGATGCCGAGGTAGCGGTCGGCCCGGTAGGAGCGGCGCATCGCCCGCAGCACGGCGTCCGAACCGGACTGCAGCGGCATGTGCAGCGAATGGCAGACGTTGTCGGTCTCGGCCATCGCGGCGATCACGTCGTCGGTGAAGTCCTTCGGGTGCGGGCTGGTGAACCGGACCCGTTCCAGCCCGTCGATCCCGCCGCAGGCGCGTAGCAGCTTGCCGAACGCGAACCGGTCACCGAACTCGACGCCGTAGGAGTTGACGTTCTGGCCGAGCAGGGTCACCTCCAGCACACCCTCGTCGACCAGGGCCCGTACCTCGGCGAGGACGTCGCCGGGCCGGCGGTCCTTCTCCCGGCCGCGCAGCGACGGCACGATGCAGAAGGTGCAGGTGTTGTTGCAGCCGACGGAGATCGACACCCAGCCGGCGTAGGTCGACTCCCGCCGGGTCGGCAGGGTGGAGGGGAAGACCTCCAGCGACTCGAGGATCTCCACCTCGGCGGCGGAGTTGTGCCGGGCCCGGTCCAGCAGGGTCGGCAGCGCACCGATGTTGTGCGTGCCGAAGACGACGTCGACCCAGGGGGCCCGGCGGACGATCTCGCCCCGGTCCTTCTGCGCGAGGCAGCCGCCGACCGCGATCTGCATCTGCGGCCGCTTCTCCTTGACCGGTCGCAGGTGACCGAGGTTGCCGTACAGCCGGTTGTCGGCGTTCTCCCGCACCGCGCAGGTGTTGAAGACGACGACGTCCGGATCGTCGGACTCCCCCGCCCGGACGTAGCCGGCCGATTCCAGCAGGCCGGAGATCCGTTCGGAGTCGTGCACGTTCATTTGGCAGCCGTAGGTGCGCACCTGGTAGGTACGTGGGTGGCGGGCGTGTGCTGCGCTGGTAGTCATGACATCAGACAGCGTAGCCGGCCGCCCGCCGCCGGGATCACGCGGCGAGTGTCGGAGCCACCGAGTCGGGCCCCCACTGCGAGCCGCCGCAGAACAACCCGGCCCGGCAGCCGGGGTCGGTCAGGCTGCACAGCCGCAGGTTGGTGCGGCGGTCACCGACGCTGGTCGGTTCGATGTCCAGGTGCACCGGACGGACCGTGCCGTCCGGGGACACCAGCAGGTGGCGGGTCGCGTCGAGCGTGTCGTCGGCGAGTACGCAGCGACGTCCGGTCCGGCGGGCGAATGCGGCGAGGACCCGGTGCTCGGGCGGGTCGACCGGTGCGGCGTAGCAGTCGACGTTCACCGGGAAGTCCCCGGCCCCGTCCCAGACGTCGCAGAGCACCACGCCGTCGGGGAACCGCTCCGCCGAAGCCCCACCCAGCGACACCACCGGACGACCGATGATGGCCGCGAGGGTGGCTCGGATCTGACCTGGGGCGAGCGGTCCGTCGACGGACCAGTTCCACAGCGTGGTGCAGAACGGTGCAATCGCCATACGATCATGTTGCCCGGACAGCAGCCGGCACGTGGGCTGTGTTACCGCTCCGTGACCATTTGAGTTGCCTTCCGACACATCACGCCGCCTAAAGTGGCGGGACCACGTGAGGTGACCTCGACCGATCGTGACGACGAGGACGGTGCATGGACAGGGACGGTGCATGACGGTGACAACCAGTGAGCCGCTGATCGTGCTCAGCGGAGTCAACAAGTGGTTCGGTCCACTGCACGTGCTCCAGGACGTCGACCTCTCGGTCGACCGTGGTGAAGTGGTGGTGGTGATCGGGCCGTCCGGCTCCGGCAAGTCCACTCTGTGCCGCGCGATCAACCGGCTGGAGCCGATCAGCTCCGGGACCATCCTGTTCGACGGCCGACCACTGCCGGCGGAGGGCCGGGCCCTGGCCCGGCTGCGCAGCGAGGTCGGCATGGTGTTCCAGTCGTTCAACCTGTTCGCGCACCGGACGATCCTGGACAACGTCACGCTCGGCCCGATGAAGGTACGCCGGGAGAAGGCGTCGGTGGTCCGCGATCGGGCACTGCAACTGCTCGACCGGGTTGGCATCGCCAACCAGGCGGACAAGTTCCCGGCTCAGCTCTCCGGCGGTCAGCAGCAGCGGGCGGCGATCGCCCGGGCGTTGGCGATGCAGCCCAAGGCGATGCTGTTCGACGAGCCGACCAGCGCGCTCGACCCGGAGATGGTCGGCGAGGTGCTGGACGTGATGACCTCGCTGGCAGCCGAGGGGATGACGATGGTCGTCGTCACCCATGAGATGGGCTTCGCCCGGCACGCCGCGAACCGGGTCATCTTCATGGCCGACGGGCAGCTGGTCGAGGACGCCCCGCCCACCGAGTTCTTCAGCAACCCGCGCAGCGACCGGGCGAAGGACTTCCTGTCCAAGATCCTCACCCACTGACATCCCGCTCGAGGACGAGTTTCATCCAACGTGGAGTCGGCCGCGACCCGGCGGGCTTCCCATCGTGAAGGAGAACACTGAGCAATGCGTATGTCACGTATGGCGGCGGTAGCCGCAACGGCCGCGTTGGCGGTGTCCATGGCGGCCTGCGGCGACAGCGGCGGGGACGGCACCGGCAGTGAGAACCCCGACGTGGCGACGCCGAGCTTCGAGGCCGGTACCACGATGGCCGAGCTGAGCGAGGCCGGCACCATGACCGTCGGCACCAAGTTCGACCAGCCCGGCTTCGGTAAGCTGGGCCTCGACGGTGAGCCGGCCGGCTTCGACGTCGAGATTGCCAAGCTGATCGCGGCCGAGCTGGGCATCGCCGCCGACGACATCGAGTACGTCGAAGCGCCGTCCGCGGTCCGCGAGGAGCTGCTGGAGCAGGACCGGGTCGACATCGTCGTGGCCACCTACACGATCAACCCCACCCGCAAGGAGCGGATCGACTTCGCCGGCCCGTACTACGTCGCCGGCCAGCACATCATGGTCCGCGCCGACGACGACTCGATCACCGGGCCGGAGTCGTTCGAGGCCGGGGACAAGAAGATCTGCTCGGTGCAGGGTTCGACGCCGGCGGAGAACATCCAGGAGTACCTGGCGGATGTCGGCGAGCAGCTGGTGCTCTTCGACGTCTACGAGAAGTGTGTGGACGCGCTGCGCGGCGGTCAGGTCGACGCGGTCACCACGGACAACGTGATCCTGCTCGGCTTCATCGCCGACAACGAGGGCGACTTCAAGCTGGCCGGTGAGCAGTTCACCGAGGAGCCGTACGGCATCGGGGTGAAGAAGGGCGACGACGCGTTCCGCGACTTCATCAACGACACCCTGGAGAAGATCTACGACGACGGCTCGTACGCCGCGGCGTGGGAGTCCACCGCAGGTGCCTTCGACGACAACACCCCAACCGGTCCTGCGGTCGACCGCTACTGACCGTCGAAGGTCGCCCCTGATCGATCCCGGCCGGCCCGGCGCAGTCAGCTCCGGGCCGGCCGGTCGCCCAGGTGGACGGTTCGCAGAAGGGTCTTTCGTGTGAGAGTGCTCGTCGACCACTTCGACGTCTTCGTCGGAGGTTTCTGGCTCACCCTGCAGCTGTGTCTGCTGTCCGCGACCGGCGCGCTGCTGATCGGCACGCTCGTCGCGATCCTGCGGATCTCACCGGTGCCGCCGCTACGCTGGCTCGGCGGGGCGTACGTGACGGTGCTGCGCAACGTGCCGCTGACCGTCGTGATGTTCTTCTCGGCCTTCGGGTTGCCCGCACTCGGGTCGAACGCCGACTTCCTGCGGATCCCCGGGCTGAGCATCGTGTTCAGCCGGCTCGGCATCGACCTGCCGTACTTTCGGTTCGCGATCATCGCGCTGAGCGTCTACACCGGTGCGTTCGTCTGCGAGGCGATCCGCAGCGGGATCAACGCGGTGCCGCCCGGTCAGGCGGAGGCCGCCCGCGCGATCGGCCTGACCTTCACCCAGAACCTGCGGTACGTGGTACTCCCCCAGGCGTGGAAGGCCGCGATCGTCCCGCTGGGCAGCGTCATCATCGCCATGATCAAGAATTCGGCGCTGGCCGGCTTCTTCGGGGTGGTCGGTGACCTGTCCAACTCGGCGCAGAACCTGACCAGCGCCCTCGGCGAGCCGATCATCCCGGTCTTCGTCGGCATCTCGATCGGCTTCCTGATCATGACCGTGCCGCTCGGGCTGCTGCTCGACCGGGTCGAGGCCCGCCGGGCGGTGGCCAGATGACCGCCCCGTCCCCGGCGAGCGCCGCAGCCGTCACCGGAGGAACCACGTCATGAGCCAGCAGCAGAGCGTGTTGTACGACGCCCCCGGACCACGGGCCCGACGGGTCACGCTGATCGTCAGCGTGCTGTCGGCCGTCGCCGCCGTCACCGCCGGGTACTTCCTGGTCTACCGGCCGCTGGCCGAACGCGAACAGTTCACCATGGAGAAGTGGGGTCCACTGATCGACCCTGGCAACGAGGTGTTCGGTCAGGTCTGGACACTGCTCGGCGAGGGGGTCACCGCCACGCTGACCGCGGCCGGCCTGGCGATCGTGCTGTCGTTGCTGTTCGGCACCGCGCTGGCGGTGCTGCGGATCCAGCTGAAGGCGCTGCTGCGCCGCCGGTTCACCGGGCTCGCCACCTCGTTCGCGCTGGCGATGCGGGCGCTGAGCTGGCTGTTGAACCTGGTGACCCGGTTCTGCGTCGAGGTGTTCCGCGGCCTGCCGGTGGTGATCACGATCTTCTTCGTCGCCCGGGGCCTGCCGGACCTCGGCCTGGAGATCGTCCTCCCGTTCGGCCACGAGATGCTGCCGTACCTGGTGCTGGGTCTGACCATCTACAACGGCGTGGTGATCGCCGAGATCCTGCGCTCCGGGATGGAGGGTCTGCCGTCGGGGCAGCGCGAGTCGGCCGCCGCGATCGGGCTGACGTCGTTCCAGACCACCCGGATGATCCTGCTGCCGCAGGCGTTCCGGATCATGCTGCCGGCTCTGATCAGCCAGCTGATCGTGGTGCTCAAGGACACCTCGTTGGGCTTCATCATCGGCTACCAGGAGACGCTGCTGGTCGGCCGGACGATCATCCAGAACCTGCGTAACCCGATCCAGGTGTATCTGGTGATCGGGGTACTGTTCATCGCGGTCAACTATGCGCTGTCCAAGCTCGCCGAGTCGGTGCAGCGGCGGCTGGCTCAGGGCCGGCGGACCAGCACCACACCCCAGCCGCCGGCGGCACCGGCGTCGACGGTGGCCGGCCAACAGACCCCGGCCGGCACCGGCGGCAGCGCCACCACCGGCGGCACGGCTACGTCAGGCAGCAGCTGACCGGACGGCCCGCCCGTTGACCGGCCGTCCGGCCGGTCAACGGGCGATCTCGGTGACCCGGGACTCGCGGACCACGGTCACCCGGATCTGCCCCGGGTAGGTCAGCTCCTCCTCGATCTGCTTGGCCACGTCGCGGGCCAGCACCGCGGCGCCGATGTCGTCCACATCGTCCGGCTTGACCATCACCCGGATCTCCCGGCCGGCCTGCATGGCGAAGACCTTCTCCACGCCGATCTTGCCGGCGGCGATCTCCTCGATGCGCTCCAGCCGCTTGACGTACGCCTCCAGGCTTTCCCGCCGCGCGCCGGGACGACCACCGGAGCACGCGTCGGAGGCCTGGGTGAGCACCGCCTCGACGGTCTGCGGCGGCACCTCGTTGTGGTGCGCCTCGATGGCGTGCACCACCTCTTCGGATTCGCCGTACTTGCGGGCCAGGTCGGCGCCGATCAGCGCATGACTGCCCTCGACCTCGTGGGTGAGCGCCTTGCCGATGTCGTGCAGGAACGCGCACCGCTTGATCAGCGGGACGTCCAGACGCAGCTCGGCGGCCATCACCCCGGCGATGTGCGCGGTCTCCACCAGATGCTTGAGCACGTTCTGGCCGTACGAGGTCCGGTAGCGCAGCCGGCCCAGCAGGGTGGCCAGCTCGGGGTGGATCTCGGTGATGCCGACGTCGACGAGCGCCTCCTCGGCAGCCCGGTGGCACAGCTGCTCCACCTCCTGCCGGGCGGTCTCGAAGACCTCCTCGATCCGGTGCGGATGAATCCGGCCGTCGAGCACCAGTTTCTCCAGGGTGAGCCGTCCGGTCTCCCGGCGTACCGGGTCGAAGCAGGACAGCAGGACCGCCTCGGGTGTGTCGTCGATGATCAGGTTGACCCCGGTGACGGACTCGAACGCCCGGATGTTGCGGCCTTCGCGCCCGATGATCCGGCCCTTCATCTCGTCGCCGGGCAGATGCAGGACGCTGACCACGCTCTCCGCGGTCTGTTCGCTGGCGACCCGCTGGATGGCGTCCACCACGATGTGCCGGGCCCGCTGATCGGCGGTGTTGCGGGCGTCGGCCTCGATGTCGCGGACCAGGATCGCCGCCTCCCGTTTGGCCTGGCCCTCGATCGCTTCGACGAGCTCACCGCGGGCCGCCTCGGCGGTCAGCCCGGCGACCCGTTCCAGTTCGCGCTGCCAGCGCTCCTCGGCGGCCGCCAGGTCCGCTTCCCGGGCGGCCAGGGCTGCCTTGCGCTCGGCGAGTTCGGCGGCGGTGGCGGTCAACCGGCGGTCCCGCTCGGCGACCCGGTCGGCTTCCTCGGCGTGCTGACGTTCCCGCTCGTCCATCCGCTGGCCGCGCCGGTCCAGCTCGGCGGACTGCTCCTTGACGGTCCGGGAGAGCATCGCAATCTCCCGCTCGCCGCTGCGCCGGGCCGCTGCCCGGACCTGCTCGGCCTCGGTCTCGGCCTGCCGGTGGGCCCGCTCCAGGATGGTGTCCGCCTCGGCCCGGGCGGCGTCGAGCACCCGACGGGCCTCGGCCCGGGCGGCGGTCGCTTCGGCCTTGGCGGCGGCGGCGTCGGTACGGGCCGCAGCGGCGGCGGCCTTGGCCTGCTCGACGGCGGAGGACGCCTCGTCGGCTGCGGTACGCAGCGCGGCGAGGGAGCGTTCCTGCCGGTCGCGGGCGGCGATGAAAGCCGGGTCCTCCTCGACCGGCGTCGCGGCCGCCGGTGTGGTGAGCCGGCGCAGCGCGCGGGCACCGAGCGCGAGGCCGGCGAGCACCAGGCCGGCGAGCACGACGACCGCGGCGAAGAGCATCCACTCCAGCCCGGTCATGCCAACCCTCCGGGCCTACCGACACTCGCGTGTCCCGCCGGCTTCCTGCGCTGCGCCACGACCGCCTCCAGTCCGCCGTCGGCCTTCCCGGAGGCTTCTCGCTCCGGCCGGCCACGGCTATGGGAACGCCCGACCGTGGCGGCTGACCAACGACCAGACAGCACCTACGTGGGTGCGGGCACGACAACGGCGAAACGGCCGTTGTGCGTGCTGTCGCCGCCGGACCGGCCTGTCCGGTTGCGGCATGTCTGGCTACTGAACTGCTGCTGCGAAGTGATGCCGTACTGTTATGCGATCTATGTTGTGCGGTTAGCCTGCGACGGGTCGGTTGTTCGTCTGTAACGCGAGGCTAGGTCGCGAGGGGCCGTTCGGTCAAGAAGTCATGATCAGACCGACAACGGAACGTAGGGCATCGGCGCGCTCACAGGCAGCATATCGCGCTCAGGACGCGTCGGGATGAGTCGGAAATTTGGCACATCCCGCAGAGGATGGCATCCCGTCAGGTGGACCAGGGCCGCTCAGCATCCGGGTCGGGAACCTCGCCGATCAGCGCCTCGGCATCCACCGTGTCGGTGAACTCGGCCGCCTCGGCGGACTGGGCGGCCAGCGCCTCCCGTACCACCGGCACGGCCACCCCCGCCGAGTAACCCTTGCGGGCGAGCATCGCGACCAACCGCCGGAACACCACATCCGGAGCACCCCGGGCGGTACGCAGCTTGCGCTCGACGAGCTCCGCCGCGGTGGCCCGCTCGGTCGACTCGTCCAGCCCGTCCAGCGCGTCCCGGGCGATCTGCGGATCCACGCCGCGCTGACGCAGCTCGGCGGCGAGGCTGCGCCGGGCCAGCCCTCGGCCGTGGTGCCGGCTGGTCACCCAGGCCTGGGCGAACGACGCGTCGTCGATCATCCCGACCTCGTCGTACCGGTCGAGGACCGAACTGGCCGTGGCCTCGGAGATGCCGCGTCGCCGCAGCACGGCGGCGAGCTCCGCCCGGGTCCGGGGGCGGACGGCGAGCTGGCGCAGGCAGATGTCGCGGGCCTGCTGTGCCTCGTCCACCGGCTGCCCACCGCCGCCAGCGGCGGACCCGGTGGCATGGTCGGTGGACCCGGCCGCCTCGGCGGCGCGGCCGGCACGGAAGGCGCGGGGACGGGGCGGAGCCGCATCCCAGCCCCGTCCCGTCCGTGCGCCGCGTCGTCGCCCGGCCATCCGGATCAGAAGTCGACCGGCGGCAACTCGGGCCCGCCGGCCTCGTCGGCACCGAGCGCGCCGACGCCGAGCTTCTCCAGGATCTTCTTCTCGATCTCAGCCGCCACGTCCGGGTTCTCCCGGAGGAACTCCCGGGCCTTCTCCTTGCCCTGACCGAGCTGGTCGCCCTCGTAGGTGTACCAGGCGCCGGACTTGCGGATGATCGACTGCTCGACGCCGACGTCGATCAGCGAACCCTCCCGGGAGATGCCCTTGCCGTACATGATGTCGAACTCGGCCTGCTTGAACGGCGCGGAGACCTTGTTCTTGACGACCTTGACCCGGGTCCGGTTGCCGACCACGTCGGTGCCGTCCTTGAGGCTCTCGATCCGTCGCACGTCGAGCCGCACCGAGGCGTAGAACTTCAGCGCCCGGCCACCGGTGGTGGTCTCCGGCGAGCCGAACATCACGCCGATCTTCTCCCGCAGCTGGTTGATGAAGATCGCGGTGGTGCCGGTGCTGTTCAACACACCGGTGATCTTGCGCAGCGCCTGGCTCATCAGCCGGGCCTGCAGACCGACGTGGCTGTCCCCCATCTCGCCCTCGATCTCGGCACGGGGCACCAGGGCCGCGACCGAGTCGATCACGATGATGTCCAGCGCGCCGGAGCGGATCAGCATGTCGGCGATCTCCAGCGCCTGCTCACCGGTGTCCGGCTGGGAGACCAGCATGGCGTCGGTGTCCACGCCGAGCGCCCTGGCATAGTCCGGGTCGAGCGCGTGCTCGGCGTCGATGAACGCCGCGATGCCGCCGGAGCGCTGGGCGTTGGCCACCGCGTGCAGGGCCACCGTGGTCTTACCGCTGCTCTCCGGGCCGTAGACCTCGACCACCCGGCCCCGGGGCAGGCCACCGACGCCGAGTGCCACGTCGAGCGCGATGGAGCCGGTGGGGATCACCGCGGTCTGGATCACCGGCCGCTCGCCCAGCCGCATCACCGAGCCCTTGCCGAACTGTTTGTCGATCTGAGCCAGCGCCAGATCGAGCGCCTTTTCCTTGTCTGGCACTGCCGCCATTGCTGCCACCCCTACGTTCGCCGACTTCCCAGGCGTCCTGGCCGAGCTTCTCGTCACCCGGGTCACGCTAGGCGCTGGGTCCGACAGAAAACAGCCGACGGGCCGCAACCTGTGGATGAGCGCCTAGCTGTGGACAATAGCCGAACAGATGTACGAGTGGAAAACCAGACACGCCCACGAATTTCACCACCCAAAGAGGTCATTCGACCGCACAGAGTAAATGCAGCTACGCGGATCCACGCCCGGCAGGCAGAGGTGCGGCAGGCAGGCCGGCGACGGCCTCAGGCCGGCCCCCGGGATACCCCGAGATGCTTTCCGGGTTTGATGCCACGGGTGCATCAAGATGCACCCGTGGCATCAAACCCGACCAGCACCGGCACCAGCGCGGTAACACGATGCACATCGGCTGAGGCGTACCGTGATCAACGGAATCGAAGTCCCAGCTCGACCGACACTCGCCGGCCTGTTCGACCGACCGGCGGAAGTTCGTCGCAATCGGCGCGGGAAGTCAGCGCAACCGGCCGGGAACCCGGTCGGGGTACGCCGCGCAGACCGCCCGCCAGACCACCGCCGTCTCCTCACCCGCCGCCAGCGCCTGGGCGATGGTGCGCCCACCCAACTGGGCCAGCACCTGATCGGTGGCGATGCTGCGGGCGTACGCGGGCCCGAACGCCTCGTCCAACCGGCCCCAGAAGTCCGTCAACCGCATCCTGCCTCCTCACCGCTTCGACGCAACCGCACCGGACACACCGCTACCGTCACCGACCCGCTGGGGAACCGCCAGGTACCGGGCGCAGCACCAACCCCAGCAGCGGCACCGTGGCCAGCGCCGACAGCAACGTCAGGACGCCGTAACCGGACAGCCCGACGATGATCCCGCTGACCGCGCCGGCGCACGCGCCGGCCAGACCCATCACCAGGTCCGACAGGCCCTGGACCGACGGACGGACGTCAACCGGCACCGACTCCGACAGTAGGGTCGAGCCCGCGACCATGGTGCCCGACCAACCGAGCCCGAGCAGCACCAGCCCGATCACCAGGCGTACCGGGTCGTGGCCGGCGGTGCCCGCCACGGCGCACGCGGCCAGCAGCAGCCCGACCCCACCGAGGATCACCGGCCGGCGACCGGCCCGGTCGGTGAGCCAACCTACCACCGGTGACAGCGCGTACATCCCGGCGATGTGCAGGCTCAGCACCAGCCCGACGGTGCGCAGCAGGTCACCGCCGGAGTGCCCCATCCCGATGTGGACCGGCGTCATCGCCATCACCCCCACCATGACCAGGTGGCCGACGGCGACGGCGCAGACACCGAGCCGTGCGGCGGGTCGGGCAACGACCACCGCGAACGCCGCCCGCAGCCCTCGGCCGGACCCGGCCCGCAGACCCCGGCCGGACCGCACCGGGGCGCTCGCCGCGGCGGGGCCGGCGGCCCGTCGGGCGGTCAGCAACGGATCCGGTCGCAGCAGCACCAGCACCAGCAGCGCGGCCAGCAGGAACGCCAGCGTGCTGACGGCGAACGGACCGGCCAGCGGCGGCAGACCGACCCCACTGGCCGACCGGTCGGCCAGCCCGGCAAGGTTGGGGGCGGTCACCGCGCCGACCGTGGTCGCCCAGACCACCAGTGACAGCTGCCGGCCCCGACTCCGCGGCTCGGCGAGGTCGACCGCCGCGTACCGGGCCTGCAGCCCGGCGGTCGTCGCCCCACCGAACAGGACCATGCCGACGAACAGCAGCGGCACCCAGCGCACCGCGGCGGCGGCCACCACCAGCACCGCCCCGGTCGCACCCGTCAGGTAGGCGAAGACCAGGCCGGGTCGGCGGCCGTGCCCGTTCATGATCCGGACCACGGGTACGGCGAGCAACGCCCCGCCGACCACCGCGGCGCTCTGCGCCAGACCGGAGACGGTCACCCCACCGAGCTCGGCGGCGAGCAGGCCACCGACCGAGATCCCGATGGTGACGCCTACGCCGCCGATCATCTGGGTACCGGCAAGCAGCCGCAGCGTACGGCGTTGGATGCGGGTGACGTCACCGGGTGGCGGCGGGTCGGTCACCGACGGCGGTACGGTGAGCGCGGTCATCGGCGTACCGCCGGGGTCGGGCTGCCCCGACCGGCGAGCAGTCCACGGACGACACCGAGGTCGGTGACCAGACCTCGGAAGGCGATCTGCTGGTCGTCGGCGCGCAGCACCGCCGAGGGATGGATGGTGGCCACCAGCTGCGCCGGGGCCACCGGGAACTCCTCGGCCCGCTCGGCCGAGTCCGGCCACGGCAGCGGTACGCCACGCGAGCGGGTCACCCGGAACGCCGGGCCGAGCAGCGCCCGGGCCGCCGTCGCGCCGAGCACCACGACGACGTCCGGGCGCAGCAGCGCGAACTCGGCCACCAGCCAGGGCCGGCAGGCCACGATGTGCACCCGGTCCGGAGTCTGGTGAATTCGTCGACCGCCGCGCGACACGAAGCGGAAGTGCTTCACCGCGTTGGTCAGATAGATCTGATCGACCGGGATCCCGGCGTCGTCCACCGCCCGGCGCAGCAGCCGGCCGGCCGGGCCGACGAATGGCAGACCCTGGCGGTCCTCGACATCCCCGGGCTGCTCGCCGACCATCACCACCCGGGCATCGGGGTTGCCTCGGCCGAAGACCACCTGGCTGGCGGGCTGATGCAGTTCGCATCCCTGGCAACCGGGGGCGGCGGCGCGCAGGTCGGCGAGGCTACGGGCACCGGTGGGGACGTACCCATCGGCTCCGACGGAGGTTTCGTGCGCGGTCACGGGTCCTTCCTACCCGGTCGCGGATTGCCCGGTGCGCCTGGGTTGACCGGTCCGGGTGCGGCCCGCGTACCTCACCTGCCGACCCCGGCAAGTCCCGCTGGACGCAGCGCGTCGCGCACCGCCGCGGCGAACTCGCCAGCCCGGTCCTCGTCGAGACAGCTGACGGTGATCCTGATACCCGGCGCGCTGCGTAGCCGGTGGCGGGCTCCGGCCGAGACGGTGAATCCGGCTGCCTGAAGCTCGGTCACCACCTGGGTCTCGTCCGTCACCGGCACCCAGACGTTGATCCCGCTGCCGCCGTGGCTGGCCACGCCGTGGCCGGCGAGCGCGGCCCGCAGCGTCTCCCGACGGTGCCGGTAGACCCGGCCAGCCTCGGCCACCGTGGCGGCGACCGAGGGATCGCGCCACAACTGTCCGAGCAGCCGCTGCAGGACCGTGGAGACCCAGCCGGAACCGATACGCATCCGACCAGCAACCCGACTCAGCGTGGTCTCGTCGCCGGTCAACAGCGCTATCCGCAGGTCCGGGCCGTACGGCTTGCTGGCGGAGCGGACGAACGCCCATCGGGGTGTCGCGTTGGCCAGCACGTACGGTGGGCCGTCGGAGAGCTCAGCGGCGTGGTCGTCCTCGATGAGCAGCACGTCGTCGGTCTCGCGCAGCAGCCGTCGCAGCCGGTCGGCCCGGTCCGCGTCCAGGGCGGCGCCGGTCGGGTTCTGCGCCCGGGTGGTGACCACGATGGCGGACACACCGGCGGACAGCGCCGCCCGCAGGCCGGGTTCGGTCGGGCCGCGGTCGTCCACCGGCATCGGCACCGGGGTGAGGCCCAGTGCCGCGATCAGGTCCAGCAGGTTGGCCCAGCCGGGATCCTCCACCGCGACCCGGTCGCCAGGGCGCAGATTGCCGGCGAGCAGGCGTTCGATCCCGTCCAGCGCGCCACTGGTGACGGTGAGACCGGCGGCCGGCAGGCCGTCGTCAGCCAACCGGACCGCGGCGAGCGCGGCGAGGTCGGGCAGCAGGCCGGCGTCGGCGTAACCCTGCCCGGACGAGGTGTCGGCCAACTGCCGGGCGACCGCGGCGAGATGCGTCGCCATCGGGGGCAACAGTCGTGGATCCGGCTCACCGGTGGACAGGTCCAGGGTGCCCGGCGGGGCCGGCGCGGACGGGCCGGGTCGGGTCACGGCGACCGGCGGGCGGGCGCGGACCCGGGTGCCGCGTCGGCCGTCGGTGTCGACGATCCCCCGCTGGCGCAGCGCCTGGTACGCCTTCGCGACGGTGGCCGGGCTGACCTCGAGTGTGTCGGCGAGCGCACGCACCGCCGGCAGCAGGGCACCAGGTGCCAACGCACCGGTGCGGACACCGGCCTCGACGCTGGCCGAGATCTCGGTCGCGGTCGCACCGGCCGGCTGATATTGTTCTGACACAATTACAAGATTGTACCAGAACAAACTTGGGAGACCGAATGTATCCCGCCACCGCCCGGACCACCGCCGCCCGACGCCTCAACCGGGTCACCTACCAGCGCGCCGAGGCCCACCGCATCCTCGACGAGGCGTACCACTGCTGCCTGGCGTTCGTCGCCGACGGCGCGCCCCAGGCACTGCCCACCCTGCACGTACGCGTCGACGAGACCCTCTATCTGCACGGCTCCACCGCGAGCACCCCCCTGTTGGCCGCCCGCGACCGGAAAGGGCTCGCCGTCTGTGTTGCCGTCACCCTGCTCGACGGCCTGGTCTACGCCCGCGCCCAGGCGCACCACAGCGCCAACTACCGGTCAGTCGTCGTGCACGGCACCGCTTGGCTGGTCAGCGACCCGGCCGACAAGCGGCGGGCACTCGACGCCCTGATCGACAAGGCGGCCCCGGGCCGGGTCGCGGACAGCCGGCCACCGACGAGCCGGGAACTCGCGCAGACAGCGGTACTCGCCGTCGCTCTCGACGAGGTGTCGGTCAAGGCCCGCGCCGGTGACCCCGTCGACGAGCAGGCCGACCTCGCGCTGCCGTACTGGGCCGGGGTGCTGCCGTTGCGCACCGTCGCCGATCCGCCGCGATCCGCCGCCGGAGTCACCCGGGCGGTGCCGAGCTACCTCACCGCCGTAGCGCTGGCGGCCACCGCCCCGGCACACCCGGACACGGTGCCGCAACGCACACTTTGACCAGCCGAATATCCCTCGCCCGACCGCTGGTCCAGGTAGCAGGATGACGCCCATGCTGGGCATCACCGACATCTGGACGTACGTCCTGGGCACCGTGGCGATCATCCTGCTGCCCGGGCCGAACTCGTTGTTCGTCCTGTCCACCGCCGCCCGACGAGGCGTGCGGCACGGCTACCGGGCGGCCGGCGGCGTCTTCCTCGGCGACACGGTGCTGATGGTGCTCTCCGCAGCCGGGGTCGCCTCCCTGCTCAACACCCATCCGGCGATGTTCACCGTGATCAAGTACGCCGGGGCGGCGTACCTCGGCTATGTCGGTGTCACCATGCTCCGTGGTGCCTGGCGGCGCTGGCGACGGCGCGACGACCCGGCAGCGCCCCGGTTGGTGGACGCCGCCGAGCCGGCGGCCGTCCGCCGCCCGTTCCGGCGGGCGACGGTGATCAGCCTGCTGAACCCGAAGGCGATCCTGTTCTTCGTGTCGTTCTTCATCCAGTTCGTCGACCCGGCGTACCCGTACCCGGCGCTGTCGTTCCTGCTGCTCGGCGCGATCGCCCAGCTGTTCAGCGTCATCTACCTGACCGTACTGATCTTCACTGGGACGTACCTGGCGATGCAGTTCCGGCAGCGGCGCCGGCTCGCCGCGACGGTCACCAGCGGAGTGGGCGCCCTGTTCCTCGGCTTCGGAGTCAAGCTCGCCACCGCCAGCGCGGGAGCAGCCTGACCGCCGATCGGCCAACCGCCACCGTCGGCAGGCACGTCAGCGCATCCGCCGTCCCCTCGGGACGGTGTCGGTCTCGTCGTCGAACTCGCCGATGACCTCCTCGAGCAGGTCCTCCAACGCCACGAACCCGATCGGCCGGTCGGCCCCGGCACCGTTGGTGACCAACGCCAACTGGACCTGATCGGCGCGCATCGCCGCCACCGCCTCAGTGACGGTCGCCGTCGCTGGCAGCAGGAACGGCCGGCTCATCAGCGACTCGGCGGTCGGCGCGCCGGCACAGGTGTTCGCCCGCACCGCATCGCGTACATGCACGATGCCGATCAGATCGCCGGCCTCCCCGCAGACCACCAGACGGGACCGGCCACTGCCCCGGGACAGCTCCTCCACCCGCTCGGCGGTGTCCGTCCGGGCCACCGCGACGACCTGGTCCACCGGCTGCATCACGTCCCTGACCGTGGTGCGCTCCAGCTGGAGCATCTTGGCCAGCAGCTCATGCTGGTCCGGCGGCAGCAGGCCGTGCTCCCGCGACTGTTCCAGCAGGATGCGCAGCTCGTCCGGGCCGTGCACCTGGGCCAACTGGTCCTGCGGTTCGACCCGGAACGCCCGCAGCACGGCATTCGCGATCGCGTTCAACCCGGACAGGACCGGCCGGGACACCCGGGCGAACGCCCGGAACGGCAACGCCAGCAGCAGTGCCGACCGCTCCGGGTGGGTGATCGCCCACGACTTCGGTGCCATCTCGCCGACCACCAGGTGCAGGAAGACCACCAGGGCGAGGGCGAACAGGAACGCGACCAGGTGACTGGCCGCGTACGGCAGACCGGCCCGCTCCAGCAGCGGCGCCACCAGCCGCTCCACCGCCGGCTCGGCCAACGCGCCCAGGCCGAGGGTGCAGACGGTGATGCCCAACTGCGCCCCGGCGAGCATCAGCGACAGCTCGCGGGAGCCGTCCAGCGCCGCCCGGGCCGCCCGCGAGCCGCCCGCCGCCGCCTGTTCCAGCCGGTACCGCTTGCTCGCCACCAGGGCGAACTCCGCAGCCACGAAGAACCCGTTCAGGGCGAGCAGCACCAGTGAGGTCAGCAACGCCCACCCGGTGCTCACCCGATCACCTCCAGCCGTACCGAGTCGGGCACGTGCCGGTCGACGGAGATCACGTGCAGTACGGCCCGCCGGACCGGATGGTGGCCGTTGCCGGCGGCCGTCTCGTCCAGGCTGATCGAGATCTGGTCGCCGACCTCGGGCACCCGGCCCAGTTCCCGCATGACCAGGCCGGAGAGGGTGTCGTACTCGGGGGCGGTCGGCAGCTCGACGCCGGTGGTGTCGGCGACCTCGTCGATTCGCCAGCGGGCCGGCACCAGCCAGGAGCCGTCCGGCTGGCGGGCCGGGGCCGGCTCCGGCGGGTCGTCCTCGTCCCGGATCGGGCCGACCAGCTCCTCGGCGATGTCCTCCAGGGTGATCACCCCGGCGAAGCCGCCGTACTCGTCGACCACGCAGGCCAGCTGCCGGTGCCCCTTACGCAGCCGGTCCAGCACCGCCGGCAGCGGCAGGGTCTCCGGCACCAGCAGCGGGGGGACCATCACCGCCGCGACCGTCGTCACCGCCCGTCGCGACGGCGGTACGGTGAGCACGTCCGCGATGCTGGCGATGCCGACCAGGTCGTCGACGCCGTCCGAGCCGTGCACCGGGAACCGGGAGTGCCCGGTGTCCAGCAGCTCCACCAGCCCGGTCAGGGGCGCGTCGACGCGTACCGTGTGCACGTCCACCCGCGGCACCATCGCCTCGCCAGCGGTCAGTTGCCGAAAGTGCAGCCCTCGGTCGAGCAGCGTGGACATCGCCGAGTCGAGGTGCCCCTCCTGGCGGGACTCGGCGATGATCTGGCCGAGGTCCTCGGCGGTGGCGCCACTGGGCAGCTCCTCGATCGGCTCGATGCCGACCCGCCGGAGCAACCGGTTCGCCGCGATGTCGAACATCCGGATCAGTGGTCCGGCGACGGCCAGGTAGATCAGGGTCGACCGGCTGAGCGCCCGGGCCAACGTCTCGGCCCGGGCGAGGGCGAGGTTCTTGGGGGCCAGCTCACCGAGGACCATCTGCACCACGGTCGAGATGATCAGCGCCAGCCCGACCGAGATGGTCAGGCTGGCGGCCGGTGGAACACCGACCCCACCGAGCAGCTCGGACAATCCGGCACCGAGGTACGGCTCGGCGACGTAGCCGACCAGCAGCGCGGTGACCGTGATCCCCAACTGGGCGCCGGAGAGCATGAACGACAGCCGACTGGTCACCCGCAGTGCCCGGGTGGCGGCCGGGTCGCCCCGGTCGGCCAGGGCCCGCAGCCGGCCCCGGTCGACGGCGACGTAGCCGAACTCCTGGGCGACGAAGTACCCGGTCGCGACCGTCAATACGGTGATCAGAAAGAGACCGAAGACGATCAGCACCGGGGGCTCAGCGCTCCGGCGACCGGCGGCCGGAATGTCGGCAGCCGGGTGCTACCCGGCTGGCTACTGCTGCCCTCCTGGGCAGGAGCGTCGGTCATGGCCGGATTATATAGTGGCCCGCCGCTGCCCACCGGTTCCGTCGCCGCCGGTGCCGTCGACCGCCATTCCGTCCGCCTCGTCGGTGACCAGCAGGTCGCGCCGGACCAGATCGGCCCGGTAGGCGGCCCGGCCGATGATGTGGGCCGCGACCGGCGCGGTCGCCATCTGAAAGACCGCCACCATCAGCAGAGTGGCCAGCTCGGTGCCGCTCTGCAGCCGCAGCGCCAGCCCACTGAGGACCAGTAGCAGGCCGAGAACCTGCGGCTTGGTCGCCGCGTGTATCCGGGCGGCGACGTCGGGGAAACGCAGCAGACCGATGCTGGCCGCCAGGCTGAGCAGCGCGCCGCCGATCAGCAGCGTGCCGGACAGTACGGTCAGCACCCCGTTCACCGTTGCTCCCGTTCGGCGGCGGCCACCGCAGGTGAACGGGCGGCGACGAACCGGACGATGCTGACCGAGCCCACGAACCCGAGCAGGGACAGCACCACGAGCACCGGCAGAGTGGTGGCGTGCCGGTTGACCGCCGCCTCGGCGGCGAGCCCACCGACGATGATGGCGATCAGCACCTCGGCGGCCACCACCCGGTCGAGTAGTGTCGGACCACGGATGATCCGCCCGACGGTCAGCAGGGCCGCCACGGCCAGCAGTACGGTCACCACAACGGCCACGAAGGTCATCGATTTTCTCCGTTCCCTGGGCAGGGATCGTTCCCTGAAAGGGGATGGTCGTCCGGGCGGGAATCGTCAGGCGGGCGGGGGTCGTCCAGGTGACGTACGTCGTCCGCCGAGCCGACGGCCCGGACGATCCGTTCCTCCAACGCCAGCACCTTCCGCCGGGCCCGCTCGACGTCGTGGTGGTCGACGACGTCGAGCACGTGGACGTAGAGGGTGCCGCTGGCCGGGTCGGCCTCGACGATGAGGCTGCCCGGGATCAACGACAACGCCTCCGCGGTGAGGGTCAGGTTCAGGTCCGTCCGGACCCGAAGCCGCACCGCGATGACCGCGCTGCGCGGCGTGTGCCCGAACCGGACGGCGGTCCAGGCCACCTGCGCACTCGCGGTGAACAGGTCGACGACGAACCGGGCGAGGAAGCGCAGCACCGCCAGCGGCCGGATCCGGCCCTCGAAGGCGACCGGCGGCAACGGGAAGACGGTGACCACCACCAGTGCGACGACCGTCCCACCGAGCAGGTTGCCGACGGAGAACCGTCCGTAGAACAGATTCCACAGCACCACCAGAGCGGCGACCGCGACAATCTGGGTACGCCAGCGCGCGGCCCTGGACACCGGACTCATCGCGCTCCTCCCTGCGGGAACACCGCGTCGACGTACGGCGTACGGCTCACCAAATTGGCCGCCGCCTCGGTGCCGACCTGGTACAACGGTCCGGCCAGCACGGTCAGCGCCAGTCCGAGCAGCACCAGTGCGGTGGTCGCGCCGACCAGCAGGGGCGGCATCGGTTCCACTGACCCCGGGCCGTCGGCGGTGAGCGGGGTGGAGGCCGAGTCGGTGGATGGCACCCGGACACCGGACACCGCCCGGGTCGCGGACGGCACCGTCGCCGGCTGCGGGGCCGCAGCAGGTGCCGGCACCGTCGCCGGACCGCCCGCTGGGGCCTGCGGGGCGGTCTTGCGCCAGAAGGCGAGATTCCACACCCGGGTCACCGCGTACAGGGTGAGCAGGCTGGTCAGCACGGCACCGGCGACGACCACCCAGACCAGCGGGCCGCCGTCGGCGACCCCGGCCTGCAGCAACCCGAGCTTGCCGAGGAACCCGGAGAACGGTGGTATGCCGGCCAGGTTCAACGCGGGCAGGAAGAACAGCGCGGCGAGCAGCGGCGCGGCCCGGGCCAGCCCGCCGAGACGTTCCAGGTTGGTGCTGCCGCCCCGGCGCTCCACCAGCCCGGTCGCCAGGAACAGCGTGGTCTGGATGGTGATGTGGTGCACCACGTAGAAGATCGCCGCGGCCAGTCCGGCGGCGGTGCCGAGCGCGATTCCGAACAGCATGTAGCCGATGTGGCTGACCAGGGTGAACGAGAGCAGCCGCTTGATGTCCGACTGGGCGACGGCACCGAGGATGCCGACCACCATGGTCAGCAGCGCGACCACCAGCAGCAGGTCGCGGGAGCGCCCGCCGGGGAACAGCAACGTCTCGGTACGGATGATCGCGTAGACGCCGACCTTGGTCAGCAGGCCGGCGAAGACGGCGGTGACCGGGGCCGGCGCGGTCGGGTAGCTGTCCGGCAGCCAGGCCGACAGCGGGAAGACGGCGGCCTTGATGCCGAACGCGAGAAGCAGCATCAGCTGCAGCACCAGCCGCAGGTCGTCGGGGAGTCCGTCGAGCCGGTCGGCCAGCTGCGCCAGGTTCACCGTGCCGGTGGCGGCGTAGATCAGCCCGATGGCGGTGAGGAAGATGACCGAGGAGAGGATGCTGACCACGACGTAGGTCGTGCCGGCCCGGATCCGTACCTCGGTGCCGCCCAGGGTGAGCAGCACGTAGCTGGCGCCGAGCAGGATCTCGAACCCGACGTACAGGTTGAACAGGTCCCCGGAGAGGAACGCGTTGGTCACCCCGGCGGTGAGAATCAGGTACGTCGGGTGGTAGATCGCCACCGGTGTGCTCTCCCGGCCGTCAGCGCGGCCTTCACCGATCGAATACAGCAGTACGCAGAGCGTAACCGCAGTGGAGACCACCAGCATCAGGGTGGCGAGTTGGTCGGCGACCAGCACGATGCCCAGCGGCACCGGCCAGCCGCCCACCCGTACCACCTGGGGTCCCTCGATGTGGGCGGTGATCAACAGGGCGAGCGCGACGCCGAAGGTGACGGTGAGGGCGGCGACGCTGGTGGTCCGCTGGGCACGCGGATGCCGGGCCAGCACCAGGGTGATGCCCGCGCCGAGCAGCGGCACGATCACCGGCAACGGCACCAGGAAGCTCACGGGTCGCTCCGATCGAGATCGCCGGCGCGGGCCGGGGCGGTACGGGGGGCGCCGATCGCGTCGATCGGGTCGGTGTCGTGGTCGTCGCTGTCCTCGGCGTCGTCCTCGGCGTTGGGCCCCTGGTCGGCCAGGGCGCGCTGCACGATGAGCCGGTCCTCCAGGTCGTCCTGGACCTCGTCGTGGCCGAAGAGCAGCCAGCTGCGGTAGGCCATGGCAAGCAGGAACGCGGTGAGCCCGAGCGTGATCACGATCGCGGTGAGGATGAGCGCCTGCGGCAGCGGGTCGCTCATCTCCTCGGCGGCGGTCACCTCGGCGATGGGTGCCCCGCCGGGCCGCCCACCCAGCAGGATCAGCAGGTTCGCCCCGTTGCCGAGCAGGACCACCCCGAGCACCACCCGGGTGAGACTGCGCTCCAGCAACAGGGTGACGCCGGCGGCGAAGAGCACCCCGACGACCAGAACAAGCACGATGTTGGGCGGCATCTCAGCTCCTTTCTCCGGCAACCCGGTCGAGCCTGCCCTGCGGGGTGTCGTCCACCTCGACGTCCGGTTCGGCGGACCGGGCGATCTGCCGGTCGACCTCGGCACCGAGGCTGCGCAGGATGTCCAGGACCAGACCCACCACGATCAGGTAGACGCCCACGTCGAAGAAGAGCGAGGTGACCAGGTGGACGTCGCCGATCACCGGCAGGTGCAGGTCCACGATGGCGCTCTGCAGCACGTCGGCGCCGACCAGGATCGGACTCAGCCCGGCCCCGATCGCCAGGAACAGACCGACGCCGAGCACCAGCCCGGCGTCCACCGGTGCCGCCTCGTTGAGTTCGTGGCGGCCACCGGCGAGATAGCGCACCGCCAGCGCCAGCCCGGCCACCAGCCCGCCGGCGAACCCGCCCCCGGGCGCGTTGTGGCCGGAGAAGAGCAGG
Source organism: Micromonospora sp. LOL_021 (assembly GCF_048060215.1). Lineage (NCBI taxonomy): Bacteria > Bacillati > Actinomycetota > Actinomycetes > Micromonosporales > Micromonosporaceae > Micromonospora > Micromonospora sp. LOL_021. The sequence goes on along the minus strand of NZ_JBHMIN010000013.1, from coordinate 79,987 downwards.
AATATCGAGTAGACCAGGATGGCGTGGAACAGCAGCCGGGTGACGACCTCGAAGATGATCGACCGACCCCGTGCGGTCTGGGTCGCCCCGCCCCGTAGCCAGATCCGCTGGCGCCGGGACCGGGCCGGCGGTGACGGGCCGCCCGGCCGGCCGCGGTGGCCGGCCGCAGCCGCGGCGCCGACCCGGCGCGGACCCGGACCGGTACGCGGCCGCAGGAACACCAGGCTGGCCACGCCGGTCGCCGTGACGACCAGCACCGAAATCTCCCCCATGGTGTCCCAGGCCCGAATGTCGACCAGGGTCACGTTCACCACGTTGCGCCCGCCGCCGTACTCCACCGCCTGCTCGGGGAAGGCCTCCGAGACGGGTGCCGCGTCCCGGTTGCCGACCGCCGCCATCGCCATGCCGGACATCACCACGCCGACGACGACACCGAGAGCGATCCGCGCGTACCGGCTGGAACGCAGTGGACGTTCCGAGAAGTAGATCGGCAGTCGACGGACCACCAGGACGAACACCACGATGGTGATCGTCTCGACGAGGACCTGGGTGAGCGCCAGGTCGGGCGCGCCGTGCAGGACGAACATCAACGCGGTGCAGTACCCGGTCACTCCGGCCAGGATGACGGCCTTCAGCCGGCGTTGCGCCCGGACCGTGGCGATCGCGGCGACCACCAGGACCGCTGCCACCGCGATCTGCACCGGCGTGTCGTACCAGCGCCACTGCCCGGTCCATGGCCGGGTCACCAGCAGCGCTCCACCGGGCACGGTGACCAGTACCAGCAGGATGATGCCGAGGTACTGCGGCAGCGATCCGCGCTGAGTGGCGCCGGTGACCTCCACCGAGATCCGGTCCAGCAGGTGGGTCACCTGGGCGTAACTGGTCGCCCCGTCGGTCGGGGCGCGCAGCCGCCGCTGCACGGCGGCCACCCGTTCCCGGGCCAGGAACAGCGCGGCACCGCCGACGAGCGCGACCAGGGACAGCCCCAGCGCGGGGGTGAATCCGTGCCACAGCGCCAGGTGGTAGTCACCCGGGCCGAACAGTCCGGCGTACGGGGTGAGCACCCTGTCGACGACGCCGGCCGCCGGCCCGAGCAGCAGGCCGAGCAGCGCCAGTACGCCGACCGGCAGCACGAACACCGGGCCGACCGGCGCGGCGGCGGTCGGCTCCCGACCGGGCTTGCCGGCGAACGCGCCCCAGATGAACCGGGCGCTGTACGCGGTGGTGAGCACCGAGCCGAGGACGATCAGCGCCAACACGACCGGGTCCGGTGCGAACGCCTCCAGCACCGCTTCCTTGCCGACGAAGCCGAGCAGCGGCGGCACTCCGGCCATCGACGCGGCGGCGAGCGTGGCGGCCACGGCGACCGCCGGCATCCGCCGACCCAGCCCGCTCAACTCGGTGAGGTCGCGGGTGCCGGCGCACTGGTCGACGATCCCGACCACCAGAAACAGGGTCGCCTTGAACAGGGCGTGGGCGAGCAGCATCGTCGCCCCGGCCAGCGCCGGGCCGCGTTCACCCGCGCCGGTCACCACCACCAGCAGGCCGAGCTGGCTCACGGTCCCGTACGCCAGCAGCAGCTTGAGGTCGGTCTGGCGCAGCGCCGCCCAGCCGCCGACCAGCATGGTGGCGGTGCCGGTGGTGACGATCAACCAGTACCACCAGGGGTTGCCCGCGTACACCGGCGACAGCAGGGCCACCAGGTAGATGCCGGCCTTCACCATGGCGGCGGCGTGCAGGTAGGCGCTGACCGGGGTGGGCGCGGCCATCGCCGAGGGCAACCAGAAGCTGAACGGGAAGATCGCCGACTTGGCCAGCGCGCCGACGAGGACCAGCACCAGCGCGACGGCCAGGTAGCCGCCCGCCGGCGGCGGGCTGGCCGCGATCTGCGACCAGCGGTAGGTGCCGGCCTGCTCGCCGAGCGCGATGAACCCGACGAGCATCGCCAGGCCGCCCAGGGTGGTCACGATCAGCGCCTGGGCGGCGGCCCGGCGGCTGGCCCGCTTCTCCGGATGGTGGCCGATCAGCAGGTAGGAGAAGACGGTGGTCAGCTCCCAGAAGACATAGAGCAGGATCAGGTCGTCGGCGAGGACCAGACCGAGCATGGCTCCGGCGAATCCGACGAAGTTCGCGGTGAACCGGCCGAGGCCGGGCTCACCCGGCGCGAAGTAGCGGGCGCAGTAGATCAGGACCATAGCTCCGACGCCGCCGACCAGCAGCACCATGAGCCAGGACAGGGTGCCGACCCGAAACGCCAGGTCGAGGCCGAGCTGCGGCACCCACCGGTACGTCTCGTCGAGCGTGGCACCGTCGCGTACCGCACCGGTGTTGGCCAGTGCCCAGCCGGCGGCTGCGCCGGGCGCGCCGGCCAGTAGGTAGCAGGCCCGCGGTCCACACCAGCGGACCAGCACCGGCGCCACGAGCGCCGTCACCAGGTGGACGATGAGCAATACCAGCACGCACGGCTCCAGGTAGGTGTGGTCGCGGGCCCGCGCGTCGGCACGGGTCCGTTGCCGGGCTCGCCCGGCCGGCGGAGAGGAACGCCGGACGGCGCGACGCGGCCGTGGGGGGGGGTGACGTGGCAGTGGCGGAGGTTCGGGACGTCCGGCCCTGACACTCCGCCGGGTCGGTGGCCCGGCTCAGTCGAAAATGGGCAGTTGCGCGGCCGCAGTGGTCAGCTGCGCGGCCGGCCGGTCGGGTGGCGCCCGGCTGGAGCAGGGCCGCATGCCGCGGCGCAGGAGCGGATCGGCGGCCGACGACCGGGCGGCCTGACCGGTGGCGGATGGCGCGGCGGACCAGGTTGGCGTGGTGACGGCACCGGTCGGGGTGCCGTGGTCGTCGCCGGCCGGGCCGGGCCGGGCCGACAGGCTCTGCTGCTGCCGGTGGTCGGCGTCGTCGACGCAGTTGCGACCACCGGGCGAGACCGTCTGGTGCAGCAGCGCGGCTCCGATGGAGGCCGGCCCGGCGGCGACGGCGACGGCTGGTACGGCGACCGAGGCGGCACCGTGCACTGCGGTGACGGTGAGCAGGACGAGTAGGACGACGGCGATCCTGTGCGGAGCAGGGAGGTGGCGCAGCTGTGCCATCCGTGCCCCCCTCCGCTGTCGACGCCCGCCAGCCTACCGGTCTCCCGGTGACGGCCGCCTGGCTGGCCGTGCCCGCCGGACGGCGGCCGGGCCTGGACGTCGCCGGTTTCCGGAGTCTGGATGGTAAGCGATCGAAGCGGATTCGGTGGTTACCGTACGGTTACCGTCACGTGCCGGCTGGTTCGGTGGGCGGCACTGGAATCGGCGACGTCGCCGGGCGGGCCGACGTCGCCGGTCCGGCGGACGCGGCCACGTCGGCGAGCGGCAGCAGACCTCGTCGGCTGGCCAGCAGCATGTGGTAGTGCACGGTGGCGCGTACCCGCGCGCGATCGGCGGCGCTCGCTGATCCGCTGTCGACGACCAGGGCCCGCAGGGTGTCGGCGAACCGGTCCACCGCGGCCGGGTCGAGCCGGTGGTGCCGCAGCCGCAGCAGCGCCACCAGTCCGTCCACCTTCCGGAGCAGCACCTCCGTGTCGTGGTGGAGGCCGCGCTCGGCAACGGGCATGGAGGTACTCCTTGAGAGATCGGATGATGACGGAAAGTTACTCCATGACTACTAAGTCGGGCAAGCCAGACCTGCCGGTTCCACTCGAATTTGTGGGATCTGGCCGCCCGGGCGGGCCAGCTTCGTCGTACCCGACGGGCAGGATGGTGCACGCTGGCAGCCGGACCGACCGATGGAGGGACCAGCGATGACCGCGGTGTTGGAACGCTTCGGGGCAGCCACCCGGGAGTGGTTCTCCGCCGCCTTCGCCGCGCCGACCGCCGCGCAGGCCGGCGCGTGGGAGGCGATCAGCGACGGCCGGCACGCCCTGGTGGTCGCACCCACCGGATCCGGCAAGACCCTCGCCGCGTTCCTCTGGTCGCTGGACCAGCTGACCCGCTCGCCCGCTCCGGACGATCCGCGGCTGCGGTGCCGGGTGCTCTACCTGAGCCCGCTCAAGGCACTCGCGGTCGACGTCGACCGCAACCTACGCACCCCGCTGGTCGGCATCGGCCAGGCCGCCGCCCGCATCGGTGCGCCGGCACCGCAGGTGACCGTCGGCATCCGCACCGGCGACACCCCGGCCGATCAGCGACGCGCCTTCCTCCGACAACCGCCGGACGTCCTCATCACCACTCCCGAGTCGCTGTTCCTGCTGCTCACCTCGTCCGCCCGGGAGTCGCTGCGCGGCGTACGTACGGTCATCGTCGACGAGGTGCATGCGGTCGCCGGCACCAAACGCGGTGCGCACCTGGCGTTGTCGCTGGAGCGGTTGGACGCGCTGCTGCCGACACCCGCCCAGCGGATCGGCCTGTCCGCCACGGTCCGGCCGATCGAGGAGACCGCCCAGTTCCTCGGTGGCCGTCAGCCCGTGCAGGTAGTCGCCCCGGCCACGGCCAAGACCATCGACGTCAGCGTCCAGGTGCCGGTGCCGGATCTCGACCAGCTGGACGAACGTGAGTCGGCGCCGGAGGACCCCGATCGTCCGCCGCCGGCCGGCCGGTCGATCTGGCCGGCGGTCGAGGAACGCGTCTTCGACCTGATCCAGCGGCACCGGTCGACCATCGTGTTCACCAACTCCCGGCGCTCGGCGGAACGGCTCTGCGCCCGGCTCAACGAACTCGCCGCGGACCGGGCGGACGGCACGGACCAGCAGTCCGGCCCGCACCCCGCCGACAGCAGCGGCAACGACCGGCGGTCCAGCACCCGGATGCCGGCGGAGATCATGGCCCAGTCGGACACCGCGCACGGCGCCCCGACAGTGATCGCCCGCGCCCACCACGGCAGCGTGTCGCGCTCCGAACGGCAGCAGATCGAAGAGGCGTTGAAGTCCGGCCAGCTGCCGGCGGTGATCGCCACCTCCAGCCTGGAGCTCGGCATCGACATGGGTGCGGTCGACCTCGTCGTACAGATCGAGGCACCGCCGAGCGTCGCCGCCGGCCTGCAGCGGATCGGCCGGGCCGGGCACCAGGTGGGCGCGCTGTCGCACGGGGTGATCCTGCCGAAGCACCGGGGTGACCTGCTGGCCTGTGCCGTGGTCAGCGAGCGGATGGCCCACGGCGCCATCGAGCAGCTGCGGTACCCGCGCAACCCACTCGACGTACTGGCCCAGCAGATCGTGGCCATGGTGTCGCTGGATCCCTGGCCGGTGGACGCGCTGGCGACCCTGGTACGCGGCGCGGCCCCGTACGCCGAACTGCCCGACTCGGCGCTGCGCGCAGTGCTGGACATGCTCTCCGGCCGGTACCCGTCGACCGCGTTCGCAGAACTGCGTCCCCGGCTGGTCTGGGACCGCGACGCCGACCTGCTCACCGGGCGACCGGGCGCGCAGCGGCTGGCCGTCACCAGTGGAGGCACGATCCCGGACCGTGGCCTGTTCGGTGTCTTCCTGGCCGGCGCCGAACGGCCCGTGCGGGTCGGCGAGCTCGACGAGGAGATGGTCTACGAGTCCCGGGTCGGCGACATCTTCCTGCTCGGTGCGACGTCGTGGCGGATCGAGGAGATCACCCCGGACCGGGTGCTGGTCACCCCCGCCCCGGGCCAGGCGGCCCGGATGCCGTTCTGGAAAGGCGACCAACCCGGTCGCCCGGCCGAGCTGGGCCGGGCGCTGGGCGCCCGGCTGCGCCAGCTCGGCCGGCAGGACCTGACCGCCGCCCGCGCCGGGCTGCTGTCGTCCGGTCTGGACGACTGGGCCGCCGACAACCTGCTGCGCTACCTCGACGACCAGCGCGCCGCCGTCCGGAGCCTGCCGGACGACCGGACGGTCGTCGTCGAACGGTTCCACGACGAGCTCGGCGACTGGCGCCTGGTCGTGCACAGCGTCTTCGGTGCTCAGGTCAACGCCCCGTGGGCACTGGCGATCGGGCACCGGATCACCGAGCGGTACGGCGTCGACGCCCAGGTGCTGCCGGCCGACGACGGCATCGTGGTCCGCCTGCCCGAAATGGCCGACGCACCACCCGGCGCCGACCTGGTCGCCTTCGACGGTGACGAGATCAGCCAGCTCGTCGAGGCGGCCGTCGGCGGGTCGGCCCTGTTCGCCGCCCGGTTCCGGGAATGCTCCGCCCGGGCGCTGCTGCTGCCCCGCCGGGATCCGCGACGCCGGCAGCCGCTGTGGCAGCAGCGGCAACGCGCCGCCCAACTGCTCGACGTGGCGCGGGAGTTCGCCGACTTCCCGATCACCCTGGAGGCGGCGCGGGAATGTCTGCGGGACGTCTTCGACATGCCGGCGTTGGCCGGGCTGATGGGCGACCTGGCGGCACGGCGGTTGCGGCTGGTGGAGGTCGAGACACCCCGACCGTCGCCGTTCGCCCGTTCCCTGCTGTTCGGCTACGTCGGAGCGTTCCTCTACGACGGGGACCTGCCGTTGGCCGAACGCCGGGCCACCGCGCTGAGTCTCGACTCGACGTTGCTCGGCGAGCTGCTCGGCCGGGTCGAGCTACGGGAACTGCTCGACCCGGCGGTGCTCGACGAGACCCACCGGCAGCTGCAGTGGCTGGACGGGCACCGCCGATTGCGCGACGCCGAGGACCTGGCCGAGCTGCTGCGGGTCGTCGGCGACCTGTCCGACGCCGAGCTGCGGGCCCGGCGGGTCGACCCGGGCTGGCCGGCCGAGCTGTCCCGGGCCCGGCGCGCGCTGCGGGTGCGGATCGCCGGACAGGAGCGGTGGATCGCGGTGGAGGACGCCGCCCGGATGCGCGACGCGCTCGGTGTCGCGTTGCCGGTCGGCGTCGCCGCGGCGTACCTCGCCCCGGTGGCCGACCCACTCGGCGACCTGGTCGCCCGCTACGCCCGTACCCGGGGACCATTCGGCACCGCCGGGTGCGCCGCCCGGTTCGGGTTGGGCACCTTCGTCGTCGAACAGACCCTGCGCCGGCTCGCCGCGACCGGGCGGATCGTGGCCGGCGAGTTCACCCCGGACCGGGTCGGCACCGAGTGGTGCGACGCCGACGTGCTGCGGCTGCTGCGGCGCCGCTCGCTCGCGGCGCTGCGTCGCGAGATCGAGCCGGTGCCGGCCACCGCCCTGGTCCGGTTCCTACCCCGGTGGCAGCAGGTCGCCGGCCCGGGTCGCGGGGTGGACGGGGTGGCGGCCGCCGTCGAGCAACTGCAGGGAGCGGCCCTGCCGGCCGGCGCGGTGGAACGGCTGATCCTGCCCGCCCGGGTGACCGACTACTCCCCCGCGTACCTGGACGAGCTTTGCGCCTCCGGCGAGGTCACCTGGTCCGGTGCGGGCGCGGTCGGCTCCGGTGACGGCTGGATCCGGTTAGTGTTCACGGAGACCGCACCGCTGCTGCTGCCGCCGCCGGACCCGGCGCTCACGCTGACTCCAGTGCACGAAGCGGTGCTCGCCGCCCTCGCCGACCAGCAGGCGTTGTTCTTCCGGCAGCTGGCCGACCGGGCCGGCGCGGCGCTCACCAACACTGCCGACCTCGCGCCCGCCGGCGCCGCTGGCGCTGTGCTCGCCGACACTGCCGATCCGGCCGGGCGGATCGAGACGGCGATCTGGGAGCTGGTGTGGGCCGGCTGGTTGACCAACGACACGCTGGGGCCACTGCGGGCCGTACTCGGACCACGCCCGACCCAACGGGTGCGCACCGCCGCCGGGCCGCAGGTTCGAGGGCGGGCCCGGCGGGTCGGTCGAGAGTTTCTCGCCCGTACCGCCGCGCCGCAGCTGGCCGGTCGGTGGTCGTTACTGCCGCCTCGTGACCCCGACCCGACCCGGCGGGCGACGCTCGCCGCCGATGTACTGCTCGAACGGCACGGGGTGGTGACCCGGGGGGCGGTCACCGCCGAGGGACAGCCGGGTGGGTTCGCCGCTGTGTACCCGGTGCTGGCCGCGCTGGAGGAACGCGGCGCGGCCCGCCGGGGCTACTTCGTCGACGGGCTCGGTGCGGCCCAGTTCGCGGTACCCGGTGCGGTGGACCGGCTGCGGGAACTCGCCGGCTCCGATCCGGCGCACCGCCGGCAGCCCGAGGCGGTGGTGCTGGCGGCAGCCGATCCGGCGAACCCGTACGGCGCGGCGCTGCCCTGGCCGGAGCGCCCGGCGGACAGCGCCGACGAGTCGGCGGCGGGGCACCGACCCGGGCGTAAGGCCGGGGCGCTGGTCGTCCTGGTCGACGCGGAGGCGGTGCTCTACGTCGAACGCGGCGGTCGCAGTCTGCTCTGCTTCACTCAGGACGAACAGCGGCTCGATGCGGCGGCCCGAGCGCTGGCCGGCGCGGTGAGCTCCGGGGCGCTCGGCACCATCTCGGTCGAGCGCGCCGACGGGGAGCGGGTGCACGGCTCCCCGCTACGTACGGCGCTGGCCGCCGCCGGCTTCCGGGCCACCCCGCGTGGACTGCGGTTGCGCGGCTGATCGGGGACGTCGGCGGGGCACGGGCGGGTACGCCGGGTGCACCCGCCGTCGGCGGCGCGCTGCCGGCGGACCGTCGACGGGGGTACCTCAGGCACATGCCCGAAACGTTCCTGTGGAAGGCTTAGCGGGTGGTCCCGTACTCCGTCGACAGATGCCCCTGCTGTGGTTACCGGACCGGATGCACCACCTGCCCCGTCTGCTTCTGGACCGACGACGGCCAGGGCGATGACGACGCTGAGGTGGTGCGTGGCGGGCCGAACGGCGACTTGAGCCTGTCCCATGCCCGGCTCAACTTCGCGATCTACGGTGCCAGCCATCTGCGGTACGCCGACATCGTCCGGCCCCCGCGTCCTGATGAGTATCCGTAGCGATTCCAGTGATCCGCCGGGTCAGGAATGGGCCGACATTCTGCTACGGTGTCGGCACCCTGTCACCGCGACGCCACAAACCGCACTCCTGCCGCGGTATGTCAAGCGGCCAGATTCGCACTGGGCGGACAACCCCGTGACCTCGATGTTGAACCGGGGACATCAGCCGAACGGACGATGCCGGCGAGTTGAGTCAGATTAGCCACAGGAAACGATTAAATGCTTCTTTTTTTTGTGGATTCCAAGCCAGCAGCATTGACGCGCGGGTGGTATTCGACATAACGTTCTGATCGATCATCAACCGCTCTGTCGACCCCACTCGGAGGTTGAGACACTATGGCCCGGGCACGATCTGCGGCACACACCCCACGCCGGCTGACAGTGGTCCTGGTGGGTCTCGTCGCCGGGCTGCTCGCACTGCCCGGCGTCGCGCTCGCCCAGCCGTCCGGGGCGACCCAACTCGCCGCCACCGACATCCAGCTGCTCAACGGGGTCCGGCTCGCCGGGCTGTGGGAAATTCCCGCCGGTCAGCTGGCGGCGGAGAAGGGCAGCACGCAACGGGTCCGCGAGGTCGGCGCCGCCATCGCCGAACAGCACGTCGAGCTCGACCTGTTGGTGGTCGAGGCGGCGAACAAGCTGGGTGTGGAGCTGCCCACCGACCCGACCCCCACCCAGCAGGGCTGGGTCAACGAGATGAAGACCTCGGAGGGCGCCCGGTTCGACCGGATCTTCGTTGAGCGGCTCCGCGCCGCCCACGGCAACATCTTCCCGGTCATCGGTGCAGTCCGGGCGAGCACCCGCAACGACGTTGTCCGGCAGCTCGCACAGGACGCCAACGGCTTCGTCCAGACCCACATGTCACTGTTGGAGAGCACCGGTCTGGTGCGCTACGGCGAGCTTCCCCCGGTGGCCGTGCCGGCACCAGCTGACGACAGCCTCTTCGCTGCGGTCCAAGCCAACGCGGAGCTCAACAACGGCGTCAACTCGACGGCGATCTGGGTGGTGCTGATCGGCGCGCTGGCGCTCGGCACCGCCGCCACCTTCGCCGTCTTCCGACGGCGGTACTGACCGTTGTCGTCACCCCGACTGCCCGGGCGGAGACATCCGGCCCGGGCAGTCGGCTACCCGGGCCCATTCGGTCGCGACCTGCGGCAGGATTGTCGTCGTGCCTGAAGGCGACACCGTCTGGAACACCGCCCACCGGCTGTGCGACGTGCTGGCTGGCCGGCGGCTCACCGGCAGCGACTTCCGGATCCCCCGGCTCGCGACCATCGACCTGTCCGGCTGGACCGTGCTGGACTCCGTGAGCCGTGGCAAGCACCTTCTGCTGCGGCTCAGGGCACCGGACGACCGGCGGTACACCCTGCACTCGCACCTACGGATGGACGGCAGTTGGCGGACCTACCGGCTCGGTCAACGCTGGACGGCCCGGCCGGCACACCTGATCCGCGTGGTGCTGCGCACCGGTGAATCCGTCGCCGTCGGCTATCACCTGCACGAGCTGGCCCTGGTGACGACGGAGCGGGAGCCGGAACTCACCGCCGGGCTGGGGCCGGATCTGCTCGGTGCCGACTGGGACCCGGCCGAAGCGGTCCGCCGGCTCGCCGCCCGGCCCGAGATGCCGGTCGTCGAGGCGCTGCTCGACCAGCGCAATCTCGCCGGGATCGGCAACGTCTACGCCTGCGAGTTGCTGTTCCTGCGTGGTGTCGCGCCCGGTACACCGGTGCGCGAGGTGCCGGACCTGGCCGCCGTCGTCGACCTGGCACGCCGGCTGCTGGTCGCCAACCGGGGGCGGGCCAGCCGCAGCATCACCGGCCTGCCCGGGGAGGCCACCTACGTGTACGGGCGCTGGCGGCGGCCGTGCCGCCGCTGCGGTACGGCCGTGCGTCGCATCGAGCCGGCGGTGGGGCGGGTCACCTACTGGTGCCCGACGTGCCAGCCGGGTCCGGTGGCTGGCGCAGCTCCGCCAGCCCGGCGGCAACCCCCCGCAGCAGGTCACCGGCCTCGGTGAGCCGGCTCACCGACGGGTGCTGCCCGACCGCCCGACCGTCCTCGGCGACGTAGTTGGCGGCCGCCGCGACCAGACCTTCGTAGGCGACGGTGCCGGCTTCCAGTTGCTCGACGAGCACCCGGTGCGAATTGGCCAGCCCGGCGTCGGCCGGAGCCAGCCGTACCGCCTTCTCCACGCTGGCCACCCGGTACGCCAGGTCACGCAGTGACTGCTCGGCCACCGCAGCTTCGAGCTGGGCCGACTCGCCCGGCCCGGTCAGCCGCGGCACCAGACCGGCGAGGGTACGCGCGGCCCGGTCCAGCCGGGTCCAGACGTCCGCCGCCGCCGTTCCGCGTAACGCCAGCAGCGCCTGCTGTCGGCGTACCTCGCCGACGGCGGCCCGGCCGAGCGGAATCCGCTCGACGGTGGCGACCAGCTTGAGCCGGGCCTGCTCGGCGGCGATGGCCGGATCCGGCGCGGGGGGCGGCGGTTGCGCGGTCAGCGCCCGCAGATCGGACCAGCGCCAGAAGGCCAACGCGGTGCTGGCGCCGGCCGCCGCCGCCCACACCGCGTCGACCGGGCTGACCCCCGCGTACGGCAGCAGGACCGCCGCCGCGCCACCGAAGCCGCCGGCGAGCACGGTCCACCGGCGGGCGCCCCGACGCAGGCGACGCAGCCTGCGGAAGTAGCGGGTCCGTGGATCCACCACCGTTGCTCCTTCCCGCCCTCTCGGCCAGCCCGATGGTCAGCCGGCGGCGGAGGCGTCACCGGTGTTCTTGTCCTTCGCCATCGAGGCACGGAGCTGGTCGAGGCGGGCGACACTGGCGCTGTCCGCGCCGGCCGTGCTGTCCGCACCGGCCGGGGTCTGCTCGACCGCCGGCCCCGGCTGTGCCCCGGCGAGCTTCTCTCCGGCCATGCTGGCCCGGATCTGATCGAGCCGCGACGAGCCGGCCATGTCGAGGGTGGACTTCTGCACCTCGAGCATCCGCCCCTCGACGGAGTTGCCGGCCAGCTCGGCCCGGCCCATCGCGGTGGCGTAGCGCTGCTCGATCTTGTCCCGCACCTCGTCGAGCGACGGCGTGTTCTTCGGCGCGGCGAGCGCCGACATCGACTCCAGCGACGACGCCACGGTCTCCTGCATCTTGGCCTGCTCGAGTTGGCTCAGCAGCTTGGTCCGCTCGGCCAGCTTCTGCTGCAGGATCATCTGGTTGTTCTCCACCGCCTGACGGGCCTGGGCAGCGGCGGCCAACGACTGGTCGTGCAGGGTCTTGAGATCCTCCATCGACTGCTCGCCGGAGACCAGCTGGGTGGCGAGAGTCTGGGCGGTCTGCTCGTACTTGTTCGCCTCCGCCTCGTCGCCCTCGGCGCGGGCCTTGTCGGCCAGCACCAGCGCCTGCCGGGCCATCCCCTGCAGCCGCTCGACCTCGCTCATCTGCCGGGAGAGCTTCATCTCCAGCTGTCGCTGGTTGCCGATCACTGCGGCGGCCTGCTGAACCAGTGCCTGGTGCTGGCGCTGGGCGTCCTCGATCGCCTGCTGGATCTGCACCTTGGGGTCGGCGTGCTCATCTATCTTGGCGCCGAACAGCGCCATCAGGTAGCGCCAACCCTTGACGAACGGGTTCGCCATCTCTGCGGTATCCCCTCACTATCGGCGCGAACGGTCAGGCGGTCACGGCGACCCGACCCGGGCGGTACGGTGCGCCGGCACCCCTACCATCGTCCCAGGCCGTCGCCACCGCGTCAGCTGGCGTCGGTGGGATCCGGCAGGGTACGTCGGTCGAGGGTCAACCTTAGTGTCCCGGATCCAGCGGTGGCGAGCCCTGGACCCGGCCGCCCGCGGCAGCCCGATCCGTCGTGGCTCAGGCGGCGCAGACGACGTCACGGTCCCGACCGCCGGTGTTCGACACCCGCCGGGAGGCCCGCAGCGTCGTCTTGAGCGGCGAGTCGCTGCGGACCGAGACGGTCACCCCGCCCTCGGCGGCGACCTGGTGCACGGAGGCGTCGCCCCGCTCTGCCGTACCGACGGCACCGTCCGGGGCGGAGCGCAGCACCTCGCTGTGGCTCGGCCGCTCGTCCAGGGACCGCTCGGGCGACGCGGAGGGTGAGGTCGGGGACTGCTCGGGGAACGGAACCAGCAGGCACTGCCGCTGCTCGGCGACGGCCACGGTGTGGCTCACGTCACGCAGCACCTCGGACAACTGAGCACCCAGCGCGTCGCAGATCGCAGCGAGCAGCTCACTTGAGGCTTCCTTCTGGCCGCGCTCGATCTCGGAGAGGTAGCCGAGGCTGACGTTGGCGGCGGTGGAAACTTCGCGCAGAGTCCGGCGCTGACCCTGCCGGCGGGCACGCAGCGCGTCACCGATGACGCGGCGTAGCAGGACCATCGCACCTCCCCCTGTCCGGGACCGGCCGGCGAGTGCCGGAGGCTTCCCGCAACCTTATCCGTTCGTCACCCGATCGACACCCCACCCGAGAGCACGAATCGGGCCCGGCAGGGCGATCCGGGTCAGATGTCAGTTATATCCGCTCGGCGTCCCGGGTGTCCCCCGCTCAGGCCCGCGTGGCGCGTAGTTGCGTCGTCAGCAGTCGCAGGGCAGCGGTCACGCTCGACCTGCGTACCGCGTCTCGACCGCCACCGAGGTCCAACCGCCGGACCTGATGCACGCCAGCCGGACCGGCCAGGGCGACGTAGACCCGCCCGACCGGCTTTCCGCCCTGCGGCTGCGGGCCGGCCACCCCGGTGGTGGCCAGCGTCCAGTCGGCGGCGCACCGGACCCGGGCACCCCGGGCCATGGCGACCGCGACGTCCGGGTCGACCGGTCCGCGGTCGGCGAGCAACCGCTCCGGCACCCCGGCCAGGGTGCGCTTCAGATCGGTGGCGTACACGACCAGCCCGCCGCGGAAGACCAGGCTCGCCCCGGCGACCTCGACCAGGGCGGACGCCAGCAGCCCACCAGTGAGCGACTCGACGACCGCCAGCGTCTCAGCCCGCTCCGCCAAGGCGTGCACGACCGCCGCCGCCGGGCTGCCGCTGGGCGACCGCCCCATGCCGAGATCGCCGCCGTCGGGCGCCGACCGCCCGCCCGCTGGCGACCTGAGCGGAGGTACTCGGTCCGGCCCGGCTGGAGACACTCGGTCCGACCCGGCCGACGTCACCGGTCCGGCCCGGTACGGCGCAGCCGCAACGCGCGGACCAGGTAGTCCAGCCCGGTCGCCACGGTGACCAGCAGCGCGGCCGCCATGATCCACGGAGCGACCGCAGCGAGCACCGACGGCAGCGGCAGCAGGTACCAGACGATCGCCATGATCTGCAGCGCCGTCTTTGCCTTACCGCCCCGGCTCGCCGCGATCACCCCGTGACGCAGCACCCAGAACCGGATCAGCGTGACCCCCCACTCACGCACCAGGATCAGCCCGGTCACCCACCAGGGCACCAGGTCGTACCAGGACAGCAGTACCAGCGCGGTGCCGGTCAGCGCCTTGTCGGCAATCGGGTCCGCAACCTTGCCGAACGACGTCACCAAGGCGTACCGGCGGGCGATCCAGCCGTCGATCAGGTCGGTCGCCGACGCGACGACGAACGTCAGGCAGGCGGCGATCCGCCAGCCCGGATGGGTCATCCCGGAGAGAACCACGAACACCACGAAAACCGGCACCAGCACCATGCGTAGCCCGGTGAGTGCGTTGGCCGCATTGACCACCGGCACCGCGGTCACGGCGGTACGCGGACCGGCGGAGGCGCCCGGCTCGGTCATCAGCTCACCCGACCGCGGCGGAGAGTGGCCGGTCGGCCGTACCGGACGAGAGCACGTCACTCGGTACCGCCACCAGGTCGACCCCTTCGGTCCCGGTCACCGTCGCCCGCACCAGATCGCCGGGGCGCAGCATGGCTAGCTCGACACCGGCTCCAGCGCCGGCACCGGCGGCAGCGCCGGCCACCAGGGTCGTCGAGCCGTCCACCTCCGGCGCCTGGTGCGCGGCCCGGCCCTCCACCAGCCCGTCGTCGACACTGTCGACCAGCACCTCCACCGTCGTACCGACCCGATCCTCGGCACGCTGCGCGCACAACTCGTCGGCCAGCGCGCAGATCCGGTCGTAGCGCCGCTTCACCGTGGCGGCCCGCACCTTGTCGGGCAGTCCGGCGGCCTCGGTGCCGTCCTCGTCGCTGTAGTCGAACACCCCGATCGCGTCCAACCGGGCCGCAGACAGGAAACGGACCAGTTCGTCGACGTCCGACCGGGTCTCGCCGG
This sequence comes from Micromonospora sp. LOL_021, assembly GCF_048060215.1. Lineage (NCBI taxonomy): Bacteria > Bacillati > Actinomycetota > Actinomycetes > Micromonosporales > Micromonosporaceae > Micromonospora > Micromonospora sp. LOL_021. The sequence goes on along the minus strand of NZ_JBHMIN010000013.1, from coordinate 64,954 downwards.
GGAACCCGACGATGAAGTTGCTCCGCGCGCCGGCCTGCGGCGCCAGTGACCGGGCCGAGGCCAGCAGGTCGAGGAACCGCCCGGTGGAGCCGAAGCGCCGCATCCGGCGCAGTACCGGCTCGCTGGCGTGTTGGAAGGACAGGTCGAAGTACGGTGCCACACCGGCCGTGGTGGCGATCGTCTCGATCAGGCCCGGACGGGTCTCCGCCGGCTGCAGGTAGCTGACCCGGACCCGGACGATGCCGTCGACGGCCGCCAACTGGGGCAGCAGCTTCTCCAGCAGCCGCGGATCGCCCAGATCCTTGCCGTACGAGGTCGAGTTCTCGCTCACCAGCACGAGTTCCCGAACGCCGGTGCCGGCCAACCACTCGGCCTCGGCCAGCAGCTCCTCGGGACCGCGGGAGACGAACGCCCCCCGGAACGCCGGGATGGCGCAAAAGGCGCACCGGCGGTCACAGCCACTGGCCAGTTTCAGCGACGCCACCGGTCCGCTGGCCAGCCGACGCCGCAGGACCGCGCGCAGGTGCGCGGGGGTGTGCTCGTCGACCGTCGCGTGACCGGGCACGACGACACCGGAGCGCTGCCGGGACACCGGGGTCAGTGGCAGCATCGTGCGGCGGTCCCGCGGCGCGTGCGCGGGCAACTGCTCGCCGGCCAGCACCGCCCGCAGCCGGCCGGAGATGTCCGGGTAGTCGTCGAACCCGAGGACGGCCTGCGCCTCCGGCAGGTGCTCGGCGAGCTCCCGACCGTACCGTTCGGCCATGCAGCCGGCGGCCACTACCTTGGCCCCGCCGTCCGCGGCGTCGAGCAGCGTCTGCACCGAGTCCTGCTTGGCCTTCTCGACGAAGCCGCAGGTGTTGACGAGCACCACGTCGGCACCGTCGGCGTCGGTGGTCACCTGCCAGCCGTCGGCGTCCAGCCGGGCGGCCAACTCCTCCGAGTCGACCTCGTTGCGGGCGCACCCCAGGGTGAGCAGGGCGACACGCCGGCCGGGCGGTGGGGCGGGAGGCGGGGGAAAAGCAGACACCTGACGAGGGTACCGGGCCACCGGCGGGCGGCGGCCGGGCGGCGCGACGCGCAACGATCCGACCGAACGTGCCCGACGCACCACCGGACCGACAAACGCCGGTCCAGGCCAGGGCGGACGCCGGTCTAGGCCGAATGGAACAGCCGCAGACCGACCACGCCGGCGACGATCAGAGCGATGGAGACCAGGCGCGCGGCGTGGCCCGGCTCGCCGTACCAGAGGATCCCGGCTATCGCGGTGCCGGCGGCACCGATGCCAATCCACACGGCGTACGCGGTGCCGACCGGCAGGTCGCGCAGGGCGAGCGAGAGCAGCCCGAAGCTGCCCAGCGCGACGACGACGAAGAGCACCGACGGCACCAACCGGGTGAATCCGGCGCTCTGCTTCAAGGCAAGCGCGAAACCGGTCTCCAGTAGGCCGGCGACCACCAGCAGGACCCAGGCCATCACCCACCCCCATCGGTACGGCCGACCATAGTCAACCGACCGCACCAGTGCGGTCAGCTCGCCTCGACGGCCCGCAGACTCGCCAGTGCGTCCTCCAGCTCGTCCGGCTTGACCAGGACGTCGCGGGCCTTGGAACCCTCGGACGGCCCGACGATGCCCCGGGTCTCCATCAGATCCATCAACCGGCCCGCTTTGGCGAACCCGACCCGCAGTTTGCGCTGCAGCATCGAGGTCGACCCGAACTGTGAGGTCACCACCAGCTCGATCGCCTGGACCAGCAGGTCGAGGTCGTCGCCGACGTCCTCGTCGATCTTCTTCTTGTTTTCCTGGGCGGTGGTGAGCACGTCGGGGCGGAACTCCGGCTCGCGCTGCTTCTTGCAGAAGGCGACGATCTCGTCGATCTCCTTTTCGCTGACCCAGGCGCCCTGGATGCGCAGCGGTTTCGACGCCCCCATCGGCAGGAACAGGCCGTCGCCCCGGCCGATCAGCTTCTCCGCGCCCGGCTGATCCAGGATGACCCGCGAGTCGGACAGCGACGACGTGGCGAAGGCCAGCCGGGACGGCACGTTCGCCTTGATCAGGCCGGTCACCACGTCCACCGACGGCCGCTGGGTGGCCAGCACCAGGTGGATGCCGGCGGCCCGGGCGAGCTGGGTGATCCGTACGACCGAGTCCTCCACGTCCCGGGGGGCGACCATCATCAGGTCGGCCAGCTCGTCGACGATCACCAGCAGGTACGGGTACGGCCGGATTTCCCGCTCGCTGCCGGGGGGAGCGGTGATCTCCCCGGCCCGCACCTTACGGTTGTAATCGTCGATGTGCCGGACACCGTTCGCGGCCAGGTCGTCGTAGCGCATGTCCATCTCGCGCACCACCCACTCCAGCGACTCGGCCGCCTTCTTGGGGTTGGTCACGATCGGAGTGACCAGGTGCGGGATGCCCTCGTACCCGGTCATCTCGACCCGCTTGGGGTCGATCAGCAGCAGCCGTACCTCGTCCGGGGTGGCCCGGCTGAGGATCGAGATGAGCAGCGAGTTCAGGCAGGACGACTTGCCGGCGCCGGTCGCCCCGGCGATCAGGATGTGCGGCATCTTCGCGAGGTTGGCCACCACGAAGCCACCCTCGATGTCCTTGCCGAGCGCCACCAGCATCGGATGGTGGTCGGCACCGGCGGCACGGGAGCGCAGCACATCGCCGAGCGACACGTCCTCCCGGTCGGTGTTCGGGATCTCCACGCCGACCGCGCTCTTACCCGGGATCGGGCTGAGGATCCGCACGTCCGGTGACTTCACCGCGTACGCGATGTTGCGGGAGAGCTGGGTGATCCGCTCGACCTTGACCCCGTGGCCGAGCTCCACCTCGTAGCGGGTCACCGTCGGACCGCGGGTGAACCCGGTGACCGCCGCGTCGACGTCGAACTGCTCGAACACCCCCTGCAGCGCGGCGATCACCTCGTCGTTGGCCTTGCTGCGGGTCTTCGCCGGCGGACCGGTCCGCAGCAGTTTGGCCGGCGGCAGGCGGTAGTCCCCGGACAGCCCGGTGATCGCCAGCTGCTCGGCGCGGGTCGGGGTCGGGGAATGCTCCGGCGGCTCCGGCGAGGTGCGGGTGGTCGGCACCTTCGCCGCCGGCCGGCGCGGCAGCTCCATCGTCTCCTGCAGATCGAGCGGCTCGGCCGGGGCACCGTCGGCACCGGCCGACGGTTCCGGCAGGGCGTCGGCCGTCCGGCTGGCCTGCCGGCGGCGCGGCGGGCGGCGGCGGGCCCGCTCGTCGCCGGCGGTCTCGTCGTCCCCCGTGTCGGTACCGGTGTCGTCACCGGCCGACGCCGGGTCTGACTCCGGCCCCCGCCCGGTCACCACCCCGGCGAGCAGCCCGAGCCGCTCCGGAATCCGGTTGATCGGGGTGGCGGTGACCACCAGCAGACCGAAGATCAGCAGCAGGATCAGCAGCGGCACGCCGACCCAGTAGCTGACCGTGTGCTCCAGTACCGTACCGACGCCGAGTCCGATCAGCCCGCCGGCGTAGTCACGTTGCAGGTCGTCGTCGGGACGTTGGCCGATGTGCAGCAGCCCCGCCGTGGCGACCAGCATCGCAGACCAGCCGACCAGCCCGCGGCCCCGGGGTTCCGGCTCCTCCGGTGGGTCACGCATCAACCGGACCGCGCCGATCAGCAGCAGCAACGGTACGGCGACCGCGATCGCGCCGACGAACAGCCGCATCATGTCCGCGACGCGGACCCCGAACGGACCGGCCGCACCGAACCAGATCGCCATCGAGGTGAGGATGGCCAGGCCGAGTACGAACAGGCCGGCGCCGTCGCGCCGGTGCTCCGGGCTCAACTCCCGGGCGGTGGCCGCCCGGCGACCGGCGGTGCGCACCGCCCAGCCGACGCCGTGCGCCAGCCCCATCCAAGTGGCGCCGACCGCGCGACCGACCAGGACGGCCGGCGAGTTGCGGGCCGGGCGCTTGCGGGCCGTCGGGCGCTTGCGGGCCGGCGTCCGGGCACGGCCGGTCGCGGCGCCACGGCTGGTCGACCCGCCGCGCCGCCGACTCGCCTGGGAGGTTCGGCCGGCCATAGAGTCCCACGGTAACCCCGCCGGCATACAAACCCTCGCTTTTCCGGGTCGTGTCCGAGCCACGCGGGGCGGCGCGGCTGTGCCACCATTCCGAACGGCCCCTACTGTCCCCCGAGGCCACGACGACGCCGTGCACCGCCGGACCCCCGTCCGGACATCGCCGGCCCGTCCGCGCGCCGGCCCCCGGCCGGGGCGCGAGGCCCGCCGTCCGCCGTGCCGTACCGAAAGGACCACCGCATGCCCCCGCCGGACCCAGACGACCTGCCCGACGCGCCCTCCGGCGGTGGTGCGATGCAGGTGCTGCGGCCGCTGACCACCGCGATGATCGCCGAGACCCTCACCGCCCGTGGTTACCACTTCCAGGCCGACTCCGACGGCGACCTGATCGGCCGGTGGAACGACAACCTGATCGTGTTCTCCCGGCTCGGGCCGAACGGCGAGGTGCTGCGGGTCCGGACCATCGCGTCGACCCTGTTCACCGTGGACGACGTGCCCGCGCTGTACGCCTTCTGCAACGAGTGGAACCACGACCGGCTGTGGCCCAAGACCTTCGTCCACGTCGACGACGACGGCACCGCCCGGGTCTGCGGTGAGTTGATCACCGCGTTGGAACGTGGAGTCAGTGCCCCGCAACTCGACCACCTGCTCGACTGCGGGATCGCCACCGGGTGCCAGGTCTGCGACGCCGTCGCCGAGTTGGCGGGCTGACCCGGATGGAACACCGTTTCCAGGTCGACCTGCGCGGCATCGTCGACCTGCTCAGCCACCACCTGTACGCCAGCCCTCGGGTGTTCGCCCGGGAGCTGGTGCAGAACGCCACCGACGCGATCACCGCCCGGCGGGAGGCCGAGGCCGACTGGGCCGGCGGTACCGTCCGGATCGAGCCCACCGCCGACGGTGGCCTGCGGGTGCACGACGACGGCATCGGCCTGACCGAGCCGCAGGTGCACACCTTCCTGGCCAGCGTCGGGCGTACCTCCAAACGGGACGACCTGGGCTTCGCCCGGCAGGACTTCCTCGGCCAGTTCGGCATCGGTCTGCTGTCGTGCTTCATGGTCGCCGACACCGTCGAGGTGGTCACCCGGTCGGCCCGGGGCGGACCGGCGGTGCGCTGGACCGGGTACGCCGACGGGCGTTACACCACCGAGGTCGACGACGCCGCACGCGGACCGGTCGGCACCACCGTCACGCTGCGCCCCCGCACCGACGCCGGGCACTGGCTGGCCGCCGACCAGGTCCGTGACCTGGTCCGCGACTACGCCCGGCTGCTGGACGTACCGGTGCTGTTCTGCCCGCCGGGAGACGAGCCGGTCCGGCTGACCGAGCCGCAGGCCCCGTGGGAGGTGGTCCACGCCGACCCGGCGGCCCGCCGGGAGGCGCTGCTGGACTACGGCGCGACGCTGCTCGGGGCCCGGCCGATGGACGTGATCGACCTGCGGGTACCGGAAGCCGGGCTGGTCGGTGTCGGTTTCGTGCTGCCGTCGCCGTCGACGGTCGGCCAGGGCGGCCATCGGGTCTACCTGAAACGGATGCTGCTCAGCGACGACGCCAGCAAGCTGCTGCCGGAATGGGCGTTCTTCGTCCGCTGCGTGGTCGACACCTCGGTACTGCGCCCGACCGCCAGCCGCGAGGCGCTCTACGAGGACGACCTGCTCGGCGCGGTCCGCGACGGGCTCGGCGAGCAGATCCGCAGCTGGCTGCTGGAGCTGTCGGTCAGCCAGCCGGAACGGCTCGCCGCGTTCCTGCGGGTGCACCATCTCGGGGTGAAGGCGCTCGCCGTCCGCGACGACGAGATGCTGCGGCTGGTCGACTCGTGGCTGCCGTTCGAGACCAGCCGGGGAATGATGCCGCTGCGGCTGTTCCGCCAGCATCTGGCGATGATCCGGTACGTGGAGACGGTCGACGAGTTCCGGTCACTGGCCGCGATCGCGTCCGCCGCCGGTACGCCGATCGTCAACGCCGGCTACGCCTACGACGCGGAGATCCTGCAGCGCCTTCCCCGGCTGGACCCGGCGATCCGCACCCGCCGGCTGGACCCCGGCGAGCTGGCCGCCCGGTTGGAGACCCTCTCGCCCGGACAACTGGCGGTGGCGGAGACCTTCCTGGCCACCGCCCGCACGGTGCTGGCCGAACTGGACTGCGTACCGCAGTTGCGGCAGTTCGACCCGGTCACGGTGCCGGCCCTGTACGTCCTCGGCCAGGCCGCCCGCGAGCAGGACAGCGTGCGCCGTGCGGTGGCCGGCTCCGACGAGCTGTGGTCGGAGGTGCTGTCCGCGTTCGCCGACGTCGACGTCGACCACCGTCCGGAGCTGGTCTTCAACTGGCGGCACCCGCTGATTCGCCGACTCGCCGCGCAACCGGCCGGAGCGGCGCTACGCAACGCCGTCGAAGCGCTGTACGGCCAGGCGCTGCTAGCCGGTCACCATCCGTTGCGGGCGGTGGACAGTGCCGCGCTCAACCGGTCCTTCCTGGCCCTGCTGGACCGGGCCTTCACCGATCCGGCCGACGGGCCGGGCACCCCCACCGAGGAGACACCGTGACCGCCGAGGAGCTGGTCCAGGCGCTGGACGAGGCCACCGACCTGCCCGACGGCGACGGCAAGATCGCCGAGCTGGAACGAATCGCCGCGCACGCCGACGCGGCCGGGCAGGCACGGATCGGTTTCGACGCGCGGATGGCGCTGATCGAGACGTACAACCATCACACCGAACGCTGGCGGATGCTGCCGGCGTTCGGCTGGTGTCTGAACACCTTCGACCGGTACCCGGAGATGTTCGAGCCGTGGGACGCCGAGCTGCTGCGCTGGTACCACAAGTGGGCGGTCGCGACGCTGCGCGGCACGCCGCAGGTGGGTCTGGCGCAGACCCGGGCCGCGCTGGACGACATGGAGCGCCGGTTCACCGCCAGCGGGCAGAGCCTGCAGGCGGTGTACAACCTGCGCTGCAAGATCGCCGACCATGTCGGCGACGAGGCCCAGGCCCGGCAGTGGCTGGACCGGTGGCGCACCGCCCCGCGCGACGAGAACAGCGACTGCGCCGGCTGCGACCCGTCCCGCCAGGCGGAGCTGCTCGCCGGCTGGGGTGAGTGGGAGGCGGCGCTGGCGATCGCCGAACCGGTGCTCAGCGGCGCGGTCGGCTGCACCGAGCAGCCGGAGAAGGCGCTGGTCGCGGTGATCATGCCGTACCTGCGGCTGGGCCGGTACGCCGACGCGGCGCAGGCGCACGTCCGGGCGTACCGGCGGCACCGGCACGAACGCGACGCCTTCCCGTACCTGGCCGAGCACCTGCGGTTCTGCGCGTTGGTCAGTCAGCACCAGCGTGGCCTGGCGATCCTCGCGGAGCATCTGGAGTGGTTCGACCGGCCGTACGACGACGCCTCGGCGATGGAGTTCGCCGCCGCCGGTGCCCTGGTCTGCCGGCTCGCGACCGCCGCCGGCCACGGCGACGAGACGATCCACCGGCCGGAGTACGCCGACCGGCCGGCCGCAGACCTGACGGTGGCCACGGTCGGCGCGCAGCTGGCCGCCACCGCCACCGAGCTGGCGGGCCGGTTCGACGCCCGCAACGGCACCGACCACCAGTCGCGGCGGATCGCCGGCTGGCTGGCGGCCGAACCGCTGACCGACGCCGTCGAGCTGCCGGCCGATCAGCCGGCCACCGGCGGCGAGGTCGGCGTACCGCCGGGCGGTAGCCCGGACGTGGTCTCGCCGTTGACGCTGGAGGGCATCACGGCGGCGCTCAACGAACGCGGCGACCGGTACTTCGTCGACGACAACGGCGTGGTCGGCGGCAAGTGGGGGCATGCGGTGATCCAGTTCGAGCGGCTCGGCGAGCAGCAGCGGGTGCTGCACAGCCGGGTGCTGGCCGACCGGCGGCTGCCGGCGGACCGGCTGGCCGAGGCGTACCGGTTCTGCAACTCGTGGAACCACGACCGGCTGCTGCCGAAGGCCTATGTGCACGACACCGGGTCCGGCGAGCTGATCCTGGCCGGCGACGTGAGCACCGACCTGGCGTACGGGGTCAGCGGGGCGCAGCTCGCCGCGCTGGTGAACGCGGCGGTGATCACCGGGGCGCAGTTCGCCGACGCCGTCGCCGAACTGCCCTGACCACCCCGGCCCAGCTGGCCACGACGACCACGGCCAGCACCAGCCGGGCCGCCCAGGCGTACTGGTCGGGGTAGATCACCCCGGTCAGGTAGCGCTCGACGAACCCCTCGTCGAAGCCGGCCTGGCCGGCCCGGCGGCGGGACCAGTGCTCGGCCACGGTGAGCGGGCAGCTCAGGTTGGCCGCCACCACCAGCACTCCCCAGCCCGCCGCGGTCAGATGCAGCCAGATCGTCCGCGGCCACCGCCAGGCCAGGAACCCGCCGACCGCCAGGTAGGCGAGGAACCCGAAGTGTGCCGTCAGGATGACGACGGTCAGCAGCTCGTAGCCCATGGTGACCTCCCCGTAGGCCAGGCTACGAGCGCCGGTCGACGGCCGACAGGGTACGCGTACTCAGCAGGTGCGCCGGGGAGTGCGCCGTCGCCGGGGGTGCGCCGTCCCCGGGAAGGGCGGTCCCCGGGGACGGCGCGGCGGGTGGCGGTCAGTTCACCGAGAACCCGAGGAGGTAGCCACCCACGCCTCGACCGGACTGCACCCGGTACCGGTAGGCACCGGCGGGTCCGGAGAAGCTCAACCGGGTCACCGTGGCGCCGGCCCGGTCGCCCCAGGCGACGGTGCGCCAGCCGTCGGCGGTGAAGCGTTGCAGCGTAAGCCGGAAGGCCGCGCCGGCCGGTGCCTGCAGGCAGGCGGTGTGCCGGCCGGCACCGGCCCGGAAGAACCGTCCGTCCGGCTGGGTCTGTCGGCCACCGGCACGGGTCAGTTCGCCGTCACGCAGCACCGTGTGGCCGGCGCACGGACTCTGCGGCGGGTCCGCCGGCTGGGTGGGCGCCGCCGTCGGTACGGCGGTCGGCGCGCCGGTCGGCGGGGCCGCACCGTCCTCGGTGGTGACCAGGGTCAGGTTGTTGACCTGCAGGATCTCGGCCAGCGGCTGGAAGAAGGTGACGCCGCCGGTGCGGCAGTTGCCGGAGCCGCCCGAGGTGACGCCCTGCGCCTGGTCGCCGGAGAGCCAGGCACCGCCGGAGTCGCCGGGTTCGGCGCAGACGTCGGTACGGGTCAGCCCGCTGACCGCGCCCTCCGGGTAGTTGACCGTGACGTCCTTGGCCCGGATCACGCCGCACCGGGTTCCGGTGGTCGATCCGGAGCGGCAGATGCTGGCACCGACCGGCGCTTCCACGCTGCCGGCGACCGGCAGGTTGTTGCCGTTGAAGTCGTTGACCACCGGCTGCGGCGTCCAGTCGTCGTCGACCGCGACGAACGCCCAGTCGTCGCCGGGGAACGACGACGCCCGGAACACGCCCTGCGCCTGCTGATTGAACCCGGTGGTGGTGTCGCCGGGTCGGCCGCAGTGCCCGGCGGTGACGAAGCCGCCGACCACGGAGAAGCCGACCGAGCACCGGCCGCCGGCACCGATGAAGTAGGGGTCGCCGCCGCGTACGTCGAACAGCGGTACCGGTGCCTCGTCGGAGGCGTCCACCCGGACCGCGTCGGCCGGCACCCCGGCGGCGGCGGCGAAGTCGCGGGCGGCGGGCTGGGCGCCGGGCCGGGCGAGCAGCACCACGGTGTTGTCGGCCAGGTCGACGTACCAGCCGGCCAGGTCGGGGCTGGCGGCGTCGCCCACCCGGTCCAGGCGCTCCTTGACGCCGGTCAGCTGCTGCTGGTTGCGGGCCACCAGGCGGGCCTCGGCACCGGCGGCGCGGACCCGGTCCAGCTGGGCGGGGTCGGTCACCGCGACGACGAGGTCGGCGCCGTCGCGGCTGATCCACGCGCCCGCGTACGCCGCGTCGAGGTCGGCCCGCAGAACGTCGACGGTACGGGTGGCCCAGCGTTCGGTGGCCAGCCGGGTCCGGGCGTCCGCCGCGCTGACGCCGAGGTCGCGACGCAGCGCGGCGACGAGGTCGTCGTGCGCGGCGGACGGCTGGCCGTCGGTGCCGGCCGGCTGGCCGGTGGCGGTGCCGGGGTCGCCGTCGGTCGGGTCGTCGCCGGCCACGGCCGGCAGGGTCACCGCGGCGAGCAGCCCGACCGCGGCCACGGTGATCCCGGCGGTGACGATCCGTCGGCGTCGCATCCCGTACCTCCTCTGCGGCTGGCGTCGGGTAGACGCCGGCAGGTGGTACGGAGGACACCGGTCGATGGATCGACCCGTACGGATGCCGAATGTCACAGCCGGGTTGGTGAACCGCCCGGGGCCGCGCCGCGTACCAACTCTCGGCCGAGTCGGTGGGAGGCGGCCTCCACCCGCCTCCTACCGGCCGGCGAAGTCGCCTCGGTTGACCCCGCGCAGGAACCGCCGCCACTGCTGCGGGTCGACGTCCAGCCAGGGCCCGTCCGGCTCGGCCGAGTCGCGCAGCGCCACATCGCCGGAGGCGGTCACGGTGGCTTCCAGGCACGCGTTGGTGTCGCACCGGCTGCTCCGCCACCAGCCGCGACATGTCCGCATCATAGCTTTCCCCCGCTTCAGCCCTTATACCGATTATTCGGCATTTGCCGTGTTCAACGCGGCACCTGGCCCGGCCGATACGCGACCGGCACTCATCCGCCGACGGACGGGGCCTGCGCGGCCGGCAGATCGGCGGTCAACGCCGCAGCCCGCTCAGTGATCAACCGGGCCGAGGTCGCCTCGTCGTGCGCCGAGTCCCAGATGTGCGCGAAGTAGCCACGGTGCCGGCCGATCCGCTGCGCCGCGTGGACGATCTCGTCCAGCAGGATGCCCTCGCGGTAGAGCAGCGCGTTCTCCTCGTCGCCGAAGTCGAGCAGCGTGAACGGCGCCAGCATCGCCATGATCGCCGCGTCGGCGAACGGCACGATCCGCACCCGCACGTTCGGTCGCCGCGCCACCCGCAGCAGGGCGACGAACTGCCCGGCCATCACCCGCGGCCCGCCGATCGTGCGCCACAGCACCGACTCGTCCAGCACCAGGTGGAACTCCGGCGGATCGGGTCGGTCCAGCACCTGGTCACGGCGGCGCAGCCGGGCCTCGAGCCGCAGCGCCCGGTCGGCCTCCGGCAGCTCGCTGCGCCAGAAGTTCAACACAAACTCGCCGTACTCGCGGGTCTGCAACAGGCCCGGGATCAGCGTCGGCTGGAACACCCGGATGGCGCTGGCCTCGCCCTCCAACTGCAGCAACTGCAGCATCGCCGGAGTCAGGTGCTCCCGGTAGCGCGGCTCGTCCCACCAGCCCCGCAACCGGGAGGTACGGGCGTCGCGCAGCAGCCGCTCGGCCCGGTCGGCGTCCACCACGCCGTACAGCTCCAGCAGGGCCCGCAGATCGGTGGTGGAGACCGAGACGCTGCCCTTCTCGATCCGGTTGACCTTGGAGACCGACCAGTCCAGGGCGTCCGCCACCTTGCCCTGGGTCAGCCCGGCCGACTCCCGGGCGCGGCGCAGCGCGAGTCGGAGCCTGCGCCGCGCCGCCGCAGGGGACTCGCCGGAGCCGGGATCGCCAGGCACGCCAGCCTTCTCGTCACGACAGTGGGTAACTGTCCGACCAGTATGCCCGTCGGCCGGCCGCCCGGTCAGCCCCGGCGACGCTCAGGACGTCTTCAAACCTCCACCACGGTCGGCACGATCATCGGCCGACGCCGGTACGCGTCGTTGACCCAGCGGCCGACGATCCGCCGCACCACCTGCTGCAGCTGGTGCGGATCGGTGATGCCGTCGGCGGCGGCCCGACCCAACGCCTCGGTGATCAACGGAACCACCGCGTTGAACGCCTCCGGATCCTCGGAAAATCCCTTCGCCGACACGGTCGGCCCACCGACCACCTTGCCGGTCACCGAGTCGACCACCACGGTCGCCGCGATGAACCCGCCGTCGCCGAGGATCCGCCGCTCGGTCAGCAGCGACTCGCCGACATCGCCGACCGCGAGACCGTCCACGTAGACGTACCGGCTCTTGACGTGCCCGACCAGGGTGGCGTGCCCGTCCACCAGGTCGACGACGTCGCCGTCCTCGCAGAGCACCACCCGCTGCGGGTCGAGACCGGACTCGATGCCGAGCCGGGCGTGCGCCCGCAGGTGCCGCCACTCGCCGTGCACCGGCAGCAGGTTGCTCGGCCGCACCACGTTGAGCAGGTAGAGCAGCTCCCCCGCCGGCGCGTGCCCGGAGACGTGCACCTTGGCGGTCTCCTTGTGGATCACGGTCGCCCCGGCCCGGGCCAGCTGGTTGATCACCCGGTAGACCGAGGTCTCGTTGCCCGGCACCAGCGAACTGGCCAGCACCACGGTGTCGCCGGACGCGACGGTGATGTGCCGGTGGTCACCGGTCGCCATCCGACCCAACGCGCTCATCGGCTCGCCCTGCGACCCGGTGGACATCAGCACGATCCGGTCCGGCGGCAACGCCGTCGCCTCGTCCAGCCCGACCACCAGGCCGGGCGGGATCCGCAGCAGGCCGAGGTCCCGGGCGATGCCCATGTTGCGCACCATCGACCGGCCGATCAGCGCGACCTTGCGGTCGTACTCGTACGCCGAGTCGATCACCTGCTGCACCCGGTGCACGTGGGAGGCGAAGCTCGCCACGATGATCCGGCCGGTGGCCTTGCCGAAGATCGAGTCGAGCACCGGCCCGATGTCGCGTTCCGGGGTGACGAAGCCGGGGGTCTCGGCGTTGGTCGAGTCGGACAGCAGCAGGTCGACGCCTTCGGCACCGAGCCGGGCGAAGCCGGCCAGGTCGGTGATCCGCCCGTCCAGCGGCAGCTGGTCCATCTTGAAGTCGCCGGTGTGCAGCACCAGCCCGGCCGGGGTACGGATCGCCACCGCGAGCGCGTCCGGGATCGAGTGGTTCACCGCGAGGAACTCGCACTCGAACGGCCCGATCCGCTCCCGCTGACCCTCGCGTACGGTCAACGTGTACGGCTCGATCCGCCGCTCGGCCAGCTTCGCCTCGACCAGCGCCAGGGTGAACTGGGAGCCCACCAACGGGATGTCGGGCTTGTGGGCGAGCAGGTACGGCACCGCGCCGATGTGGTCCTCGTGACCGTGGGTCAGCACGATCGCCTGGACGTCGGCGAGCCGGTCCAGGATCGGGGCGAAGTCCGGCAGGATCAGGTCGACCCCGGGCTGCTCCACATCCGGGAAGAGCACCCCGCAGTCCACTACCAGCAGCTTGCCGTCGAACTCGAAGACCGTCATGTTGCGACCGATCGCGCCGAGACCGCCCAGCGGGATCACCCGCAGCCCGCCCGGCGGCAGCTGCGGCGGCAGGTCCAACTCCACGTGTGCCTGGCTCACGGCAGCTCCAGTCCGGCGTCGGCGCAGTCGGCCCGCAGCTGGTCCAGCTCGGCGTCGGTTGCCTCGACCAGTGGCGAACGCACCGGCCCGGCAGGTAGGTCGAGCACCCCGAGCGCCGCCTTGACCAGGATCGTGCCAGGGCTGCGGAAGATGCCGGTGAACAGTGGCAGCAACCGGCGGTGCAGGGCCAGCGCGGCGGCGTGCTCGCCGGCGACGTACGCCTCGATCATCTGCTTGGTCAACGCACCGGTCAGGTGGGTCGAGGTGCCGACCAGCCCGACCCCGCCGATCGCCAGCGTCGGCAGGGTGAGCGCGTCGTCGCCGCAGTAGAACGCCAGGTCGGTGCGGCCGGTCACCCAGGAGGTGGCGGCCAGGTCGCCCTTGGCGTCCTTGACCGCGACGATCCGCTCGTGCTCGCCGAGCCGCGCCAGGGTCTCACCGCTCATCGCGATGCCGGTGCGGTGCGGGATGTCGTACGCCATCACCGGCAGCCCGGTCGCGTCGGCGACCTCGGTGAAGTGCCGGACCACCCCGGCCTGTGGCGGCTTGTTGTAGTAGGGCGCAACCACCAGCAGCCCGTGCGCGCCGACCTTCTCGGCGGCGACCGCCAGCTCGACCGTGTGCCGGGTGTCGTTGGTGCCCACCCCGGCGACCACCTGGGCCCGGCCCTCGACCGCGTCGATGACGACCCGGAGCAGTTGCTCCTTCTCGGCGTCGGTGGTGGTCGGCGACTCGCCGGTGGTGCCGCTGATCACCAGGGCGTCGTTGGCCTGCTCGTCGACCAGGTAGCTGGCCAGCCGGGCGGCGCCGTCGAGGTCGAGCGAGCCGTCGTCGTTCATCGGGGTGACCATGGCGGTCAGAAGTCGCCCGAACGGGGTCGGCGTCCCCGCCCCGGGACCGGCTAGGTGGTGCTGCGTCATGAGGACAACCTATCGGACGGCCGCACCGCGTTCTCAGCGCTGGCGGTACGGGCGGGCGGCCTACTCCCCCTGCCGGGTGTACGGGCTCGCGGCGACCTCGCTGCCGTCGGGCAACCGGCTGATCTCGAAGTCGGCGAACACACTCGGCGCGACCCGCTGCAGCTGCCGCAGGCACTCCACCGCCAACTCGCGGATCTCGACGTCGGCGTGCTCGGTGGCCCGCATCCCGATGAAGTGCCGCCACGCCCGGTAGTTGCCGGTGACCACGATCCGGGTCTCGGTGGCGTTCGGCAGCACCGCCCGGGCCGCCTGGCGGGCCTGCTTGCGGCGCAGCGTCGGGTTGGGTTCGTCGGCGAACCGCTTCTCCAGACCCTCCAGCAGCTCGGTGTAGGCCCGCACGCTCGCCTCGGCGGCGGCGACGAACTGCTGGTGCAGCTCGGGATCCTCGGCGATCACCGCCGGCTCGACCATGGCGGCGTCGCGCTCCGGCACGTACCGCTGGGACAGCTGGGAGTAGGAGAAGTGCCGGTGCCGGATCAGCTCGTGGGTCAGCGACCGGGAGATCCCGGTCAGGTAGAACGTGACACTGCCGTGCTCCAGCACCGACAGGTGCCCGCTGTCCAGGATGTGCCGCAGGTAGCCGGCGTTGGTGGCGGTCGCCGGGTTGGGCTTGCGCCACGACTGGTAGCAGGCGCGACCGGCGAACTCGGCGAGGGCCTGACCGCCGTCGGCGTCGGTGGACCAGTCGACGTCGGCGGGCGGCTGGAACTGGGTCCAGGCGATCAGCGTGACCTGCGGCGACACGATTTCCGGCATTTCTCGGACTCTAGTTGCCGGCCGGCACCACGGGCAAACACGGCGTCCGCCGAGCCGGGGGCGGGGCCGCCGGGCAGGCCGCGGTGTCAGACGTAGAACCAGCTGAACGGCTCCCACGGCAGGTTGCGCAGCACCGCGAACGCCAGCCAGACGCCCAGCGACCAGCCGACCGCCGTCGGGCTGAACGACAGCTGCGGCAGCCGCCAGCGGAACAGCTGCTGCCCGGTCCAGGCCAGGTAGACGTAGAGCAGGAACGGAACGGCGAACACCAGCAGCAGGTGGTGCCGGGCGGCGGCGCCGAGATCACCGTTGAGCAGGTACCAGACCGCCCGGGTCCCGCCGCAGCCCGGGCAGTCCAGCCCGGTGGTCAGCTTCAGCAGGCAGCTGGGCGCCGCCTCCGCGCTGCTGGTCGTCGGATCGGTGATCACCGTGTAGCCGGCGGCCGCGCCGATGCAGCCGAGCACCGCCAGCGGGGCCAGCCAGCGCGGCGACCGTGCCCAAAGCCGGTTCACCAGGCGGGTGAATCGGTCCGGTTGGGCCTGCTGTTGGTACGCGTACTGCTGGTGATAGTGGGAGTGGGCGTCCGGGTAGGTACCGGCGTCGCCGGGCGGTGCCGGACCGTCACCGGCGGGCCGCTGCACCGCCACGCCGTCCTGAACCGCCATCCGTCACGCCTCCCTCGATGCCGATCGTCCCACCGTACACTGGCCGGTCCCGCCGGCTCAGCCAACGACCACACCCGCGCACCCGCCCGGTCAGCCAACGACCACACCGCGCGTACCGACGGCGTGCAACGCCCGGGTCAGCGGCCCGGCCAGGTCGCCGGCGGTCGGTGCCGCGACCTGCGACAGGCCGAGCCAGCCGGCCAGCCGGGTCAGCTCGCCGGCCAGGGCGGTCGCGGTCTGCTCCGGGTCGGTGGTGGCACCGGGCACCGGCCAGACGGCCGGCACCCGCAGCACCCCGGCGGCCCGATCCGCCTTGAGGTCGACCAGCGCGGTCAGCCGGTCGCCGTCGAGGAACGGCAGTACGTAGTAGCCGTGCACCCGCTGCGCGGCCGGTACGTAGATCTCGATCCGGTACCGCAGCCCGAACAGCCGCTCGGTGCGGGCCCGCTCCCAGACCACCGGATCGAACGGGCTGAGCAGCGTGGCGGCGCGGATCCAGCGCGGCAACCGGGCCTGGTGGTGCAGGTAGGCGGGCTGCGACCAGCCCTGCACCCGGACCGGGCGCAGGATGCCGTCGGCGACCAGGTCGGCGACGACCGGCCGGACCGCCGCCGCCGACAGCCGGAAGTAGTCACGCAGCTCCGGCTCGGCGGCCACGCCGAGGCAACGGGCGGCGATCTCGACCAGCTGCCGGTGCGCCTGCGCCTCGGTCGGCGTCGACGCGGCGACAACCCGGGGCGGCAGTACCCGCTCCGGCACGTCGTAGCGGCGGGCGAAAGTGCTGGTCCGCCCGGCGGAGCTGATCTCGCCGGCCCAGAACAGGTACTCCAGGGCGGTCTTCACCGCCGACCAGTTCCACCCCCAGTTGCCGCTCGGCCGCGTCGTGTCCTGCTCGACCTGTGCGGCGGTGACCGGGCCGTGCGCGCGAACCTCGGCCAGCACCCGGTCGACCAGCTCCGGCTGCTCGACGGCGATGCGTCGGATGCCGCCCCAGGCGTCGTCGCGGGCGCGGGCCATCCGCCAGCGCAGCGCCGGCTGCAGGTCGACCGGGATCAGCGACGCCTCGTGACCCCAGTACTCGAACAGCTCCCGGGGGGCGTGCCCGGCGGCCCGGTCCAGCAGGTCGGTCGGGTACGGGCCGAGCCGGCTGTACAGCGGCAGGTAGTGGGCACGCTGCAGGACGTTGACCGAGTCGATCTGGATCAGGCCGACCCGGTCCAGCACCCGGCGCAGGTGCCGACGGGTCGGCACCCCGGTCGGCGCGGGATCGGCGAAACCCTGGGCGGCCAGCGCGATCCGGCGGGCCTGGGCGAGCGAGAGACTGTCTGGTACGGGCATCGCCAGGCAAGCTACCGCCCCGGTACGACATCGACGGGAGGTGCCGGCTCACCCGGTTACCGGGCGCGGCCGATCTTCGGCCGATCGGGCCGTCCTCCGCCCGGCGATTCTCAGCGACCACACACGATCGCCAGGCATAGTGGAACGCTCACCGGTCGTCCTGGAGGTCTGCTTCGATGGGTCCCCTGCTCGCACTCCTGAGCCTGCTGCTGCTGGTCTTCCAGCTGCTGCTCATCGCCCGCGCGATTCTCGACTGGAGCACGGTGCTGGCCGGGCCGAGCCCGCGCGACTCGCTCCGCTCCCGCGTCACCTCCGCTCTGCACGCGGTCACCGAGCCGGTGCTCGCCCCGGTCCGGCGGGTGCTGCCGCCGTTACGCGTCGGCGGCACCGCCATCGACCTCTCCTTCATCGTCGTCTTCGTCGCCGTCGTGCTGATCCGAGCCCTGCTGCCGTGACCGGGGTCAGCGCTGCGCTGCCACCAGCAGCCGGCTGACCGTCTCGGCGACGCAGACCGGCCGGTCACCGGTGTCGGCGGTCACGGTCACCGACAGGACCGCCTGTACACCGCCGACGACCGGCTCGACCGAGGCGATGACAGCTTCGGCCCGTACGGCGGCTCCGGTGCGCACCGGAGCCGGGAACCGGACCCTGTCCAGCCCGTAGTTGATTCTCGTCCGCACCCCGTCCACCCGGTAGAGCCGGCGCATCAGGGCCGGGATCAGCGAGACGGTGAGAAGACCGTGGGCGACCGTGGTGCCGTACGGTCCGTCGACCGCCCGCTGCGGGTCGATGTGGATCCCCTGATGGTCGTCGGTGGCCTCGGCGAACCGGTCGACCCGGGCCTGGTCGACCGGGAACCAGTCCCCTGGTCCCAGCGATTCGCCCACGGCCCCGGCCAGATCGTCGACGGAGGCGAAGATTCTCATGCCGACAGTTTCCCAACGGTTCCCGACCGGGTGGACGCGCGGCGGGTGTCGGCCGGGCCCGGCCGACACCCGCCGGCGCTGCTGGACGTCGGTTGTGAAACAGGATAGAAATCCCCATATGCCAGAAGTCAGGCAGGAGACTCCGGAGGACGCCGAGGCGATCGCCGGGGTCCACGTGCGTGCGTGGCAGGCCGGCTACGCGGGCCTGATCCCGGCCGACGTGCTCGACCGGCTCAACGTCGCCGCCTGGGCGCAGCGCCGCCGCGACGTCGGCACCGCCGACCCGGACCAGCCGTTCCGTACCCTGGTCGTCACTGAAGGCGAAAAGATCGTCGGGTTCAGCACCTTCGGCCCGTACCGGATCGACCAGGACCGGGACCAGCTCGATCCGGCGTACGGCGAGATCGTCAGCATGTACGTCGACCCCGCCCACTGGGGCACCGGGGTCGGTCGGCTCCTGCTCACCGCATCGATCGCCGGGCTGACTGGGCAGGGCTGGCGCACAATGCGACTGTGGGTGCTCGACGGCAACCAGCGGGCCCGGCGGTTCTACCAGGCGGCCGGGCTGCGCCCGGACGGGGAACGCAGCGTCTACCAGGTGCCCCGCTCACCGGGGCAGACCCCGGTCGGGCTCGACGAGGTGCGCTACCTGGCCCGGATCGCCGGCGACCGGATCCTCACCCTAGCCGGTTGACCGGCGATCGGAAGAGTTCGTCATTGCGTGCTATGCGGGTGCCGGTGACTCACTTGGCTCCGAGCATGCCGGCCATGCGTCCGACACGTTACGGATCGGCGCTCTGGTGGAAGATCAAGCACCGGTGTCAACGGTGGCCGCGGCTTCGTCGAGCCTTGATAGCGACTGCCGTGCTAGACGGCGTCATGCGTCTTGCGCATGACGTGGTGCTGAAGAGGTCTTGGACGCCGAGGTCAGCTCGTTGCTGTGATGGACGGCATGACCATCGTCTTCGTGCACGGCGTCCCGGTGACATCGGCCGTGTGGACCCCTCTGATCGAGCAGCTACCAGATTCCCGGCGCCGGGACGCGGTCACGCTTTCGCCACCTGGCTTCGGCGCTACTCTGCCGGCCGGCTTCGGCGCCACCTTCGTGGAGTACCGTGACTGGCTCATCGGAGAGCTGATCCAGTTGCAGGGCCGGTCGCAGAGTCCCATGGACCTGGTCGGTCACGACTTCGGCGGCGGCTACGTCCTGGAGGTGGCGATGTCCCGCCCTGACCTGGTGCGCAGCTGGGTCAGCGACACCATCGGGGGCTACGAACCGGACTTCACCTGGCATGAGATCGCCAAGGTCTGGCAGACCCCGGGTGAGGGGGAGCGTCACCTCGAAGCGACCTTCGCCGGCGACGTGGCCGAGCGTACCGCTCGGATGATCGAGTGGGGCATCCCGGCTTCAGCGGCCGAGGAGGTCGCCGCAGGGCAGGGGCCGCAGATGGCCCGGGCGATCCTGGCGTTGTACCGATCCGTTCCTGAGGGCACCCTGGTCGAACGCGGCCACAACCTGCCCGCAGCCGCCGCCCGGCCCGGCCTGGTCCCGGTGGCCATCGACGACCTCACCGCTGGCAGCGTGGCCCTGCGCCACCGCGCGGCTGAGCGTGCCGGCGCCCAAACCGTGGACCTGGACGGGCTCGGTCACTGGTGGATGCTGCAGGACCCGAACCGGTCGGCCGCAATGCTGACGGGCTTCTGGGACCGCCTGTGACCACCTCATCCCATGCAGGGGACCTGCGACACCGCCGGCAGCCGCAGCCGACCACCCCACCCACCACCCCCCGATGACCCGTGCGCAGCATCGAGGTGACGCTGACGCACGTCATCTTCGCGTCTTGACGTGCGTCAGCGTCACCTCGATGTGATCGGTCGACCGGCGGCCGGTACCGGCCAGCGGGCGGACGGGTCCAGCTGGCGCACCGGCAGGAACAGCAGGAGCCCCAGGCTCACCCACACGTACGCGTTGCTGCCGACGAAGCCGGCCACGTTGGCGGCGTCGGACTCGCGCCAGATCCACACCAGCCGGCTGATCAGCAACAGGTAGCCGACCGTGGCGGAGCCGAGCAACGCCCGGCGCCGCCGGCTGCCCCGCGACGCGGCCAGCCCGTTGTCCACCAGCAGGATCAGCGCCGGCAGCAACCACACCAGGTGGTGCACCCAGGTGACCGGGCTGACCAGGCAGCCGACCACGCCGGTCAACGCCAGCCCGGTCGCCTCGTCACCGGCTGCGACCGCGCGGCGGCACCGCCACGCCCACCAGATCAACGTGACCAGCACCAGCACCAGCCAGGCGACGGTACTCGGATGCAGCGGATCGATCCGGGCGACGACCCCGCGCAGCGACTGGTTGGAGACAAAGTCCAGCGCACCGACCCGGTCGGTGTTCCACAACGCCTGCGTCCAGAACTCCCGGGACGCGTCCGGGGCGACCGCCGCCGCGACCAGGGTCGCCACGGTCGCCGTACCGGCGGCGGTTACCGCCGCCCGCCACCGCCGGGTGACCAGCAGGTAGACGATGAAGATGCCGGGGGTCAGCTTGATCGCCGTCGCCAGGCCGACCCCGACGCCGGCGAACCGGCGCCAGCGCGCTGGCACCGGCGACCCGGCCGCGACCAGCCACAGCAGATCGGCCGCGACCAGGACCAGCAGCAGCGTGTTGACCTGGCCGAAGTTCACCGTCTCACGCATCGGCTCGTACGCGGCCACCAGGCAGACGGCGACCGCGAAGGCGAACCAGCGGGTCC
Organism: Micromonospora sp. LOL_021; assembly: GCF_048060215.1. Classification (NCBI taxonomy): domain Bacteria; kingdom Bacillati; phylum Actinomycetota; class Actinomycetes; order Micromonosporales; family Micromonosporaceae; genus Micromonospora; species Micromonospora sp. LOL_021. The sequence goes on along the minus strand of NZ_JBHMIN010000013.1, from coordinate 44,162 downwards.
AGCCCTCGCGGCGGGAGATCGGGTCGACCAGCCACCACAGCACCAGCGCGCTGGTCACCACGGCGAGCGTCACGCTCACCACGATCGCCAGATGCCACGGCAGGACCGCCATCGGCGACATCACCAGCGCGGCGAACGGCGGGTAGGTGAACCCGTACTGGCTGAACGGCTTCATGTGGTCGTAGAGCTGGCCGCCGTCACGCAGCCAGTGGTGCATCGCGCCGTAGTAGACCTTGAGGTCGAAGAAGCCGTGCCGTTCGGCGGCGACGGCGAGGAAGGCCGCGACGACGACCGCGAGCACCGCGACGATCGCCACCCGCCGACCGGTACCTTCGGCGGCCCGCTGCGGCATGGCCGCCCCCCTGTCCGTACGCTGACCACTCATGGCGCTCGGATATGTCCGTCCTGCCCGACCGGGCGATGCTGGTGAGATCGCCCGCATCCAGTTGACCACCTGGCGGGTCGCCTACCGGCGGCTGCTGCCCCGGCAGGTGCTCGACGAGGTGGACGAGGACTGGCTGGCGCAGCGGTGGGACGCCGCGATCAACGATCCGCCGTCGCAGCGGCACCGGGTGCTGGTCGCCGTCGAGCAGGCCGAGCAATCCTATCTGGTGGGCTTCACCGCGTCCGGCCCGCCCGACGAGCAGGCCCTGGCCCCCGAGGAACCGGCCGAGGCGCTCGGTGACCGGGTCGCCGCCGTCACCGACCTGCTGGTCGAGCCACGCTGGGGCCGGCGGGGACACGGCAGCCGACTGCTCGCCGCCGCCGTGGACCTGTGGCGCACCGACGGTTTCGACACCGCGCTCGCCTGGGCGTACGAACGGGACCCGGCGACGCGCAAGTTCCTCGGCTCGGCCGGCTGGGAGCCGGACGGCGCGACGCGGGCGTTGGACGTGGCCGACATGCTGGTGCCGCAGCTGCGGCTACACGTGGCGGTCCCACCGGCCGCCGAGGAGCAGTGACCCGGCCTGCCGCACGCCCCGGCAGCAGGATCCGGTAGGGCTCAGTCGAGCAGGCTGTCCAGCCCGACGGTCAACCCGGGGCGGCTCGTGACCGCCCGTACCGCCAGTAGCACCCCGGGCATGAACGACGCCCGGTCGTAGGAGTCATGCCGGATCGTCAGGGTCTCCCCCGCCGTGCCGAACAGCACCTCCTGGTGCGCGACCAGGCCGGCCGCCCGTACCGAGTGCACCCGGATCCCGTCGATGTCCGCGCCCCGCGCACCCGGCACCTCGGCGGTGGTGGCGTCCGGCATCGCGGCCGACCCGGCGGCGGCCCGGGCCGCCGCGATCACCCGCGCGGTGTGCCCGGCGGTGCCGCTGGGCGCGTCCACCTTCGCCGGGTGGTGCTGCTCGATGATCTCCACGGATTCGAAGTGCCGTGCCGCCTTCGCCGCGAACTGCATCATCAGCACCGCGCCGATGCCGAAGTTGGGGGCGATCACCACGCCGACCTCGGGCCTGTCGGACAGCCAGGAGCGGACCAGGTCGAGGCGCTGATCGGTGAACCCGCTGGTCCCCACGACCACGTTGATCCCCTGGTCGATGCACCAGCGCAGGTTGTCCAGCACCGCGTCGGGGTTGGTGAAGTCGACGACCACCTCGGCGGCGGCGTCCGAGGCGTCGCTCAGCCGGTCGCCCTCGTCGATCGTGGCGACGAGGGCGAGTCCGTCGGCCCCTTCGACCGCCCGGCAGACCTGCACGCCCATCCGGCCGCGGGCCCCGAGCACGCCGACCCGGACCGGTGCGGCGGACGACCGGGCGGCCACCCCGGACCCGTCCGGGGAAACTGTCACATTCGTACCGTCTTCGCTCACCGGCACAACCTATCCCACCGGCGGGGACGGCCCGCCGGCCAACGTCGCGGACTCCACCGGGCCGATCACCGCCAGGGACATCGGCCGGGTGAGCAGCTCGGCCGCTACCGCGCCGACCTGTTCGGCGGTCACCGCCGCCACCCGCCCGAGCAGTTGGTCCACGGTCAACTGCTCGCCGTAGAGCAGCTCCCCCTTGGCCAGCCGGCCCATCCGGGACCCGGTGTCCTCCAGCCCCAGCACGTACCCGCCCCGGCTCATGCCCTTGCCCCGGGCCAGCTCGTCGGGGCTCAGCCCGTGCTCGACGACCGCCGCCAGCTCCGCCCGGACCAGCTCCAGCACCTCGTCGACCCGGCTCGGCGCACAACCGGCGTAGACGGCGAACATCCCGCCGTCGGCGTACTGACTGGCGTACGAGTAGACCGAGTAGGCGAGCCCCCGGCGTTCCCGTACCTCCTGGAACAGCCGGCTGGACATCCCGCCGCCGAGGACGTTGTTCAGCACGCCGAGCGCGAACCGGCGGTCGTCGCCGCGGCTGATACCCGGGCCGCCGAGCACCAGATGGGCCTGCTCGGTCTCCTTGCGGCGCAGCGTCACCCGGGGTCGGCGGGTGCGTACCGCCGGAGTGGCCGGGCGCAGCGGCGCCGGAGCACCGGGCCGTTCGGCGTCCAACGGGCTGCCCCGCAGCGCGGCCCGTACCTGACGGACCACCGCCCGGTGGTCGAGGTTGCCGGCGGCGGCGATCACCATCGCCCCCGGCGTGTAGCGACGCCGGTAGAAGTCGTGGATCTGCCGGCGGGTCAACGCCGAGATCGTCGCCTCGGTGCCGGAGATCAACCGGCCGAGCGGGTGCGGCCCGAAGACGGCCTCGGCGAGCAGGTCGTGAACCTCGTCGTCGGGCTCGTCGTCGTGCATGGCGATCTCTTCGAGGATCACGCCACGTTCGGTCTCCACGTCGGCCGGGTCGATCACCGAGTTGGCCACCAGGTCACAGACGACGTCGACGGCCAGCGGCAGGTCCTCGTCGAGCACCCGGGCGTAGTAGCAGGTGTACTCCTTGGTGGTGAACGCGTTGGTCTCGCCACCGACGGCCTCGATCTGCGACGAGATGTCCCACGCGGTACGCCGCTGCGTCCCCTTGAACAGCAGGTGTTCCAGGAAGTGCGAGGCCCCGGAGCGGGCCGGGGTCTCGTCGCGCGAGCCGACCCCGACCCACACGCCGAACGACACGCTGCGCATCGCCGGAATCGCCTCGGTGATCACCCGCAGCCCGTTGGGCAGGACGGTACGGCGTACCGTGCCGCCCAACGGGTCAGCGGTGAGTGTCCGGGTCACCGGCCGGGACAGGCCCCGGCCGGTGACCGGTTCGGTCCTGGCCATCTCGGCCGGCGTCAGCTGTGCCGGTTACGTCGGCGGCGCTCGCCGCCCTCGCCGCCGTCGCCCCGGCTGGGGCCCCGGTCGGCACGGTCGCGGTCACCACGGTCACGCGGCCCGCGGTCGCCACGGTCGCGGCCACCGGGACGCTCGCCGCCGTCGGACGCGGCCGGCGCCTCGGCACCCTCCGGACGGACCTTGTCCAGGTAGATCTTGCCGCGGGCGTCGATGTCGGCGATCTGCACCTCAACCTTGTCGCCGACGTTGAGGTGGTCCTCGACCCGCTCGACCCGCTTGCCGTCGCCCACCTTGGAGATGTGCAGCAGTCCGTCGCGGCCGGGCAGCAGCGAGATGAACGCACCGAACGCGGCGGTCTTGACGACCGTGCCGAGGAACTTGTCGCCGGCCTTGGGCAGCGTCGGGTTGGCGATCGCGTTGATCCGCTCGACGGCGGCCTCGGCGGCCGGCCCGTTGGTGGCGCCGACGTAGATGGTGCCGTCGTCCTCGATCGAGATGTCCGCGCCGGTCTCGTCCTGGATCGCGTTGATGGTCTGGCCCTTCGGGCCGATCACCATGCCGATCTTGTCGACCGGGATCTTCACCGTGGTCACCCGGGGGGCGTGCTCGCTCATCGCGGCCGGGCCCTCGATCGCCTGGCGCATGACCTCCAGGATCGTCATCCGGGCCTCGCGGGCCTGCTGCAGGGCACCGGCGAGGACGTCCGACGGGATGCCGTCGAGCTTGGTGTCGAGCTGCAGCGCGGTGACGAACTCGGGAGTGCCGGCCACCTTGAAGTCCATGTCACCGAACGCGTCCTCGGCACCGAGGATGTCGGTCAGCGTGACGTAGCGGGTCTGCCCGTCGACCTCGTCGGAGATGAGCCCCATCGCGATCCCGGCCACCGGGGCCTTCAGCGGCACCCCGGCCGACAGCAGCGCCAGCGTCGAGGCACAGACCGAGCCCATGCTGGTCGAGCCGTTGGAGCCGAGCGCCTCGGAGACCTGACGGATCGCGTACGGGAACTCCTCGCGGGTCGGCAGCACCGGCACCAGGGCCCGCTCGGCGAGCGCGCCGTGGCCGATCTCCCGCCGCTTCGGCGAACCGACCCGGCCGGTCTCGCCGGTGGAGTACGGCGGGAAGTTGTAGTTGTGCATGTAGCGCTTGGACTTCTCCGGGGAGAGGGTGTCCAGCGTCTGCTCCAGCCGGAGCATGTTCAGCGTGCTGACCCCGAGGATCTGGGTCTCGCCGCGCTCGAACAGCGCCGAGCCGTGCACCCGGGGCAGCACCCCGACCTCGGCGGTGAGCGGACGGATGTCGCGTGGGCCGCGGCCGTCGATGCGTACCTGCTCGCGCAGCACCCGGGCCCGGACCTCGGACTTGGTCAACGACCGGAAGGCCGCGCTGATCTCCTTCTCCCGGCCCTCGAACCGCTCGCCGAGCTCACCGGCGACCTTGTCCTTGATCCGGTCCAGCGCGTCCTCACGCTCCGCCTTCGAGGCGATCTTCAACGCCTCGGCGACCTCGTCGCGGCCGGCGGCCACGACCGCGTCGTAGACGTCGTCACCGTAGTCGAGGAAGACCGGGAACTCGGCGATCGGCTTCGCCGCCACCTCGGCCAACTCGCTCTGCGCCCGGCACAGCTCGCGGATGGTCGGCTTGGCCGCCTCCAGCCCGCTGGCCACCACGTCCTCGGTGGGGGCGGTGGCGCCACCGGCGATCAGCCCGACCGCGTGCGGGGTGGCCTCGGCCTCGACCATCATGATCGCCACGTCGCCGTCCGGCAGGGCCCGGCCGGCGACCACCATGTCGAAGGTGGCCCGGGACAGTTCGTCCAGGGTCGGGAAGGCCACCCACGCGCCGTCGACGTGGGCGACACGGGTCGCCCCGATCGGCCCGGAGAACGGCAGGCCGGACAGCTTGGTGGACATCGACGCCGCGTTGATCGCGATCACGTCGTACGGGTGGGCCGGGTCCAGCGCCAGCACGGTGGCGACCACCTGGACCTCGTTGCGCAGGCCCTTGGCGAACGTCGGACGCAGCGGCCGGTCGGTCAGCCGGCAGGTGAGGATCGCTTCCTCACTGGGCCGGCCCTCGCGGCGGAAGAACGAGCCGGGGATTCGCCCGGCGGCGTACATCCGCTCTTCGACGTCGACGGTGAGGGGGAAGAAGTCGAGGTGCTCACGCGGCTGCTTGCTGGCGGTGGTCGCGGAGAGCACCACGGTGTCGCCCAGCTGGGCGATCACCGAGCCGGCGGCCTGGCGGGCCAGCCGCCCGGCGGAGAAGGTGACCTCGCGGGTGCCGAAGGCTCCGTTGTCGATCACGGCGGTACTGCGTTGGGTGCCGAGATTGTGCTGCTCGGTCATAATCGGGTCGCGCTCCTTTACGCGTCGTGGGGCCACGACCTCGGGGAGCTGCTCAACCGGCCGGTCATCGATCGAAGCGCCCGGGGGAGCCGGCGTGATGGCCGGCTGGCCCGGGGGCCACTACCGAGGACCGGTACGTTGACCGGCTCCCTTCGACGGGTGGGGTCGTGGTGCCCGGTATCGAATGGTGGTGGTGTGGCGCGGCGGGGCCGCGGACGGTCCCGCCGCGCCGCTACGTCACCGCCGCAGGCCGAGCCGCTCGATGAGCGACCGGTAGCGGTTGATGTCCTTCTTCTGCAGGTAGTTGAGCAGCCGGCGGCGCCGGCCGACCAGCAGCAGCAGACCACGACGGCTGTGGTGGTCCTGCTTGTGCACCTTGAGGTGCCCGGTGAGGTCGGCGATCCGCTTGGTGAGCACCGCGACCTGGACCTCCGGCGAACCGGTGTCCGCGTCGGCGGTGGCGTACTCCTCGCGGATCTTGCGCTTGGCTTCCTGATCGAGCGCCATGGTCTCCCTGAATCTGTGTGGGGTCGTCCCTCGCCTCGCACCCGCGGCGTCGTGCAGGCAGGCGAGACGAATCGTCGGTGCTCCGACGCTGCGTTCAGGCTACCAGCCGGTCGGCACGGCGGCCGGCAAGGCCACGGTGCGTCGTATCGCCGCTGCCCAGCGGGGTCGCCGACGCCGGGCCGGGCCCGCTGGTCGGCTCGGGTCAGGCCCCGAGCACCGTCCGGACTTGGGCGACGTCCTCGTTCATCTGGGCGACCAACGGACCGACCCCGTCGAACCGGCGGGTCTCCCGCAACCGGGCGACGAAGTCGATCGCCACCTGCTCGCCGTAGATGTCCCGGTCGAAGTCGAGGACGTACGCCTCCACCCGGCGGTCGCGGCCGGCGAAGGTGGGGTTGGTGCCGATGGAGGCCGCGGCCGGCAGCCCGGGGCCTCCTCCGCTGAGCCCGTCCGGGCGGACCGGGCCGTCCGAGCGCACCAGCCGGGCCGCGTAGATGCCGTCCGCCGGCACCGCCGCGTACCGCGGGGTGAGCAGGTTCGCGGTGGGAAAGCCGATCTCCCGGCCGCGACGATCGCCGCGGACCACTACCCCTTCGAGGCGGTGCGGCCGGCCGAGCGCGGCGGCGGCGGCGGTCACGTCCCCGGCGTCGATACAGGCCCGGATGTACGTCGACGAGAAGACCGTACCGCTGTCGGTGACCAGGCTGGCGTCCTCGACCGCGAACCCGAACCGGCGACCGAGCCGCGCCAGCAGCGCGACGTCGCCGGTGGCCCGGTGCCCGAACCGGAAGTTCTCCCCCACCACCACCACGGCGGCGTGCAGATGCTCGACCAGCAGGTCGTGGACGAACTGCTCGGCGGTCAGCCGGGAGAACTCGACGGTGAACGGCAGTACGCAGAGCACGTCGACGCCGAGCGATTCGATCAGCTCGGCCTTGCGGGCCGGCCCGGTGAGTACCGCCGGATGGCTACCGGGCCGCACCACCTCCGCCGGATGCGGGTCGAAGGTCACCACCACGGACTGGATACCGAGGTCACGGGCCCGCTTGACGGCGTGCCCGATGGTTGCCTGATGCCCGCGGTGGATCCCGTCGAACACCCCGATGGTGACCACCGCGCGGCCCCAGCCGCCACCGGCCGCCTCCACTCCCCGCCACCGCTGCATGATGCCTCCCGCCTGTGCCGCCAAGGTTTGCCCCAACCGGGTGACCGGCCGGGTTCGATGCTGTCACGCGGGCGCGAGCACGATCTCCGCCCGGGCCCGGCCGTCACGTTCCGACACCACCGCGAGCAGTTCGCCGTCCGGGGCGTAGACCGCGTACGGCCCGGGTCGCCCGATCGGTGCGATCGGGCCACCGTGACCGAGCACCCGCGACTCCTCCGCGCCGACCTCGCGGCCGGTGAGAAAGCGGCTGGCGGCGGCCGCCATGGGCAACTGCACCACGTTCGGCGCCCGGTCCTCAAGCTCGGCCAGGGTTGCGGCTTCGGCCGCGGTGAACCCGCCGACCGCGGTCCGGCGCAGCGCGGTGAGGTGCCCGCCGACGCCGAGCGCGGCCCCCAGATCCCGGGCGATGGCCCGGATGTACGTGCCGGACGAGCAGGCCACCTCGACGTCGACGTCGACGCTGCCGTCGGTCGGCGGGTGGACGGCGACCGCGTCGAGACGGGAAATGGTCACCCGGCGGGCGGCCAACTCGACCTGCTCACCGGAGCGGACCCGCCGGTACGCCCGCTGTCCGTTGATCTTGATTGCGCTGACCGAGCTGGGCACCTGGTCGATCTCCCCGGTCAGCGCGGTCAGCCCGGCCCGGATCCGCTCCTCGGTGACACCGTCCACCGGTGACCGGCCGGTGACCTCCCCCTCGGCGTCGTCGGTCACCGTCGACACGCCGAGCCGGATGGTGGCCGTGTAGGTCTTGCCGACGCCGATCACGTAGGTGAGCAGCCGGGTGGCCCGGTTCACCGCGACCACCAGCACGCCGGTCGCCATCGGGTCCAGGGTGCCGCCATGGCCCACCCGCCGGGTGCCGGCCAGCCGCCGGATCCGGGCGACGACGTCGTGCGAGGTCATCCCGGCCGGCTTGTCGACCACGATCAGTCCGTGCGTACTCACGACTGCCAAGCCTGCCAGATCCCGATGCGCCGTGACGATCAGGTCCGGCCCGCAGACGGCCGTGGCGTTCAGGTCCGGCCCGCCGGCACACCGAGCACCGTCCAGCGTGGCGACCTCAGCCGGTGGACCAGACCGACCAGTCGGACCAGCATGAACACCGCCAGCCCGGCCCAGATGCCGGCCAGGCCGAGATCGAGCAGGTAGCCGGCCCAGATGACCGGCAGGAATCCGCCGAGCGCGCCACCGATCGTGAGGTCACGCAGGTAACGCAGATCACCCGCCCCGATGAAGACCCCGTCGAGAGCGAAGACCACCCCGGCTACCGGCTGCAACGCGACGAACCACGGCCAAATGACCATTGCCTGGTCGTGCACCCCGGGGTCGGGGCTGAACCAGCCGGGGATCACCGGGGCACCGACGGCGAACAGCGCCGCGAACCCGACGCCGGCGAGTACGCCGAACAGCACCAGCCGGCGGGCGAGCAGCCGGGCACCCGCCGCGTCACCGGCGCCCAGCGCCGCGCCGACCAGCGACTGTCCGGCGATCGCCAGCGCGTCCATCGCCAGCGCGGTGAAGAACCACAACTGGATGGCGATCTGGTGGGCACCGACCTGGACGGTGCCGTACCGGGCCGCGACCGCGGTGGCGGACAGGAAGCTCACCTGGAACGCGGCGCCTCGGATCAGGAGATCACGTCCGACAGTGAGGTGGGTCAGCAGGAGGTGCGGCCGGGGGCGCAGCGGTGCCCCGGCCGTCACCAGCGCCCGGACGAAGAGCAGACCGCCCAGGGTCTGCGCGACGACGTTGGCCACCGCCGATCCGGTCAGCCCCAGACCCAGCGGGTAGACCAGCACCGGGCAGAGCACAGCGGAGACGACATTGGCCGCCAGCACGTACCGCACCGGTCGGCGGGCCTCCTGCACGCCGCGCATCCAGCCGTTGCCGGCGGCGGCCAGCAGCAGACCCGGCGCGCCCCAGGCGGCGATCCGCAGCCACTGCTCGGCGGCCTCGGCGACCGGGCCCTGCTGCCCGGCGAGCCCAGCGGTGATCGGACCGGCCAGGATCTGCAGCGCGACGGCGAGCAGCAGTCCGGCGAACACCCCGAGCCAGGACGCCTGGACCCCCTCGGCCAGGGCAGCGGTCCGGTCACCCGCGCCGTAACGGCGGGCGGCGCGGCCGGTGGTGCCGTACGCCGCGACGGTGCCGAGCCAGGCGGCCACCGACATCACGGTGCCTCCCACCGCGACGGCGGCGAGGGCCACCGGACCGAGGCGGCCGACGACCGCGGTGTCGACGAGGACGTAGATCGGCTCGGCCGCCAGTACGACGAAAGCGGGCAGTGCCAGGCGCACGATTCGTCGGGTGGACGCCGACCGTGGTTCGTAGGCCGGGCCTGGTTCGGGCGCCGGGCCTGGCGGTGGAGACGGTGGCGCGGTGCCGGAGGTGGCCATCGAGGTACAGCGTGACAGCCGATTGGTAAGGAGCGCTATTGCCTAGGTCACTTACCTAAGGCGGATCACCGCGCCCCGAGGCGACGACACCGGCCCAGCCCGCGCGGTTCGTGCGACCGAGCGGCCGGACGCGACCAGCAGACGTTACTGCCGGGTGTCCATCGACATCTGCAATGCCCGCCGGGCCTGCTCGCGCGCTTCGTCGGCGGTTTCGGGCTTGGGCTTGCTGGGCATGACGCCACGACCTTCCCACAGATTGACACCGGATTGCCGACGACGACACCTCCGGGATCACCGGGGTCGCGACCAGGCGGACAGGCGGCGGGCAGGTGTGGCCCGCACCACACCCAAGTTATCGTTCAGGTCCACATCCTGCGCACTGTTCCCACAATGCGAGAGATGCATATTCGGTCACATCGATCACCGCGCAAAGAAGTGCCACCCGACCCACCACCAGAATCCGAAGACCCCGATCCGACCGACCGGCACCCTGCCCACCTCGTACTGCATCACGTACGCACAGACGTCACCGAACGTCGGAATCCGCGAACCCGGCCGCCGGGCGAGCAACTCCAGCACCCCGAACAGCGCCAGCGCGACGACGAAACCGCCGATCACCGCCGCCCGAGTGGCGCTCATCGCCGCACCAGCACCCAGAACGCGGCCAGCCAGCCGAAGTACGCCGCCGACCGGGGGACCTGCCCGTCCAGCACCGGATCGGCCAGCTTGGAGAAGGTCGGGAAGTCGTCAGTCGAGCCCATCGCGAACGTGGCACCCTCGACGACGGTGAACATCGCGACCGGCACGATCCACCACACCGCACCGTCACCGAGTCGACGTGGGGTCGGCCGCCGTGGCACCCGGTGCGACAGACCGAACCAGATCAGCGCCCCGCCGGTGCCGATGGTGTATAGGTTCGCCGCTGTCGAGAACGACGGCAACTGCCCGCCCACTAGCGACAGTACGGCAATGACCGGGATCGAGACGACCGGGCGGTCCCAGGCCCGCGGCACCGCCGCGGCGAGCTCAGACGGCTGCTCCATTACTCGATTGTCCCTGGTCGGTGACGACGAGTGAAGTGTCTATGCGGGCGGCCGAGGCTCGGTTGGCGAGATCCGGCACCCGTGGACACCTGCCCGCGCGCCAGGGTCAGCGGTCGGGGGCACTCAGCCAAGCTGGGCGCGGATGGCGGCGATGACCTCGTCGGCACTGCCGACGCCGGTGAAGCCGGCGGCGAGCCGATGCCCACCGCCGCCGAGCGCCACCGCCACCGCGCTCACGTCGACGCCGCCCTTACTGCGCATCGAGACCGCCCATCCGGTCTCGCTCACCTGCTTGAGCACGCAGCTCACATCCGCCTCGACGGTGCACCGGACCGAATCGATCAACGCCTCCAGCACGTACGGCGGCTGCTCGTAACGTTCCAGATCGGCCAGGGTGGCATGGGTCCAGACAAGACCCTGGCCGCCGGCTGCCGCTGGCTCCAGGACACTACGTTGCAGCACCGCACCGAAGAGCTGGACCGCCCCGAACGGTCGGCTGTCGAAGACCCGCCGGGAGACCTCGGCCGGGCTGATGCCGGTGGCCAGCAACCGGGCGGCGAACTGGTGCACCGCCGGGGTGGTCATGTCGAACCGGAACGAACCGGTGTCGGTGATCAGCGCGATGTAGAGGCACTCGGCGATCTCCCGGTCCAGCGGCACGCCGAGCCGGCCGAGCAACTGGTCGACCATCACCGAGGTGGCCGCCGCGGTCGGGTCCACCAGATGAATACCGCCGAACCGGGTGTTTGAGGCGTGGTGGTCGACCACGATCGCCGTCCGGGCCGTCATCCGATCGGCGAGGGTGTCCAGCCGGGACGTGCTCGCCACGTCGAAGCAGAGCGCCAGATCCGGATCGGCCCACGCCTCGTCCGGCTGGACCAGCAGGTGGGAGCCGGGCATTCCGCCCAGGGACGGCGGCAACTCCTGGTTGCCGGGAAAAGTGGCCTGCACCGCGCAGCCGCCGAGCCGGGTCAGGCCCAGCCCGAAGCCGAGCATGCTGCCGAGCGCGTCACCGTCGGGGTTGACGTGGCACAGCAGCAGGACCCTCCCGCCGGGCGGGACCGCACGGACCGCGGCGACCGCGGCCGCCCACTCGTCCCCGGTCGGCCCGGTCGTCTGGTCGGCGACCGGCGGACCGACCGGGGACGGAACGCTGATCATCGGGGTCGCCCGTCCGGATGGGGCTGGCCGGACCCGGCTGCGTCGGCGGTCGCCGCGCCCGTCGGGGCCCCCTCCGCTGCGTCCTCGTCGTCCGCGGCGTCCTCGTCGTCATCCGACTCGGCCCGATACGGCTGGGCGTCACCGGCGTACTCGGCGTTCGCCGCCAGCCGCTGCACCTCGGCGTCGGCGCTGCGGGCCGCGGCGAGTAGATCGTCGATGTGCTTGGCGTGCTCCTGCACGTCGTCGCGGACGAAGGTGAGCGTCGGTGAGTGGCGCAGCCCGAGCGCCTTGCCGACCGTGCTGCGCAGCAGCCCGTTCGCGCTGTCCAACGCCGCCTTGGTGCCGGCCTGGGCGGCGGCGTCACCGAGGACCGTGTAGAAGACCGTCGCATCGCGCAGATCAGCGGTGATCCGCGCGTCGGTGATGGTGATCATGCCGAGTCTGGGGTCCTTGATCTGGGTACGCACCACCGAAGCCACCAGCTCGCGCACGCGCTCCGCGTGCCTGCGCACCCGCGCCGGGTCCGTCATCTCTACCTCCGCGGTGTCCGGTCAACGTGTCGACCCTACCTGTGCGTCGTACGCCGGACCGGTCGGTGCGCATCCGTGCCGGACCGGTCGGTGTCGTTGATCAGTCGTCGGCACCGTAGAGCCGGCGCCGGACGGAGAGCAGCTCGATCTCGGGCCGACCGGCCACCGTCCGTTCGCAGTTGTCCAGTACCTCGCGTACGTGCGCCGCGTCGGCCGCGACCACGGCCACCGCGATCTCCGCCCGGCCATACCGGTCGAGCGCGCCGACCTCGGCAGCGGAGACCTCGAAGCGGCGCAGCGCGGCGACGATCGGGCGTACGTAAGAGCGTTTCGCCTTCAGCGACTGGGAGTCGCCCGGCAGCAGCATGTCGAAAGTGGCGGTTCCGGTGAACATCGTCCCGAAGGATACGCGGTGACCGGCGGACTCGGCCGGCACCCGACGCCGACCGGCAGGCGGCACCCGACGCCGACAGGCGGTCCGCAACCGGTGAGCTGCACCGGTCGCGGACCGCCTGTCGGCGTGCTGCGAGCCCTACGCCGCACGGATCAGGTACGTACCTTCTCCCGCATCTCGAAGGTCTCGATGATGTCGCCCACCTGGATGTTGTTGTAGTTCCCCAGGGTCAGACCGCATTCGAAGCCCTCCCGGACCTCGGTCGCGTCGTCCTTGAAGCGCTTGAGCGAGCTGATGGTGACGTTGTCCGCCACCACCGCGCCGTCGCGCAGCAACCGGGCCTTGGCGTTGCGTCGGATGATGCCCGACCGGACCATGCAGCCGGCGATGTTGCCGATCTTGGACGAGCGGAACACGTCGCGGATCTCCGCGCTGCCCAGCTCGACCTCCTCGAACTCTGGCTTGAGCAGGCCCTTGAGCGCCGCGTCGATCTCCTCGATGGCCTGGTAGATGACGGTGTAGTACCGGATCTCCACGCCTTCGCGGTCGGCGATCTCCCGGACCTTGTTGGAGGCCCGGACGTTGAAGCCGATGATCGTTGCCGCCTCGGCGGAGGCGCTCGCGAGCATCACGTTGCTCTCGGTGATCGCACCCACACCCCGGTCCAGGATCCGCAGCTGGACCTCGTCCGGGATGTCGAGCTTGAACAGCGCGTCCTCCAACGCCTCGACCGAGCCGGAGACATCGCCCTTGAGGATCAGGTTGAGCGAGGTCTTCTCGCCCTCCTTGATCTGCTCCATGAGCGTCTCCAGGGTGGCCCGGCCGCGCGAGTTGGCGAAGCTCGCCGCCCGCCGTCGGGCCTGCCGCTGCTCGGCGATCTGCCGCACCGTCCGGTCGTCCTGCGCGGCGAGGAAGGTGTCGCCGGCGCTGGGGACCGCGGTGAGGCCGAGCACCAGCACCGGTCGGGCCGGGCCCGCCTCGGCGACCTGCTTGCCGTTCTCGTCGAGCATGGCCCGGACCCGGCCATGCGCGCCGCCCGCCACGATCGAGTCGCCGGTACGCAGGGTGCCCTTCTGCACCAGTACGGTCGCCACCGCGCCCCGGCCCTTGTCCAGGTGCGCCTCGATCGCGATGCCCTGCGCCGGGCCGTCGACCGGAGCGGTGAGCTCGAGCGCCGCGTCGGCGGTCAGCAGCACCGCCTCCAGCAGCTGATCGATGCCGGTGCCGGGCTTGGCCGCCACGTTGACGAACATGGTCTCGCCGCCGTACTCCTCGGCGACCAGACCGTACTCGGTCAACTGCTGGCGAACCTTGTCCGGGTTGGCCTCCGGCTTGTCGATCTTGTTGACCGCGACCACGATCGGCACGTCGGCCGCCTTGGCGTGGTTCAGCGCCTCGATGGTCTGCGGCATGACTCCATCGTCGGCCGCGACCACCAGCACCACGATGTCGGTGACCTGCGCACCACGGGCACGCATGGCGGTGAACGCCTCGTGACCCGGGGTGTCGATGAAGGTCAACGCGCGGTCCACCCCGTCGTGCGGCACGTGCACCTGGTAGGCACCGATGTGCTGGGTGATGCCGCCGGCCTCGCCCTCGACCAGGTTGGTCTGCCGGATCGCGTCGAGCAGCTTGGTCTTACCGTGGTCGACGTGACCCATCACGGTCACCACCGGCGGGCGAGTGACCAGCCGGTCGGAGTCCACCTCGGCGTCGAGGTCGATGTTGAACTGCGCGAGCAGTTCGCGGTCCTCATCCTCCGGGCTGACGATCTGTACGTTGAACCCGAGGTGCTCACCCAGCAACTGCAACGTCTCGTCCGAGCAGGACTGGGTGGCGGTGACCATCTCGCCCAGGTTGAACATCTCCTGGACCAGCGACCCCGGATTGGCGTTGATCTTGTCAGCGAAGTCCGACAGCGACGCCCCACGCGACAGCCGTACCGCCTGGCCCTGGCCGCGCGGCGCGCCGGAACTCATCGTCGGCGCGGAGAGGTTGTCGAATTCCTGTCTGCGCTGCTTCTTGGACTTGCGGCCCCTGGTCGGGCGCCCACCCGGCCGCCCGAAGGCACCTGCGGTGCCGCCACCACGGCCACGGCCGCCACCACCGGGCCGACCCCCGCCGCCGGCAGGGGCACCACCACGGAAGCCGCCGCCGCCACCGGGACCGCCACGGTAACCGCCGCCGCCACCGGGACCGCCACGGTAACCGCCGCCACCGCCACCGCCACCAGGGCCGCCACGGTAACCGCCGCCACCGCCACCGCGGCCGCCGCCACCGGGACCACCGGGGCGACCTGCGCCGCCGGGACCACCGGGGCGACCCGGGCGTTGCGACGGCATCGAGGCCGGACTCGGCCGCGGTGGCATCGAGGCCGGACTCGGCCGCGGTGGCATCGACGCCGGGTTGGGCCGCTGCCCGCCACCGGCGGCGGGTCGTTGCCCGCCACCCTGGCTGATGCCGAACGGATTGTTGCCGCCCCGCGCCGGCGGGCGGGCACCCGGCCGACCGGGTGCCCCAGGCGACGGCGCACCGGGCGTCGCCGGCCGACCACCGGCCGAGCGACCGGCTGCCGGGCTACCCGGACGCGGCGGCACCGACCCCGGTCCGGGCTTGGGTCGGGGACCACCGTCCGCCGGGGGCTCCCGCCGGCCGGTGTCCCGCTGCTTCGCCGCCTGCTGGGCGGCCTTGACGTTGGCCTCCTGCTCGGCCTTGAGCGCTGCCGCCCGCGCTTCGGCGGCGGCCACCTCGATGTCGTGCGCGCTCGCTGGCTTGGCCACCGGGGCCGCCGACGGCGGCGGACCGGGCACCGGACCCTTGGGGCGCATCGACGACGGCACCGCCGGCCGGCGCGGTGGCGCCGGCTTGGCGGAGACTCTCGGCTCGGTGCTGTTCGTCGGCGACGCGGCCGGTCGGGCCGGTGCCGACGGTGACGACGACTGGGACGCCGCCGCGAACGCACCACGGAGGCGCCGGGCGACGGGGGCTTCCACCGTGCTCGACGCGGATTTCACGAACTCGCCCATCTCCTTGAGCTTGGCGAGAACGGTCTTGCTTTCGACCCCGAGCTCTTTGGCGAGCTCGTGTACGCGGGCCTTGCCTGCCACTGCACTCCTCACTCCGAGGTCGTGCGGGCAGCACCCGCAGCGACCTCACTCGTGCACTAGAAGCCTGCTCATTGCTGGGACTTCATCGTGTGCTCATGTCGGTCGTCCTACCTTGCTGTGCGACCCTCGTCCGGCCGGATGACCGGACGTAGCGGTTGACGTGCTGATGTACTCGGCCAGCTCGCCGGTGTCGACGACACCGGACACTCGCAGCGCCCGCCCGAAGGCGCGACGCCGCTGCGCCAGCTCCAGACATGCCGGATCGGGATGCAGGTGCGCACCCCGCCCCGGCAGACCACGAATCGGATCAGGTCGCAGGCGCGACACGTCCTCGCCTCCAACTACGACAACCCGTAGCAGCTCGTGAACCGGTGCACGTCGTCGGCAGCCCACACAGGTGCGCACCGGCAACGCACGTCGTACCACGAGAAAAGTCTACCCCGACGCGCCAGAGACCGCGCCGCCCGGTTCCGGGGCCGGATCCCGACCGGCGGAACCGGCCTCGGTGTCCGGCCGGATGTCGATCCGCCAGCCGGTCAGTCGGGCAGCAAGCCGGGCATTCTGCCCTTCCCTGCCGATGGCCAGCGAGAGCTGGAAGTCCGGCACCGTCACCCGGGCGGTACGGGTGGCCGCGTCGACCACCTCGACCCGCAACGCCTTCGCCGGCGACAGCGCGTTGCCCACGAAGGCGGCTGGATCGTCGGACCAGTCGATGATGTCGATCTTCTCGCCGTGCAGTTCGCTCATCACCGCCCGCACCCGCTGGCCCATCGGGCCGATGCAGGCACCCTTGGCGTTGACCCCGGAAGCGGTCGACCGTACCGCGATCTTGGTCCGGTGGCCGGCTTCCCGGGCGATCGCCGCGATCTCCACGGTGCCGTCGGCGATCTCCGGGACCTCCAGCGCGAACAGCCGCTTGACCAGATTGGGGTGGGACCGGGACAGGGTGATCTGCGGCCCCCGGAACCCTTTGGCCACGTGCACCACCACGCACCGGATCCGGTGGCCGTGCGGGTAGGTCTCGCCCGGCACCTGCTCGGCGGCCGGCAGCACCGCTTCCAACTTGCCCAGGTCGACGGTGACGATCCCCTTCTCGGTACGGGCCTCATGGGCCTGGATCACTCCGGTGACGAGGTCACCGTCGCGCCCGGCGTACTCCCCGAAGTGAACCTCGTCGGTTGCTTCCCGCAACCGCTGCAGAATCACCTGTTTGGCGGTCATCGCGGCGATCCGCCCGAAATCGTGCGGTGTGTCGTCCCACTCGCGCAGCACCGCGCCCTCGGCGTCGAGATCCTGGGCGTAGACCAGCGCCATCCCGCTGCGCCGGTCGATCTCGACCCGGGCATGGGTCTGCGCACCCTCGGTGTGCCGGTACGCGGTCAGCAGCGCGGCCTCGATCGCCGCGAGAATCGTGTCGAACGGGATCTCCCGCTCGCGCTCCAGTGCGCGCAGCGCCGCGAGGTCGATGTTCACCTCTCCTCGTCCTCCACTTCGTCGTCGTCGGACGGGTCGTCGACATCCGCCGGGTCGTCGTCGACGACCTCGTCGAGGCGGTTGAACTCCACCTGGACCCGCCCGGGGCCGAGGTCGTCGTAGGGCCACCGCTGGACGCCACCGTCGACGTCCAACTGCACCGCTTCGTCGTCGGCGGTGACGATCCGGCCGGTCACCTGGCGCTGGGCCACCGTCACCCGGACCAGCCGGCCGGCGTTGCGGCGCCAGTGGCGGGGCAACCGCAGCGGCCGGTCCACGCCGGGCGAGCTGACCTCGAGCTGGTACTCGCCGGCGATCAGTTCCGCGCCGGCCACCGACTCGGCCTCGTCCAGGGCCACCGAGACCGCACGGGACACCTCGGCCACCGAGTCGAGCCCGACGCCACCGTCGGCGTCGACGATCACCCGGACCAGGTGTCGACGACCCACCCGGGAGACCGAGACGTCCTCCAGGTCGAAGCCGGCAGCCCGGACCACCGGCTCGATGATCGCGCGCAACCGGTCACGCCGGGCCGCGGCTGCGACCTGGGGCCGTCGGGTGCCGTCCGGACGGGGTCGGGTGGTGGCGGCCCGACGGGCGCGGGAGCCGGGTGACCTGCCACCGGCACGGTCACGCTGTGTCATCTCCGCACCCTTCCACCGTTATCTTCTTCGTTGGCCGCTCGACGCGACACCAGCGGTGCCGCCGGATGTTACTCCGACACGACTGGGCAGAGCGTAACGCGCGGCCGAGGCGATCGACCCCCCGGCGCACCGAGGAAACCGGACACCCGACCGCAAGCCGATACGGGTAGCCACCCGGGACAGCGACGACCACAGTAAGTCGCGACCGCAGGACTTTCCGGATAGGCTCTCGCCGGCCGATCCCTGGGAGGCGCGGACTGATTGCGGCGCCGATGGTGTTGACTGGTCCGGTGTTCGCGAACCAACCAGGCCGGCGGGCGATCGGCAGGACCGTACACCCGGCCACCAATCCGGCCGGCGGCTGCAGCCGACGCGGAGTGATCCGCGGTGCCGTCGGTGCCGCGGCCGCCGTCGCCGTCCCGGCCGGGCTGGCCGGATGCGGCCTGCTCAGCGGTGAGCCGGAGCCCGAACCGGAGCCGGATCCACTCGCCGGACTACTCGCCGCCACGCTGGACCTGGTGGGGCGGTACGACGCCGCGATGACCACGACAGCCGAGCTCGGCCCGCTGCTGACCCCGGTCGTCGCCACCCACCGGGCGCACGCCGAGGAGCTCAGCCGGCTCACCGGGATCGCCCTACCGGCCCCGACGACGACCACCGACCCGGGCGGCCAGCCCACCGACCCGGGCGGCGGCGTACCGCCGGGCACGGCCACACCGGGGGCCGGCACCTCGGCCCCGCCGGTCGACCGGGCCGCCGTACTCACCGCGTTGCGGTCCGCGGAGGAGGCCGCCGCCGCCGAGGCCGCAGCCGCGTGCCACACCGCCGCCGCCGACCGGGCAGCGCTACTGGGCTCGATCGCCGCGGCCCGCACCTGCCACCTCGAGGTGCTCCGATAAACGTGGACCACCGGATCAGAAGGAGCGCCGACCGTGACTGACGGATGGGAGCAGGCACTCACCGCCGAGTACGCGGCGATCTTCGCCTACGGCGTGCTCGGGGTCCATCTCGACGGCGACGCCGCCGCCCGGGCCAGGGACGCCGAGGCCGCCCACCGGAACCGGCGCGACCAGCTGATCCTGCGGGTCGGTGCCGCCGCGCCGCCGGTCGACCCGGCCTATCAGCTGCCGTTCCCGGTCACCGACGCGACCAGCGCCCTACGGTTGGCCGCCGAGGTGGAGGAGCGGGCCGCCGCCGTCTGGCGGGCGGTGCTGCCGGTCACTTCCGGCCCGGACCGCGAGGCGGCGCTCACCGTCCTGCTCGAGTACGCGGTCCGCGCGACCCGCTGGCGACAGGCGGCCGGCGTCACACCGGCCGTACCGACCTGGCCGGGCCGTCCCGGCTGAGCACAACCCGGCCGGGGCGGCCCGGCCAAAGCGCGACCGGAACCGCAATTCATGATCCCGGTTGCCGCCCACCTACCCGGTACGCATACTCAGCTGGCATGTCGATCCGCCACGGACTGCTCGCGCTGCTCGACCGGGGCCCGATGCACGGGTACCAGCTCCGGGCAGCCTTCGAGGAGGCCACCGGTGGAGCGTGGCCGCTCAACATCGGACAGGTGTACACCACGCTCAGCAGACTGGAACGCGACGGGCTGGTGCGCGCGCTGGCGGGCAACGCCGCCGGGCAGCGGCCGTTCCTCATCACTGACGCCGGCCGGGACGCGCTGGCCACCTGGTTCAGCAGTCCGGTTGGCCGCGTCGGCCAGGGCCGCGACGAACTGACGGTGAAGATCGCCCTCGCGCTGAGCACGCCCCGGGCGGACGTACGCGAGGTGGTCGCGGCGCAACGGGCGGCGACCCTGGACGCGGTACGGGAGCTGACCCGCGCCAGAGCGAGGTCGGCCGACGCCGACCGCGTCGGCCGGCTGGTGCTCGACGGGATGCTGTTCCGGGCGGAGGCGGAGATCCGCTGGCTCGACCACTGTGAGACCAGTCTGCTGGGCCCCGGTCCGGTCAGGGCAGGGTGAGGATCTCGAAGCCGTCCTCGGTCACCACGATCGTGTGCTCGAACTGGGCGGTCCACCGGCGGTCCTTGGTGACCACCGTCCAGCCATCCCGCCACATGTCGTACTCGTGCGTGCCGAGCGTGATCATCGGCTCGACGGTGAACGTCATCCCCGGTTCCATCACATCCGTGGGCCGTGGACTGTCGTAGTGCGGAACGTACAGCCCGCTGTGGAACGCCTCACCGATGCCGTGGCCGGTGAAGTCGCGTACCACTCCGTAGCCGAACCGACGGGCGTAGGACTCGATCACCCGGCCGATCACGTTGATCTGCCGCCCCGGAGCCACCGCCCGGATGCCCCGCATCATCGCCTCGTGGGTCCGCTCGACCAGCAGTTGGGCCTCCTGCGAGACCTCGCCGACGCAGAAGGTCGCGTCAGTGTCGCCGTGCACTCCACCGATGTAGGCGGTCACGTCCACGTTGACGATGTCGCCGTCGGCCAGCACCGTGGAGTCGGGGATGCCGTGGCAGACGACCTCGTTGAGGCTGGTGCAGCAGGACTTGGGGAACCCCTTGTAGCCCAGGGTCGACGGGTAGGCGCCGTTGTCACAGAGGAAGTCGTGCACCACCGCGTCGATCTCGTCGGTGGTCACCCCCGGTTTGCAGTGCTCACCGGCGAGCTGCACGGCCCGGGCGGCGAGCCGACCCGCCACCCGCATCCGCTCGATCGTCTCCAGAGACTGGACGTGCGAGCCGCGCCAGGGCGTGGGCTGCTTGCGACCGACGTACTCCGGCCGGGTGATGTGCGCCGGCACCGGCCGCCACGGCGAGATCTTTCCAGGGGTCAGCGGAGCGCGGACGGAGGTCATGCGTCCAGCCTAGCGCCGTCGGTGCCGGCTCGGCCGGCCGGCGACCTGGCCACCACGGATACGCTGGGCAGCCGACCGTTTACCGCCGAATCTTGCTGGATCCGCACAGTTGTGCCATCTTTACGTTCGTGGATCAGGGTCAGGAGCAGCTCTTCTCCGCCACCAGTGAGCTGGACGGTGACCACCTGAGCGTCACTGTCACCGGCGAGGTGGACATGGCCACCGCCGAGCACATGTACCGGGCCGCGATCCACGAGGACGCCGGCAGGGTGACCCTCGATCTGCGTACGGTCTCGTTCTTCGATTCGGCCGCCATCCACGCGCTGCTCCAGCTCACCGACCACTATCCGCAGGCGCTGACGGTGCTGCCGTCCCGGCAGGTCCGCCGGGTCCTGGACATCTCCGGCCTCGGCGGGCAGCCGTGGCTGGCCGCCGAGACGATCCCGACCGGCAGCCCGGTCCGGGCGGTCAGGCCGGGTCCGGTCGGGGAGCCAGCCGACGGCGCAAGGTGACCTCGCTGCCCTGCCCGTCCCGGTCGATCCGCAGTTCGGCCAGAGCGGCGATCAACGCCAGTCCCCGACCGCGGAACCCGGTGTCGGCGGCCTCCCGCCAACCGCCGCTGTCCCGCACGCTGGCCACCAGGTCGTCCCCGTCGATACCGACCTCCAGCCAGATGTCCGGCCGGGCGGGGGTGACCGGGTGCTCGATCGCGTTGGCCGCCGCCTCGGAGATCGCCACCGTCAGATCGAACTGGTCGGTGTCGCCGACCTGGTGCGCGGCAAAGAAGTCCGCCAGCCGTCGACGCAGCAGCGCCAGTGCCCGCGCCTGCGCCGGCAGCCGCATCCTCAGGCGGTCCAGCTCGGTCGCCTCCAGCACCAGCACCGCGACGTCGTCGCGACGTGGCCGGCGGGCCACCCGGCGCAGCAGCCGGTCGGCGAGCTCCTCGACGTGGTCGCCGCCGGCTCGGGCGTCGGCCCGGACCTGGTCCAGCCCGGCGTCGATGCCCACGGTGCGGTCCTCGATCAGCCCGTCCGTGTAGCAGATCAGTCGGCTACCGACGTCGAGCCGGTCGGTCGCCGTGTCGTAGCGGCTGTCCCGGATCGCCCCGATCGGTGGGCCGAGAGCCCGGTCGTGCAGCAGCTCGGCCGTTGCGCCGTCGGCCACCACCGGTGGCGGATGGCCGGCGCTGGCGTACCGCAGCACACCGCTGGACGGTTCGAACCACAGGCAGACCACGGTGGCGAGGGAACGCCGGCCCATCGTCGTGACCAGCCGGTTCAGCCGGGTGAGGGCGTCACCGGGCGAGAAACCCTCCAGCAGGTACGCCCGCAGCGCGTTGCGCAGCTGCCCCATGGTGGCCGCCGCGTTCACCCCCTTGCCGACCACGTCCCCGATCACCAGAACCAGCCGGCCACCACCGACCTCCACCACGTCGTACCAGTCGCCGCCGACCTCCGCCTCGGCGTTGCCGGGCAGGTAGCGGCTGGCGATCAGCGCGCCGGGCACCCGGGGCAGCGTCTGAGGCAGCAGGCTGTGCTGCAGGGTACTGGCGATGCGGTGTTCCGCCTCGTACAGCCGGGCGTTGCCCAGGCGCAGCCCGACCATCCGGGCGAACTCCGCCACCGCCGCCTCGTCGGTGTCCGGGTCGGCACCGACCCCGTCGAACGGCCAGACCGACAACTCGCCGAGCCGTTCCCCGTCGGCACCGATGAACGGGGTGACCGTTGCCGGGTCGGCTGAAGGCTGACCGCCGCCGTCCGCCTCGTACCGGGCACCCGGGGCGGTGGCGACCACCTTTGACGCCCGCACCAACCGCTGCACGTGTTCGACCGCGACGCGCAGCACCTCGCTGGTGGTCTGTGCGGTGTTGACCTCGACGGCGGCGTCGGCGAGGGCCCGCAGCTGGTGGATGATCCGGCCCCGCAGCTGACCCAGTTCGACGTTGGCCCGCACCCTGGCGACGAGTTCCTGGGCAGCGAACGGCTTCACCAGGTAGTCGTCGGCACCGGCGGACAGCCCTTGCACGGCGGCCTCGGGCCCGGCCCGGGCGGAGAGCACGACGATCGGCACATGCCGGGTCCGCCGGTCCGCACGCAACGCCGTGACCAGGCCGAAACCATCCAGTTCCGGCATCATCACGTCGGTCAGGATCAAATCGAAGGGGGTACGGGTGGCAAGGGCCAGCGCTGCGGCACCGTCGGCCGCAGCGACCACCTGCCAGTACGGTGCCAGCAGCCGGGTCACATGGTCCCGCAGGTCGGCGTTGTCGTCGGCCACCAGGACCCGCCCGACGGACTGGTCGACCCGTGGCTGCTCAATCACCTCCCGCGCCGGCCCGACGCTCCACCGCTGCGTCTCAGCCAGGTACAGCTGCCTGGTGTCGCCGACCTCGTCGCGCCCGGCCGTCCGGTCGGAGTCCTGACCGGCCGGTGGGGTCGGCCCGACGCCGACCGGGATCTCGACGGTGAAGACACTGCCCTGACCGGGTTCACTGCGGACCGTGACGCTCCCGCCGTGCAGTTGGACGAGCTCACGGACCAGCGCCAGCCCGATCCCGGTGCCTTCGTGGCTGCGGGCCCGGGTGCCGGGCACCCGGTGAAACCGCTCGAACAGGTGCGGCAGGTCGGCGGCGGGAATACCGACCCCGGTGTCGGCGACGGTGAGCTCGACCGACGTGCCGAGTGCCCGCAACCGCACGGTGATGGCGCCGTCGAAGGTGAACTTCACCGCGTTGGACAGCAGGTTCAGGACGATCTTCTCCCACAGGTCCGGGTCCACCTGCACGGTCCCCGGCAGCGGTGGGCACTGCACGACCAGGTCCAGTCCGGCCCGCTGGGCAGCCGACCGGAACGTGCTGGCCAGCCGGTTCGTCAAGTCGGCCAGGTCGACCGGCTGCAGCGCCGCCCGCGCCCGGCCGGATTCCAGCCGGGAGAAGTCCAGCACGGTGTTGACCAGCTTGAGCAGGCGCAGGGCGTTTCGGTGCATCATCTCGGCCCGCTCTCGATGTGCCACCGGCGGGTCCGCGTCGGCGAGCTGGTCCTCGATCGGGCCGAGCAGCAACGTCAGCGGGGTTCGGAACTCGTGACTGACGTTGGCGAAGAAGTCGGTCTTGGCCTGGTCGATCACGGCGAGTTCGGCAGCCCGGGCCCGCTCGTGCAGATAGGCCCGCTGGTTGGTCACCGCGCTGGAGATCTGGGTGGTGAGCAAATCGAAGAAGTCGCGGTAGTCACTGGTGAACGGCAGGTGCCGGCTGCGGCCGAGGACAAGGGCACCGACCGGGTCGGTCGCCGCGCTGATCGGCCGGACGAGCACCTCCGGCGCCGCCGTGTCCGGTGGTACGGCGACGAAGTCCGCCGCCCGGGCGGTCCGCGCGGTACCGCTGTGCAAGGCGTCCAGCAGCGCGGACGGGGCATCTCCCGGGCTCGGTTGCGGCGGCGCGGTGACGGTCCGCGCCGCGATGCCGGTGCAGCCGGCCAGCCGTGCGGTGTCCGCGTCCGATCCGAGGTAGAGCAGGGCGAACGGGATGTCGCCGCGGCAGGTGTCGAGCACCTCCAGCACACCACGGCGCAGGTCGGCCTGGCTCTGCAGGTCGGACAACCGGCTGCCCAGCCCGGCCAGGGTGCGAATCCGACGCTCGCCGAGCACCCGTCCGGTGGTCTCGCTGACGATGCAGAAGACGCCCCCGACGCTGCCGTCCTCGACCCGCAGCGGGTCGTAGGAGACGTCGAAGTAGGTCTGCTCGAGGAAGCCGTGCCGTTCGAGCAGGAACGGATGGTCGGTGCCACGGTAGGCGGTCCCGCTCTCGACCACCCCGGCGAACAGCGGCTCCAGCACGTCCCACAGCTCCGACCAGTGCTCGGCGGCGGGCTCACCGAGCGCGGCCGGATGCTTCGCGCCGATGGTGGGCAGGTAGGCGTCGTTGTAGAAGGCGCGCAGCTGCGGCCCCCAGTAGAGCACGATCTGGGCCTGCGACGAGAGCATCATGCCGACCGCCTGGCACAGACTGGCCGGCCAACTGTCCAGCGCGCCGAGTGGGGTGCGGCTCCAGTCGCGCTCCCGGATCAGCCGGTTGGTCTCGCCGGCCCGGTCGAGGGCGGCGGCGAGCAAGGCGGGGACGGCCGGTCGCGGAGCCGGCACCGGCGGGGTGCCGACCGGCCACTCACCCTCTGTCATCGCTGGCCGCCCTCGCTCGTCGAACCCGTCACCCGGCCGCCGCCACCCGGTCCACCTGCGGAGTCGCGCCACGTCCGCCGGCCGGGCCGGGCCCGGTGGTGCGGCGTGGGTCGCCTCCTACCCCGGCGCCGCACGAACGTAACGTGTGGTCGACCGGGCGGGTCAGGAGAAGGCGGGCAGATTGTCGATGCTGGTCGCGTTGCGGGTCGCCCGGTACTCGGCGAGGTCCTCGGCGGTCCGCCGGGAGTGCGCCCGGACCAGCAGGTCGCGATCCCCGCGGTAGTCCATCAGCGGGACGCCGTACCCGCAGGAGTCACTGATCCGATGGACGTCGACGACGATCACCGCTCGCACCCCGTGCCGGTCGGGCGCGTCGCCGAAGGCGCCGGCCAGCGCGGCGAAGCGCCGGTCGTCGACGGGCACCACTGTGCCGACGCCGTGCAGCCGGACGACCAACGGCGGACCGTCGAAGGCACAGAACATCACCGTGATCCGCCCGTTGTCCCGCAGGTGTGCCACGGTTTCGGCACCGCTGCCGTGGTAGTCGAGGTACCCGACCTGGTGCTCACCGAACACCGCGAACGCCCCCCGCATCCCCTTCGGCGACACGTTGACGTGTCCCTGCCCGTCGGAGGGCGCGGTGGCCACAAAGAACATCGGCTGAGCTTCGATGAAGTCACGCAGCCGACCGTCGATGGCGGCGTGCAGTCTACCCATGCCGCCAATCGTCGCACCTCGGAATCACCCGTTGACTTGAAGTGCGCTCGAAGCAATAGCGTGCCTGGGTGTGGCCAGGGGTTGGTTCCGCCCGATCTGGAACGGTGGGGTACCAGGTCGGCGACCGGGCCGGCGACCCGCACGGGGGAGGTCGCCGGCCCGCCCTGGTTGCGGCGCGGTCTGTCACCGGACCGCCCGGCCGGGACGTCATGCCGGGTACAGGCGCCGAACCGGCGCCGGCAGACATGGCCAGCAGCACCGGAGAGGCGGTCACCGTGGCAGGTGAGATGAGGCGACTGCTGGAACAGGAGCTGGCCGCCCGGCCGGCCCCACCGATCGGCGATCTGGTCACCGAGTCGGTACGCCTGGGGCGGCGGCGCCGCCGCAACCGACGGGCCGTCGGCGTCGGGATAGCCGCCGCCCTGGCGACGGGTGCCGTACTGCTGGTTCCGGCGGTGGTGGGGGTCGGGCTCCCGGTGCCAGGCGGTGAACGGTCCGACGTCGGTGCGCCGGGTATCGGTCAGCCGGCGGCACCGGCCGGGCCGGTCACCCCCGGCGCGGAACCGGCCGAGGCGACGAGCATCGAACCAGTGCCGCCGGCAACCGGGGAGCCGACGGTCCGCTCCGGATGTGACGTCGACGGCGGCACCGCCACGGTCACCGCGCTGCCTGCCGCGCCCACCGACGTGGCCAACTGTCCGGTCGCCGAGGTGTGGGACCTCGACATCCCGCCGGTCGCCACCGGTGACACCGCACCGGCCACCGCACAAGGTGCGCTGGAACTGCTCACCCGGCTGCTGCCGGCCGGCCGGATCAGCGGGTACGCCAAGGGCGACCCGGCCGGGTCGGCGGGCGCGGTGGCGGTACAGCTCCAGCTGGACCGGGGAGACGGACCCCTGCTGATCCGGTTCTCGGTGTCGGCCGACCAGTTGCCGGCCGACACGCTGGCGGCGGGCTGCGCCGCCGGCCAGATCTGCTACCCACTGGCCGACGGCGGCACGGTGATCTTCGACGATGTCTCCGACGCCTGCCTCGGTGGCCGCTCGGTGCGGTACCACCGGGCCGACGGCACCCTGGTCCAGCTGGATCTGGCCCGATGCCGCAGTGGCCCGGCCCGGAGCACTCCGCTACCGACGGCGTTGACCGGCCAGGAGGCCCTCGCCGTCGTCCTCGATCCGCGCTGGGGTAGCCGGCTGCCAGCGGACCTGGTACACGACGGCGGCGTCAGGTTCGGCGAACTGCCCGTGGCCGGCACCCGTTGACCAGCCGGCCCCGTCGCCCGCACTACTGTTGACCGGTGGCCCGTCTGTCGCCAGGTGACCATCGTCCGGAGCGGGATCGTGACCCCGCGGGCCGGCCACGCAACGCCCGGCCGCGCGACGAGCTGGGTCGGCCGTTGCCGCCGGGCGCGTCGGGCGTACCGACCATGCCCGACGATCTGGTGCTCACCCCGCACGACGCGCTCGACGAGGCGCAGCGGCTACTCGACGCCGGCCGGCCGTTCCACGCGCACGAGGTGCTGGAGTCGGCCTGGAAGGCGGCACCGCCGATGGAGCGTGAGTTCTGGCGCGGGCTGGCGCAGCTGGCGGTCGGGCTCACCCACGCACGGCGGGGCAACCCGGCCGGCGCGGCGCGGCTGCTGGCCAGGGCCGCGGACCGGATCGCGCCGTACGCCGGGCAGCGGCCGTACGGCG
The DNA here is from genome assembly GCF_048060215.1 of Micromonospora sp. LOL_021. Taxonomy (NCBI): domain Bacteria; kingdom Bacillati; phylum Actinomycetota; class Actinomycetes; order Micromonosporales; family Micromonosporaceae; genus Micromonospora; species Micromonospora sp. LOL_021. The sequence goes on along the minus strand of NZ_JBHMIN010000013.1, from coordinate 16,786 downwards.
TACCCGTGCCGGATCTGGTGCGGTTCGGCCGGCAGACGGCCGACCGGCTCGCCCACGACGCGGCCGTCGACCTCACTGTTCGGCTGCGGGCCGGTCCGGGCCACGCGACAACCGCTCGGTGATCTCCCCAGCCGGCACCGGCCGGCCGAAATGCCAGCCCTGGGCCTGGTCGCAGCCGAGTGCCACCAGCCGGTCCGCCTGTTCACCGGTCTCCACCGCCTCGGCGGTGACCGTCAGGTTGAGCGCGTGGGCCAGCCGGACCAGCGCGTCGACGATCCGCTCGTCGCGGTCGCCCTCCGGACCGGCGACCCGCATCCCTTCCACGAAGGGACCGGCGAGTTTGAGCACGTGGATCGGCATCCGCCGCAGGTAGGCGAGGTTGGAGTAGCCGGTACCGAAGTCGTCGATGGCCAACCGGACACCGAGCCCGGCCAGCCGGCGCAGTGCCGGCAGCGGCTCACCGCCGGTGGCCATCACCGCGCTCTCGGTCAGTTCCAGCTGCAGCAGCTCCGGTGGCAGACCGGTCCGGGTGAGCACCCCGGCCACCTCCCCGACGAGCTGCGGGTCGCTGACCTGGCGGGCAGAGATGTTGACGCTGACCACGATCGGCGCCTGCGGGTGCTCGGCCCGCCACCGGCTCGCCTGCCGGCACGCCTGTTCCAGCACCCACCGGCCGAGCCGGACGATCAGCCCGGTCTCCTCGGCGAGGGCGACGAACCGGTCCGGTCCGAGCCGGCCGAGCGTCGGATGCTGCCAGCGGATCAGCGCCTCGACGGCGGACACCGTCCGGTCGGACAGCCGGGTGATCGGCTGGTACTCGACGACGAACTCGCCACGGTCCAGCGCGGCCGGCAGCGCGGCGGCGAGCGCCGAGCGGGTGACGTCGCGCGCGCCGCGTACCGGGTCGAAGACGGCCCACCGGCCTCGCCCGTCGGCCTTGGCCCAGTACAGCGTGGTGTCGGCGGCCTTCATCACCTCGGTCGGCGTCGTGCCGGCCGTGGGCGAGGCGACGACCCCGATGCTCGCCGACACGGTCAGCTGGTGCCCGTCGACCTGGATCGGAGCGGCCAGCGCGGCCAGCGCGGCCTGGGCGACACCGACCAGTTGCGGCGTGCCGGTGCAGTGGGTCACCAGGATCACGAACTCGTCGCCGCCCATCCGGGCGACCAGGTGCCCGGAGTCGACGGCGCTGTCGGCGAGCCGCCGCGCCACCACGGCGAGCAGTTGGTCGCCGACGTCGTGACCGAGCCCGTCGTTGATCGACTTGAACCCGTCGAGATCCAGGAAGCAGACGCCGACCTCTCCGTCCGGATCGGCCAGCGCCCGGGCGAGCCGGTCGACGAACAGCACCCGGTTGGGCAGCCCGGTCAGCGGGTCGTGCTCGGCCTGGAAACGCAGCCGCTCCTGCAGCTCGTACCGGTCGGTGATGTCCTCGACCATCGCGACGGTGAACCGGGGTCGGCCGTCGTCGTGCCGGATCAGCGACACCGCGAGGTCCGTCCAGATCGGTGCGCCGTCCTTGCGGTAGTAGCGCTTCTCCACTCGGGCCCGGTCGTGCTTGCCCTCGATGAGTTCAAGGTAGAACTGGTACATGCCGGGCGCGTCGTCCGGGTGGAACAGCTGCCCGACGTTGATTTCCCGCAGTTCCGCGATGGTGTAGCCGAGCATGTCGGCGAACGCCTGGTTGACGTCGATGATCCGCCCGTCGAGGTCGGCCAGCCCGATGCCGATCGCCGCGCCGGTGAAGACCGCGCGGAACCGGATTTCGCTGTCCCGCAGCGCCTGCTCGGCCGCGTCCCGGGCGGACCAGGCCGCCTGCCGGATGCTGGACTGCTGCGCGAAGGTCCGGTTGCGCAGCGCCCGGGCGTACCCCTCGGCGAGCGCGCCCTGCAGGCGGCTGATCCGTTCCCGGGCCGGCACCGACGTCGCCAGCTGCGGCAGCACCAGCGGCAGGAAGTCCTCGCCGAGTGCCTGCACGGTCCAGCCCAGCACGGCCGGTTCGGTCAGGTGGCCCTCTACCAGCCAGCGCCCGATGTCCCGGCCGGCCTGGCCGTCGAACGTCCCGGCCAGCACCGCCGCGGCCAGCCGCAGCGTGTGCCCGTGCAGGATGTCGGCAGTCTCGGCGCAGCTCAGCGGCAGATAGCCGAGCCCGGCGGCGGCGGTCGCCCAGTCCCGGGCGAAGCGTCGCGCGCCCTCGGGATCGGCACCGCCATCGCCCGTCTCGGACGTCGTCATGGTCAGACCGCGGCGGCGTCCAGGCGGGCGACGCCGCCGAAGGCGCCGAACCGCTCCGGGTGGGCGTCCACCTCGGCAGCGGTGTCCGGCCGCCACAGTGGCAGGTGGACCACCCCCGGATCGACGATGGTGAAGTCACCGAACATCGCGGTCACCTCGGCTCGCGAGCGCAACGTGATCTCGGTGTCGGTCCGGGCCGACAATCGCTGCGCGGCCAGCACTTCCGGCGGCTGGTCCTCGTAGGTGGCGTGGGAGATCACCAGGTAGCTGCCGACCGTCACGGCCGCCCGCAACCGCCGCAGGACGCCCTGCGGATCGTCGGCGTCGGGTACGAAGTGCGCCACCCCGGCGAGCAGGATGCCGACCGGACGGGTGAAGTCGATCAGCCCGGTCGCGGCGGCCTGCGCGCAGATCGCCTCCGGCTCGCGCAGATCGGCCTGCAGGACCGCGGCCCGTCCCACCTCGGCCAGGATGCTCCGACTGTGCGCCACGGCCACCGGGTCGATGTCCACGTAGACCACGGTGGCCGCCGGGTTGACCGCGTGGGCCACCTCGTGGACGTTGCCTACCGTCGGGATGCCGGAGCCGATGTCCAGGAACTGGTCGACGCCGTCGGCGAGCAGCGCCCGCACCGCCCGACGCAGGAACGCCCGACCGGCCCGCATGGTCTCCGCCAGGTGCGGCGTCATCGCGGCGATCTGCTCGGCGAGTTGCCGGTCCACGTCGAAGTTGTGGGCCCCGCCGAGAAAGTAGTCGTAGACCCGCGCGGCGCTGGGGCGACTGAGGTCTACTCCGGCCGGGACTCCACTGGCCTGCTCCGCCATCCTGCCTCCAGCTCGTTCGCGACGTCCGCGTCGGCCCAGCCGTGACGGGCGGGTCGGCACGGGCACCAGCCGTCCGCACCGGGCGCCGGCCCATGCTAACGCCACGACGGTGGAATGTGCACCGTTGGCAGGTTCACGACATTGCCTGAATCCGGCCCGACACCCGCCCACCGGACCGGGTGGTCCGCCGGACCGGCGTTCGCCAGCCCAGCCGTTCGGCGGACTCGTTCAGCGGCTCGTTCAGCGGGCCGACTCGAGCAGCAGCGAGATGCCCTGCCCGACCCCGATGCACATCGTGCACAGCGCCCGGTCGGCGTCGCGGACCCCGAGCTCCAGCGCGGCGGTCAGCGCCAGCCGCGCCCCGCTGGCCCCGAGCGGGTGCCCGAGGGCGATCGCCCCGCCGTTCGGGTTGACGTGCTCCGCCTCGGCCGGCAGACCCAGCTCCCGCAGCACCGCCACCGCCTGCGCGGCGAACGCCTCGTTGAGCTCCACGACGTCCACCTCGGACAGCTCGACGCCCAGCCGACCGAGCAACCGGCGGGTGGCCGGCACCGGCCCGATGCCCATCACCCGAGGCTCGACGCCAGCGGTGGCCGCGCCGGCCACCCGGGCCAGCGGGGTGAGACCGTACCGGCGGACGGCGGCGTCACTGGCCACCAGCAGCGCGACCGCGCCGTCGTTGACCCCGGAGGAGTTGCCGGCGGTCACCGTACCGCCGGAGCGGAACGGTGTCGGCAGGGCGGCCAGCTTCTCCAGCGACGTCTGCCGGGGATGTTCGTCGACCGATACGGTCACCCTGCCCTTGCGGCCCTGCGGCACCTCGATCGGCACGATCTCGGTGGCCAACCGGCCGCTCGCCTGGGCCTGGGCGGCCCGCTGCTGGGACCGCAGCGCGAAGGCGTCCTGTACGGCCCGCTCCACACCGTACTCGGCGGCCACGTTCTCCGCCGTCTCCGGCATCGAGTCGGTGCCCCAGCCGGCCCGCATCAGCGGGTTGACCAGCCGCCAGCCGATGGTGGTGTCGTGGATCTCCCCGGTACGCGCGTACGCCGTCTCTGCCTTCGGCAGCACGAACGGCGCCCGACTCATGCTCTCCACCCCGCCGGCGACGACCAGGTCCGCCTCGCCGGCGACCACCGAGCGGGCGGCGATCGCCACCGCGTCCAGCCCGGAGCCGCAGAGCCGGTTCACCGTGGTGCCGCTGGTCCGGGTCGGCAGGCCGGCCAGCAGCGCCGCCATCCGGGCCACGTTGCGGTTGTCCTCGCCGGCCTGGTTGGCGCAGCCGAGCACCACGTCGTCCACGTCGTCCCAGTCGACCGAGGGGTGCCGAGCGACGAGTTCGCGGATCACCTGGGCGGCCAGATCGTCCGGACGCACCGGGGCGAGCGCTCCCGCGTACCGGCCGAACGGTGTGCGCACCCCGGCGACGAGATAGGCGACGGGCATCTCGATCCTCCTCGAAAAGGGTCAGGGCCGGCGGAAAGAGTCAGGGCCGGACGGCCTGGGCGGGTGGTCGCTGCCCCCGCTTGGCCGCCTGGATCTGCTCGTAGACGTGCCCGCGCAGCTGGGTGAAGCGCGGCTCGGCGCGGGTGTGCAGCTGGTCGCGGGCGTCCGGCAGGTCGATCCGCAGGCTCTCCTGCACCACGGTCGGCGACGAGGACAGGATCAGCACCCGCTGCCCCAGGTAGACCGCCTCGTCGATGTCGTGGGTGACGAACAGGATGGTCACCCCGAGCCGCTGCCACAGCTGGCGGATCAGGTCCTCCAGGTCCGCGCGGGTCTGGGCGTCGACCGCAGCGAACGGCTCGTCCATCAACAGCACGTCCGGCTGGTACGCGACCGCGCGGGCGATCGCCACCCGCTGCTGCATGCCGCCGGACAGCTGCCACGGATAGGCGTTGTGGGTGTCGGCCAGACCGACGGCGGCCAGCGCCTCGTCGACCAGTTCCCGGCGCTTGCTCCGGGCGATGCGCTTCTGCCGCAGCGGCAGCTCGACGTTGTCCCGCACGCTCATCCACGGGAACAGGCTGCGCCCGTACTCCTGGAAGACGACCGCCATGCCGGGCGGCGGCCCGGTGATCGGCCTGCCGCGCAGCCGGACCTCGCCGGACGTCGGCGGCAGCAGCCCGGCCATGCACTTGAGCAGGGTGGTCTTGCCGCAGCCGGAGGGGCCGACCAGGCAGACCAGGTCGCCGTCGTCGATGGTAAAGGTGAGGTCGCGCACCGCCTCGACCTGGCGTTGCCGCCCGTCGTAGACCTTACGCAGGCCCTGGACATCGAGCATGGGCTCGTTACCTCTCTATCGTTTCCGGCGTGGCCGCGCCGGGCGGCCACGCCGGGCAGCGGGTCATGAGCTGCGCTGCGCCTGGCGCAGGCCGTGGTACCAGGCCAACGCCCGCATCTCGACGAAGCGGAAGAGCACCGACAGGGCGAAGCCGAGCAGGCCGAGCAGCAGGATGCCGGTCCACATCTGCGGGATCGCGAAGGTGCGCTGGAACTGCACGATGGTGAACCCGAGACCGTTGCTGGCCGCGAACATCTCGCTGATCACCATCAGGATGATGCCGATCGACAGGGCCTGGCGCATCCCGGCGGCGATCTGCGGGCTGGCCGACGGCAGCACCAGGTGCCGCAGCCGGGCCGGGCCGGTCAGGCCGTAGGAGCGGGCCGTGTCGGTGAGCACCTCGTCGGTGGCGCGCACGCCCTCGACGGTGTTGAGCAGGATCGGCCAGACGCAGCCGGCCGCGATCACCACGATCTTCATGGTGTTCTCGATGCCGGCGAAGAGCATGATGATCGGCACCAGCACCGGCGGCGGGATGGCTCGGAAGAACTCCAGCACCGGTTCCAGCGTGGCCCGGACGGTGCGGATGCTGCCGACCAGTACACCGAGCGCGACACCGGCAAGCACCGCCACCGCGTAACCGGCGGCCAGCCGCAGCAGGCTGGGCAGTACGTCGGCCCGCAGGCGCTCGACGGTCCAGGTTTCGGCGAAGGTGCCGAGGATCTTGCTCAGCGGCGGCGCGTAGAAGCTGGTGCTGCCGGCGCTGCTGAACCACCAGACGGCGAGCAGTACGGCCGGCAGCGCGACGACCAGCCCGGCCCGCTTCAGCACCCCGGTCATACGATCACCTCGCCGCGCATCGACTGGTGCCAGGACAGTGCCCGCCGCTCGACCGCCCGGGCGATCAGGTTGATCCCGACGCCGAGCAGCCCGGTGACCACCACCAGGGCGTACATCAGGTCGACGGCGCCGGAGGTCTGCGCGACGGCGATCCGGTTGCCCAGCCCGGGTGCGCCGATGACCAGCTCTGCGGTGATCGCCAGCACCAGGGCGACCGCGGCGGCGAGCCGCACGCCGGTCATCACGTACGGCAGCGAGGTCGGCCAGATGACGTGGCGGATTCGGGCCCACCGGCCGAGGCCGTAGCTGCGGGCGGTTTCGTCGGCGACCGGGTCGACGTCCTGTACGCCGTACAGGACCTGGACCAGCACCTGCCAGAACGCCGCGTAGACGACCAGGAGCAAGGTCGATTCGAGGCCGGTGCCGTAGAGCAGCACGGCGAGCGGGATCAGCGCGACCGACGGGATCGGCCGCAGGAACTCGATGGTCGAGGCGGTGACCGCGCGCAGCGCCGGCACCGAACCGATGAGTACGCCGAGCGCGATGCCGGCAGCGACCGCGATGGCCAGGCCGATCGCCCAGCCGGTCAGCGTGTCACGGAGCGCCGACCAGAAGGCACCGTCGCCGAGCAGCTCGACCAGGGCGGCGAGGATCTCGGTGGCCGGCGGCAGGTAGCGCGGCGAGACGAGCGGGGTCGACGGGAGGACCTGCACCAGGACCAGCAGGCCGGCCAGGCCGGCGACGCCGAGCAGCGCTGTCGGTGGTCGGCGTCGCCGGCTGAGTGCGGCCCGGTGGGCTGCTGCTGACGTGCCCCGGTCGGGGCCGGCGGAGCCGGCCCCGACCGGGGTGTTGTCGACCGCTGTCACGGCAGCAGCGCGTCCAGATCGGGCTCGGACTCGAAGACACCGTCGGCGAGACCGAGCTCGGCGACCCGCTCGATCGACGCCCGGTTGATTTCGGCCGGCCACATCGGCAGCGTCATCGCGTCCAGGATCGCCTGGTCGATGTCGGTGTAGCTGCGCAGCACGGTGCGCACCTCGTCGGGGTGCGCGTTGGCGTAGGACAGCGACTCGGCCATCGCCTCCTGGAAGTTCTCGACCAGATCGGGGTTCTCCTGGGCGAGCTTGGTGCTGGTGAAGTAGACCGCGACGGTCAGGTTCGGGGCGGTGTCGACGAAGTTCCAGGCGACGACCCGGCCACCGGCGTCCTTGGCGATGGCGAGCGACGGCTCGACCATCCAGGCGGCGTCGACGTCGCCGTTGGCGACGGCGGCCGGCATCTGCGGGAACGCCATCTCGACGAACTCGATGTCGTCCGGGTTGCCGCCGGCCTTGCGCACCGACTCGCGGACGCTGGTGTCGCCGATGTTCTTCAACGTGTTCACCGCGACCTTCTTGCCGGCCAGGTCGGCGGCGGTCTGGATCGGGCTGTCCTCGCGGACCACCACGCCACCGAAGTCGGCCTCGGGGTTGCCGGTGGAGGCCACACCGTTGGCGACGATCTGCACCGGCACGTCGGCGGTCTGCGCGGTGAGCAGGGAGGTCACGTTGCTGAAGCCGAACTGGAACTGCTCGCTGACCACGCCGGGGACGATCGCGGCACCACCTTGACCGCTCTCCATGGTCAGGTTGATGCCGCGCTTGGCGAAGAAGCCTTTCTCCTCACCGAGGTAGATCGGTGCGACGTCGACGATCGGGATGATGCCGACAGTGACGTCGGTGACGTCGTCGGTGACGCCGGCCTCGTCGGTGGACGAGTCGGAACCACAGGCGGCGGTGACCAGCAGCGCGGCAGCCAGGGTGAGGGCGACGAGGGGCCGTCGCATGGGACCTCCAGGGGATGGGTTCGAGGTTGAGTCGGTCAGGGGTGTTCGCTGACCGAACGGTGGTTCTTATGATGAACGTACGGCCCGACGAGGGCCCGCGTCAATGTCACATATCGGAAAAGTCCCTGCCAACCCGGCAGGTGGAGGGAGCGTCGTGCGAACCCAGGTTGGCATCATCGGAGCGGGACCAGCGGGTTTGATGCTCGCCCACCTGCTGCATCTCGAGGGTATCGACTCGGTCGTGCTGGAGACCCGCGGGCGGGCGTACGTGGAGAGCCGGGTCCGGGCCGGGGTGCTCGAACACGACACGGCGCAACTGCTCGCCGACACCGGCGTCGGCGCCCGGATGCGCCGCGAAGGACTCGTGCACACCGGCCTTGAGCTGCGCTTCGAAGGCGTCAGCCGGCGGATCGACCTGGCCGCGCTGACCAGCGGTCGAGGGATCACCGTCTACGGTCAGCAGGAGGTGGTGAAGGACCTGATCGCCGCCCGGCTGGCAGCCGGCGGCGAGATCCTGTTCGATGTCACCGACGTCGAGCTGGCCGGGATCGACAGCGATGCCCCGGTCATCCGGTTCGCGCACGAGGGCACGATACGCGAACTGAACTGCCTGGTGGTTGCCGGATGTGACGGTTTCCACGGGGTCTCCCGGGGCAGCATCCCCGCCTCGGCCCGACGCACCGTCGAGCACACCTACCCGTTCAGCTGGCTCGGGGTGCTGGCCCAGGCCGCCCCCTCGGCGCACGAGCTGATCTACGCCCAGCACGAACGCGGGTTCGCCCTGCACAGCATGCGCAGTCCCGAGGTGACCCGGCTCTACCTCCAGGTGCCCAACGGGACCGAATCGAGCGACTGGCCGACCGCGCGGATCTGGGACGAGCTGCACACCCGGCTGGCGACCAACGACGGCTTCACCCTGAAGGAGGGCCCGATCCTGGAGCAGGGGGTGACCCCGATGCGAAGCTTCGTTACCGAACCGATGCGCTACGGCCAGCTGTTCCTGGCCGGCGACGCGGCGCACATCGTGCCGCCGACCGGCGCGAAAGGGCTGAACCTGGCGGTCGCCGACGTCCGCTTCCTGGCCGAGGCGCTGACCACCTGGTTCCGTCAGGGACGCGGGACCGGGCTGGACGAGTACTCGGCCCGGTGCCTACGCCGGATCTGGCGGGTCCAGCACTTCTCCTCCTGGATGACCGGGCTGCTGCACCGACCCGCCGACGCCGACGAGTTCAGTCACCGGCTCCAGGTGGCCCAGTTGGAGTACGTGACGACCTCCACCGCGGCGGCGACCACCCTGGCGGAGAACTACGTGGGGCTGCCGCTGGACTGGAGCAGCCGCGTTGACACGCCGGTAACCCCGACCGTACCGTTCGCTTAGCGAACTTTTGTTCATCACACGCACCGGGGATGATGCATGGCTGAAATTTCCTCGCTGGCGGACGGTGTCGCCGACCTGGTCCACGACGGCGACAGCGTCGCCCTGGAGGGATTCACCCACCTGATCCCGACCGCGGCCGGGCAGGAGATCATCCGGCAGGGCCGACGCGACCTCACGCTGATCCGGATGACCCCGGACGTCGTCTACGACCAGCTGATCGGCGCCGGCTGCGCCAAAAAGCTGATCTTCAGCTGGGCCGGCAACCCCGGGGTCGGTTCGCTGCACCGGTTCCGCGACGCGGTACAGCGCGGCTGGCCCCGTCCGCTGGAGATCGAGGAGCACAGCCACGCCGGGATGGCCAACCGGTACGTCGCCGGCGCCGCCGGCCTGCCGTTCGCCGTGCTCCGCGGCTACGTCGGCACCGACCTCGCCGACCGCACCCCGACCATCGCGCCCATCACCTGTCCGTTCACCGGCGAAGTGCTCACCGCCGTACCGGCGCTCAACCCCGACGTCGGCATCGTGCACGCCCAACGCGCCGACCGGCACGGCAACGTGCAGATCTGGGGCATCACCGGGGTCCACAAGGAGGTCGTACTGGCGTCCGCACGGTCCCTGGTCACCGTCGAGGAGATCGTCGACGAGCTGACCCCCCGACCCGGCGCCGTGGTGCTGCCCGGCTGGGCGGTCACCCGGGTCGCCGAGGTGCCCGGCGGGGCGCACCCGTCGTACGCGATGGACTACAGCGACCGGGCCAACGACTACTACCAGCAGTGGGACGAGATCAGCCGGGACCGGGACACCTTCACCCGCTGGCTCGACGAACACGTCCTGGCCGCGGCGGGGACCGACGCGACGTACGGTGGTGCGGAATGAGCGAGCCGCAAGCCGTCGAGGGGTTCACCCGCGACGAGATGATGACCGTCGCCGCCGCCCGGGCGCTGCGCGACGACGCCCGCTGCTTCGTCGGCATCGGCCGGCCCAGCACCGCAGCCAACTTGGCCCGGCGGACCCACTCCCCCGACCTGGTGCTGGTCTACGAGTCCGGCACCATCGGCGCCAAGCCCGGCCGGCTGCCGCTGTCCATCGGCGACGGGGTGCTCGCCGAGACCGCCGACACGGTCGTGTCGGTGCCGGAGATCTTCAACTACTGGCTGCAGCCCGGCCGGATCGACGTCGGCTTCCTCGGTGCCGCGCAGATAGACCGGTACGCCAACATCAACACCACGGTGATCGGCGACGACTACACCGACCCGAAGGTACGGCTGCCCGGCGCGGGCGGAGCACCGGAAATCGCCGCCTCGTGCGGCGAGGTGATCGTCATCGTGCCGCAGAGTCGGCGTACGTTCGTCGACCGGGTCGACTTCGTCACCTCGGTCGGCTTCGGCGCGGGCCCCGGCGACCGGCAACGCCTCGGCCTGCGCGGCCGGGGTCCCACCCTGGTCATCACCGACCTCGGCATGCTGCGCCCGGACCCGGACACCTGCGAGCTGACCCTCACCCAGCTGCACCCCGGAGTGGGTGTCGAGCAGGCCGTGGCGGCCACCGGCTGGCCGCTGAAGGTCGCCGCCGACCTGACGACCACCGACGAACCCACCCCGCAGGAGCTGGCCGCCCTGCGCCAGCTGCTGAACCCCTGACCCCGGCGGGGACAGCTGACCAAGGAGGCACCGCCATGCCCGACACCACGCCCGTACGGGCCGACCGCCCCGGCGAGCTGCTCCTGCCGCGCTACCGGCGCGACGACACCGCCGTACACCCGCCGCTGCTCTCCCCCGACTACAAGTCCACGGTGCTGCGCGCCCCGGCCGAGTCGCCGGTGCTGCTCCCGCAGACGCTCACCGAGATCACCGGCCCGCTGCTCGGCGAGGGCCGGGTCACCGCAGCCGACGCGGACCTGAGCCGCAGCGGCGACGGCGAAGCCCAGGGGCAGCGGATCGTCGTGCACGGCCAGGTCCGCGACAGCGACGGCCGGCCGGTGCCGGACACCCTGGTGGAGGTCTGGCAGGCCAATGCCGGCGGGCGCTACCTGCACAAGCTCGACCAGCATGACGTACCGCTCGATCCGCACTTCACCGGCGTCGGCCGGGCGATGACCGACTCGATGGGCCGCTACCGGTTCGTCACCATCAAGCCCGGCGCCTACCCGTGGCGCAACCACTTCAACGCGTGGCGGCCGGCGCACATCCACTTCTCGTTGTTCGGCCGGGCCTTCACCCAGCGGCTGGTGACCCAGATGTACTTCCCCGACGACCCGCTGTTCGCCTACGACCCGGTCTTCAACTCGATCCCCGACCCGGCCGCCCGGCAACGGCTGATCGCCAGCTTCGACCTGGCCAACACGGTCGAGGAATGGGCGCTCGGCTTCCGGTTCGACATCGTGCTGCGCGGCACCGAGGCGACCCCGATGGAGGAATCGTGACCATCAGCGTGACCGCGTCGGACTGGGACCAGCAGACCGGGCTGACCCCGGCGCAGACCGTCGGACCGTACCTGGGGATCGGCCTGCCCTGGCCGGACGGGCCGTTCGTGGTCGACGAGACCGACCCGGCGGCGATCTGGCTGCGTGGTCGGCTCCTCGACGGCGCCGGCGACCCGGTGCCGGACGGTCTGATCGAGACCTGGCAGGCCGACCCGCAGGGCCGGTTCGACCACCCGGACGATCCGCGCGGCGCGGTGGCCGGGTTCCGCGGCTTCGGCCGCTGCCCCACCGACGAGACAGGCGGGTGGGCGGTACGCACCCGCAAGCCGGGCCCGGTGCCCGGCCCGGACGGGCGGCCGCAGGCCCCACACGTCGCCGTGTCGGTGTTCGCCCGAGGGCTGCTGCACCGCGTCGTCACCCGGATCTACTTTCCGGACGAAGTCGACGCGAACGCCGCCGACCCGGTGCTGGCCGGGCTGCCGCAGGCCCGACGCGGCACGTTGATCGCGACCGCCGAGCCGGACGGCTACCGGTTCGACATCCGGCTACAGGGCGAGCATGAAACCATTTTCTTCGCCGTCTGAACCGGAGTCCACCATCGACGATCCCGAGCCGGTCGGTCTGTTCGACCCGCTGCTGGCCGCCGGCGCGGTCCGGGCCGCCGTCGACGACCGGGCCTGGCTGCGAGCCATGCTCGACGCCGAGGCAGCGCTGGCCCGCGCCCAGGCGGCCTGCGGAACGGTGCCGCCGGCCGCCGCCGCGACAATCACCGCCACCGCCCGCGACCACCGGTTCGACCCGGCGGCGATCGGCGCGGGTGCGACCAGCGCCGGTAACCCGGTGGTACCGCTGGTCGCCGCGTTGCGCGCCGCCGTCGGACCGGACATCGCCCGGTACGTCCACGCCGGGGCCACCAGCCAGGACATCCTGGACACCGCCGCCATGCTGGTGGTCCGCCGGGCGCTGGGGCCGATGCTGGACGACGTACGGCGGACCGCCTCGGCCGCCGCCCGGCTGGCCGCCACACACCGGGACACCCTGCTGCCCGCCCGGACCCTGCTGCAGCAGGCACTGCCGACCACCTTCGGACTGGTCGCCGCCGGCTGGCTGACCGCGTTGGACACCGCCGCCCGCCGGCTGGGCACCGTCCGGGACGAGGTCCCCGCCGTTCAGCTCGGCGGCGCCGCAGGCACCCTCGCCGCGTTCGGCACCGACGGCCCGGCTCTGGTCGATCGGCTCGCCGTCGAGCTCGACCTGGCCGCCCCGCAGCTGCCCTGGCACACCGACCGGAGCCGGCTGGCCGAGCTGGCTGGCGTGCTCGGCGGCACCGCCGGCAGCATCAGCAAGATCGCCCGCGACGTCACGCTGCACGCCCAGACCGAGGTCGCCGAGCTGGCCGAGGAACGCCCCGGCGGATCGTCGACCCTGCCGCACAAACGCAACCCGGTCGCGGCCGTCACCGCCGTCGCCTGCGCCGACCAGGCGCCCGGCCTGGTCGCCACCCTGCTTGCCGCGATGGCCCAGGAGCACCAACGGGCGGCCGGCGGCTGGCACGCCGAGTGGCGGGCGCTGCGCAGCCTGCTGGAGTCGGTCGGCTCGGCCGCCTACTGGCTACGTACCTGCCTGGAAGGGTTACGGGTCGATGCCGTGCGGATGCGGGCCAACCTCGACCTGACCGGCGGTGGGCTGCTCGCCGAACGGGTCAGCGGCGCACTCGCCGGGCAGCTCGGCCGGCACCGGGCCAACGAGATCGTCAAGGTAGCGGTCACCGGCGGTCCCGCCGCCGGGCTGGCCGAACGGCTGGCCGCCGACTCACAGGTCAGCGCGGTGCTCACCCGGGCCCAGCTGGACGAGTTGCTCGACCCGGCCGGCTACCTCGGTGCGTACCGCGAACTGATCGACCGGGCGCTGCGCGCCCACCGCAGCCGACTGACTCAGGAGGACCGCTGATGACCACCGACCGCCACCCGGTGGAGGTCGACCACGAGATCGTCGGACCCGACGGCGCGCCGGTGGTGCTGCTGGCCAACTCGCTGGGCAGCACCCGGGCGATGTGGGATCCGCAGGTGCCGGTGCTCACCGGTGCCGGGCTGCGGGTGCTGCGCTACGACACCCGGGGGCACGGCCGCTCCCCGGTACCGCCCGGTCCGTACAGTCTGGACGATCTCGGGGCCGACGTGCTCGCCCTGCTCGACCGGCTGGAGCTGGACCGGGTCCACGTGGCCGGGGTGTCCCTCGGCGGGATGACCGGGATGTGGCTGGCCGGACACGCCGCCGCCCGGGTCGACCGGCTGGTGCTCTGCTGCACCTCCGCGCTGCTCGGCCCGGCCCAGGCATGGGCCGACCGGGCGGCCACGGTGCGGGCCGAGGGCACCGGCGTGGTGGCCGACACGGTCGCGGCCCGCTGGTTCACCCCCGGGTTCGCCGCCCGGCGACCCGACGTCTTCGCCGCCGCCCGCGCGATGATCGCGGCCACCCCGGCCGAGGGGTACGCCGGCTGCTGCGTCGCGATCGGACAGATGGATTTGGCCGGGCTGCTGCCGAGGATCACCGCGCCGACCCTGGTGATCGCCGGCGCCGACGACCCGGCCACCCCGCCGTCGCACAGCGAGACGATCGTCGCCGGCATCCCCGACGCCACCCTGCAGATCGTCGCCGACGCCGCGCACCTGGCCAGCGTCGAGCAGGCCGATCAGGTGTCCGAGTTGATCCTGACGCATCTCACCGGACAGGAGGTGACCGGCGATGCCGACCGATCCGCCGGTTGACGCCACGACTCCGTCGCCCGGCCCTCGGGCCGCACCGTCGTCGTCGGATCCGAGGTATGACGCCGGGATGGCGGTACGCCGAGCGGTCCTCGGCGACGCGCACGTGGACTGGGCGGTCGCCAACACGACCGAGTTCACCGCCGACTTTCAGGACTTCATCACCCGGTACGCGTGGGGCAGCGTCTGGACCCGCGACGGGCTGGACCGGCGGACCCGCAGCTGCGTCACGCTCGCCGTACTGACCGCCCTGCACTGCACCGACGAGCTGGCGATGCACGTGCGGGCCGCGCTGCGCAACGGGTTGACCGCGCAGGAAATCAACGAGGTGCTGCTGCACACGGCGGTCTACGCGGGTGTGCCGGCCGCGAACAGCGCGTACGCGGTGGCACAGCGGGTGCTGGCCGAGAGCCCGGGACCGGATGGTCGGATCTCCGACAGCGAAGCAAGATCATCGGCGGATCCGGGCACCGTGGAACCCGGTTAGGGTTCGGCGACCATCACCACAGGAGAGTTATGAGCGAGCACGGGCGGGAAACTCATTTCGTGCAGTCGTTGGAGCGCGGCCTCGCCGTGATCCGCGCATTCGACGCCCAGCATCCTGAGTTGACACTCAGCGAGGTGGCCCGGATCTGCGACCTGACCCGCGCCGCCGCCCGCCGGTTCCTGCTCACCCTGGTCGACCTCGGCTACGTCCGCACCGACGGACGGATGTTCTCGCTCACTCCCCGGGTGCTGGAGCTGGGCTACGCCTACCTGTCCAGCATCTCGCTGCCCGAGGTCGCCGAGCCGCACCTGGAACGGCTGGTCGCCCAGGTGCACGAGTCGTCGTCGGTGTGCGTGCTGGACGGCGACTCCATCGTCTACGTGTCCCGGGTGCCGACCTCGCGGATCATGACAGTGTCGATCAACGTCGGGACCAGGTTCCCGGCGTACGCCACCTCCGTCGGCCGGGTGCTGCTGGCGCACCTGCCCGAGGAAGAGGCGGTCGCCCGGCTGGAGCGCAGCCGGCTGGACCGGCTCACCTCCCGTACCGCCCACACCATGGCGGCATTGCGGGCGGAGCTGGACCGGGTCCGCGCCCAGGGCTACGCCATCGTCGACCAGGAGTTGGAGGAAGGTCTGCGGTCGGTGGCGGCACCGATCCGGGACCGGGCCGGCAAAGTGGTCGCTGCGGTGAACATCTCGGTGCACGCCAGCCGCAACACCGTCGAGTCGATCCGCCGCGAACTGCTGCCGCACCTGCTGGCCACCGCCGCCAAGATCGAGGCCGATCTGCGGATCGCCGCGCCGGGTCGGGCCACCCGGCTGCCCGGCGCCTGACCGCGCCGCACCCGCCAGTAGGTTGTCCGGGTGGCGGGACTGAGGACGACACGGGTGCAGATCTGGACCGACGGCGCGTGCAGCGGCAACCCGGGGCCGGGCGGTTGGGGTGCCCTGCTGCGCTACGGCGAGGCCGAGAAGGAGCTGTGCGGCGGTGAGGCCGGCGCGACGACGAACAACCGGATGGAGCTCACCGCCCCGATCCGGGCGCTGGCCGCGCTGACCCGGGCGTCCACCGCCGACCTTTACACCGACAGCACTTACGTCCGCAACGGTGTCATGTCGTGGATGGCGAACTGGAAACGCAACGGCTGGCGGACGAAGGCGGGTGAGCCGGTCAAGAACGAGGACCTGTGGCGGGAACTCGACGCCGCCGTCGCCCGCCACCACGAGGTCGTCTGGCACTGGGTGAAGGGCCACGCTGGCCACGTGGAGAACGAACGCGCTGACCGGCTCGCCGCGCGCGGTCAACGGGAGGCGCTGGAGGCCGCCGGCCTCCCGGTGCCGCCGGTGCCGCAGCCGCGCCGCCGGGCCGCACCGCGCCGCAGCTGACCATCGTGTGTCGGTGGTCGGTGGTCGGTGGCACGGTAGGCGTCATGGCGATCGAGGTACGCCCTGCGACGGTGTTCGAGGACGTCGCGACCGTCGTCGGCCCGAAGCGACCGGACGCGAACGTGTGCTGGTGCCTGAGCGATCGAGGGTTACCCCGTCGACAACAGTGGCGAAAAGGTGGACCTCACGATGGCCTATGTCGGTATCCGCGCGGCCTTCGAGCACGCCGGCTTCGTGAAGGCAGCCGACACCACCTCGGTACTCGCTGGATTCCCTCAGTGAGTGTTTGCGATAGGTGTGTCGGACGGCGTGTCCGTTGGTGGGGATGGGGTTGGGTC
>NZ_JBHMIN010000012.1:0-133681 GCF_048060215.1 Micromonospora sp. LOL_021 | reverse complement strand
GCGGTCGGCGGCGGTCACCGGCCGGCTGAGCCGCTGCCACAGCTGCGGGTCCCGGACCGCGGGCCGCCCGGGCCCGGGGCGCGCAGATCGCCCGCGCCGTCACCGCCGGGGCCCGGTTCGCGCTGACCCGGCTGGCCGACTCGATGGTCGACGCGGCCGCCGCCCGTGACGAGATCGCCAGCGCCCGCGCCGCGCGGGAGGCCGAACTGCAGGAGGTACGCGGCGCGGCAAAGCGACTCGGGGCCGAGCTGGAGCGGCTGACCAGCGCCGTGCACCGCGACGAGGTGGCCCGCGCCGAGCAGCGGCTGCGCATCGAGCAGTTGGAGGCGAAGGCGGCCGAGGACTTCTCGCTGGATGTGGAGACCCTGCTCGCCGAGTACGGCCCGCACCAGCCGGTGCCGCCCACCCAGGCCCAGCTGGCGGCGGCCGCCGCCGACGGCAAACCGGAACCGCAGCCGGTGCCGTTCGACCGGGCCACCCAGGAGAAGCGCTCGGCAAAGGCGGAACGGGAGCTGGCCCTGCTCGGCAAGGTCAACCCGCTGGCGTTGGAGGAGTTCGCCGCGCTGGAGGAGCGGTACAAGTTCCTCTCCGACCAGTTGGAGGACCTGAAGGCGACCCGCAAAGACCTGCTCACCGTGGTCGCGGACGTGGACGACCGGATCCTGGAGGTCTTCTCCAGCGCGTACGCCGACACCGCGCGCGAGTTCGAGCAGGTGTTCACCGTGCTGTTCCCGGGTGGGGAGGGGCGGCTGGTGCTCACCGACCCGGACGACCTGCTGACCACCGGGGTGGAGGTGGAGGCCCGGCCACCGGGCAAGAAGATCAAGCGGCTGTCGCTGCTGTCCGGCGGGGAGCGGTCGTTGACCGCCGTCGCCATGCTGGTGGCCATCTTCCGGGCCCGGCCCAGCCCGTTCTACATCATGGACGAGGTGGAGGCGGCGCTGGACGACGTCAACCTCGGCCGGTTGATCACCCTGATGGCCCAGCTGCGGGACCGCAGCCAGCTGATCATCATCACCCACCAGAAGCGGACCATGGAGGTCGCCGACGCGCTGTACGGGGTCACCATGCGCAACGGTGTCACCCAGGTGATCAGCCAGCGGCTCAAGTCGGCCGACGAGTCGACGGCGTCGACCGTGCCGGGGCCGCCGGGGCCTACTGCGGTAGCCCCGCAGCCTGCTGAGGAGGCTGGGGCGTCGGCTGCGCCGCCGGATCGGTGAGCCGGCGGCGGGCCACCTCGCGCAGCGCGCCGTCGGTCGTCGTGCCCTCCAGCGTCACCTCGGCCGTCGCGCCGTCGTGCAGCAGCGTGCTGACCGCGTTGCCGAAGTACGGGCCGTCCAGCTTGCGCCAGCGCACCGACGGCCTCGGCAGTCCGGCGGAGCGGGCCAGCGCCCGCAGCGCCGCCGTCGGCCCCCGCCACCAGCCCAACCGCATCAACGGCCGCATCAGCGCCGGCACCTGGTTGTGGATCGGTGAGCAGGTGAGCTGGTGCACCGGGCTGGTCACCCGGCCGGGCAGGACGGCCCGCGCCACGTACGAGTGGTGCACGTCGCCGGAGAGCATGCTGATCGAGGCCGGCGGCGGGTGACCCGGCCCGGCGCCGACCCGGGCGAACAGTTGCCCGAGGTCGTCGAAGGAGCGTCGGAACGCGGCCCAGTGCTCCAGGTCCAGGGCCTGGCGCAGCCATTCCGATGCCGCCGCGACCCACCGCCGGGGCGACTCGGCCAGCCGTTCGTTCCACGACTCGAGGTGGTGGATGCCGGGCGGCATCAGCCAGGGCAGCGACGCGCCGACCACCAGATGGTCGTAGCGGCCACGGGCCCGGTCGGTGAACCAGGCCCACTCACCGGCCGGCAACATGCTGCGTGCCCCCGGCCGCAGTACCCGGCTGCACCGGTTGTCCAGCACGATCACCCGGGTCCGGCCGACGTCCAGCGAGAAGCTCCACTGGTACTGCACCTGCGACCAGCGCTGCGGGTCGTGCGCGACGTCCGCCTCGGCGTCCACCCGGGCGCCGAATTCCCGCAGCACATCGGTGGCGTCGTCGGCGGCGGTGACCGCCCGGAACACCGGGTCGGCGGCGACCTCGTCCGGGGCCAGGTTGCCCAGGTGCTGGTAGACCCAGTAGGAGGCGAGTCCGCTGCTGATCCGCTCCGGCCACCAGGGCTCGCCGCGCATCCGCGCCCGCCAGGCGGCCGAGGTGTTCCAGTCGTCGATCACCTCGTGGTCGTCGAAGATCATCAGGCTGGGAACGGTCGACAGCAACCAGCGGATCTCCGGGTCCCGCCACGACTCCAGGTACAGCCGGGTGTACTCGGGGAAGCTGACCACCTGGTCGGCTGGGGCACCTGGCGGCAGCCCACGATGTCGGCGCCGCCGCCGCAGGAACCGTCGGATCACCGGCGACGTCTCGTCGGCGTACACCTGATCGCCGAGCAGGAGCAGCAGGTCGGGCCAGTCGTCGCCGGCCGGGTCCAGGCCGGCCAGCCGCCGGGCGTACGCGTCGAGCGCGTCCGGCGGCAACCGCCGGGCAGTGGAATGCTGGGTGGTCTCCCGGCAGGAACCGAAGATCAACCGTACCGGCTGGGTACCGTCGTCGGCCCGCCGGGTCCGGATCACACTGCCCGGGTACGGCGAGTCCGGTTCCGGCCAGACCCGCCGCTCGTCGAGGAAGACCTCGTAGCGGTGGCTGGAGCCGGGGGTCAGCCCGTCGACCACCACGAGCGCGTAGTGGTGCCCGAACGCGCTGAAGGTGCGGGCCGTGCCCGCCGCCGTGCCCCCCGCCGCGACCCGTACCGTGGCCGGCGCGTCGGTCTCCACCCAGACGGTGGCCTGCCCGCCGACCACCCGCCGCAGCAACGGTCCGATCAGTAGCCGGGGGCCGGCCGCCGGTCGGAGCTGCGGGTCCGGTCCACCGGCGGTTGTGCCGTCGGTCACCGGTGGCCCCTGCCGAACTGGTGTGCAGACATGGTCGACCTTTCGCCGGGGACGCGGGACGGCCTCTTTTCTACCCCGCCTGCAGGCCTGTCACCCAGCTCCGCGACCGGTACCTGTGGGGTGTGGTCGCCGGACGGCGACACGGTATCTGGGGGTGTGGTCGCCGGACGGCGACACTGTACCGGGGGGTGGGTGTCACCGATGGGTGCGGTGGGCGGGACGCGGTCGCGGCCATCTGTCAGGATTTCCGCATGGATTACCTCGTCCTCGCCGCGATCCTGCTCGGTGTGCTGCTGCTCGCCGGTCTCGGGCTGGTGGTGCCCCGGCTGCGCCGCCAGCCACCGCTGCCGCCGGCACCGCCGACCCCGCTCGGCGGCGAGCAGCCGCAGGAGCGCCCACCGGCCGACGCCGACGGTGATCGGCCGGTCGGCATCGCCGTCGAGGACCGCCCGGTCGCGCCACCGGCTGAACCGGAGCAGGCACCCGCGGAGCCGGTGGCGCCGGCCCCGCCGACCCTGGAACGTCCGGAACCCACCGCCGGGCGGCTGGTCCGGCTGCGGACCCGGCTGTCCCGGTCGCAGGGTCTGCTCGGCAAGGGGCTGCTGAATCTGCTGTCCCGGGACCGGCTGGACGAGGAGGTCTGGGAGGAGATCGAGGAGAGCCTGATCACCGCGGACGTCGGCATCGAGCCGACCCGGGAGATCGTCGACCGGCTGCGGGAGCGCACCCGGGTGCTCGGCACCCGCAGCGCCACCGAGCTGCGGACGTTGCTCACCGAGGAGCTGGTCGCCGCGCTGGACCCGCAGCTCGACCGGGCGTTGAACACCGGCGGCGAGCCGAGCGTGGTGCTGGTCGTCGGGGTCAACGGAGCCGGTAAGACCACCACCTGCGGCAAAATCGCCCGGGTGCTGGTCGCCGATGGCCGTACGGTACTGCTGGGCGCCGCCGACACGTTCCGGGCCGCCGCAGCCGACCAGTTGACCACCTGGGCCTCCCGGGTCGGTGCCGAGGTGGTCCGCGGCCCGGAGGGCGCGGATCCGGCCAGTGTCGCCTTCGACGCGGTGAAGCGGGGCATCGACACCAAGGTCGACGCGGTGCTGATCGACACCGCCGGCCGGCTGCAGAACAAGATCGGTCTGATGGACGAGCTCGGCAAGGTCAAGCGGGTGGTGAGCAAGCACGGTCCGGTGCACGAGACACTGCTCGTGCTGGATGCCACCACCGGGCAGAATGGGTTGGAGCAGGCCCGGGTGTTCACTGAGGCGGTGGAGGTGACCGGGGTGGTGCTGACCAAACTCGACGGCACCGCCAAGGGCGGTATCGTCATCGCGGTGCAGCGCAAGCTCGGCATTCCGGTCAAACTGGTCGGTCTCGGCGAAGGTCCGGACGACCTCGCCCCGTTCGATCCGGCGCAGTTCGTCGACGCCCTGATGGGCGCCGATCCACGTGGAATGGATGCGTAGCCTCGGGTGACGTACCGCAATCAGGAGCCACGTCTCGGGAGACCGTACGTGACCCAGCAGGAGATCCCGCTGCGCGGCGGCAACGTCAGCACCGTGGTGCGGGTCGGAGACACCGTCCGGCGCAACGTCGGCCCGTGGACCCCCTCGGTGCACGCGTTGCTGCGGCATCTGGAGTACGTCGGGTTCACCGGCTCGCCCCGGGCACTCGGCATGGACGAACGCAACCGTGAGGTCCTCTCCTACGTCGAGGGGGAGTGCGGCGAGTATCCGCTGGCGCCGCACTGGGTCAGCGACGAGGCGCTGGTCACCGTCGCGACCATGTTGCGGATGTTCCACGACGCCCAGTACGGGTTCAACCCGCCGCGCAGCGCGGTCTGGCGTTCGTTCGGCCCGCCGCCGCCGGACACCGAGGTGATCTGCCACCACGACGCGGCCCCGCACAACGTGATCTGGCGTCCGGACGGCACCCTCGCCCTGATCGACTTCGACCTGGCGTCGCCGGGGGCGCGGATCTACGACGTCGCGTACGCCGCGTGGACCTGGGTGCCGCTCTTCTCCGACCGGGACTCCTACACGCTGGGCTGGCGGCACCCGGACCGGCCGCGTCGGCTGCGGCTGTTCGCCGACGCGTACGGGCTGATCCCCCGCGACCGGCACCGGCTGGTCCGGACCATCCGCAAGCGGGTCGTCGACCATGTGGAGGGGATTCGGCGGATGGCCGCCGCCGGTGATCCGGCGTTCGTCCGGATCGTGCACAAGGGCCATCTCCGCCGGCCGATGCGGGACCTGCGGCTGCTCGACTACGAACGGCACATCCTGGAGTACGCGTTGCGCTGACGGGCGGTGGGTACGCGTTGCGCTGATCGGCGGCGGGCCGGGCCGGCAGCGGCCCGGGTACGGGTGACGAGTTCTGTCGTCTTCTGGACAGCCGGCGGTGGCTATTCGGTTGATATGACCCTGCCTGATCTGGCGATAGTGAAGTGTTCTTCACATGTTGGAAACAACCCGTCACGTGTTGGAAACGGCACGGGCACCCTGCGTGAAACAGCTGCCCAGCAAGCTTCGCGCAACCGGCGAGCGGGCGATGCTGCCTCTTGGAGCCGGTTATGTTTCCAACTGAGAGGAGGCAGCGTGCCGGAACTAGATTCTGGTGCCACCGCCTGGATTTTGACTTCAGCCGCCCTGGTGTTGCTCATGACGCCCGGATTGGCGCTGTTCTATGGTGGCATGACGCGGTCCAAGTCCGTGCTCAACATGATGATGATGAGCTTCGGCGCGATCGGCCTGGTCAGCCTGCTGTGGGTCTTCTACGGCTACAGCATCGCCTTCGGCACCGACGTCGGCGGCGTCACCGGTGACCTCTCCATGGCCGGCCTGCGCGGCATGCTCGAGTCGGGCAGCGAGGGCGGCATCCCGGACCTGCTGTTCGTCGTCTTCCAGATGATGTTCGCGATCATCACCGTCGCACTGATCAGCGGTGCGATCGCGGACCGGGCGAAGTTCGGCGCCTGGCTGCTCTTCGCCGGCCTGTGGGCCACCCTGGTCTACTTCCCGGTCGCGCACTGGGTCTGGGGCGGTGGCTGGATCTTCGAGCTCGGCGTCCTCGACTTCGCCGGTGGCACCGCGGTGCACATCAACGCCGGTGCTGCGGCGCTCGCGCTGGCCCTGGTGCTCGGCAAGCGGGTCGGCTGGCCGAAGGACAAGTTCAAGCCGCACAACCTGCCGATGGTGCTGCTCGGCGCCGGCCTGCTGTGGTTCGGCTGGTTCGGCTTCAACGCCGGCTCGGCGGTCGCCGCCGACGGCACCGCCGCGGTCGCCTTCATCAACACCCAGGTGGCCACCGCAGCCGCCGTGCTGGGCTGGATCGTCGTCGAGTGGTTCCGCGACGGCAAGCCGACCACCCTCGGCGCCGCCTCCGGTGCGATTGCCGGTCTGGTCGCCATCACCCCGGCCTGTGCCTTCCTGGAACCGCTCGGGGCGATCGCGCTCGGCATCATCGCCGGTGCCGTCTGCGCCCTGGCGGTCGGCCTGAAGTACAAGCTCGGATACGACGACTCGCTCGACGTGGTCGCCGTGCACATGATCGGCGGCATCATCGGTTCGCTGCTGATCGGCTTCCTGGCCGTCGAGGTGCTCGCCGGAGAGGGCAACGCCGGACTCATCTACGGCGGTGGCATCGACCTGCTCGGTCTGCAGGCGCTCGGTGTGGTCGCGGTGCTGGTCTACTCGTTCGTCGTCGCCTACATCATCGGCTTCGCGATCGACAAGACCATCGGCTTCCGGGCCAGCGCAGACGCCGAGGTCGAGGGCATCGACACCGCCGAGCACGCGGAGACGGCGTACGAGTTCAGCAGCACCTCGGGTGGTGGCTTCGCCGCCGCCGGCATGGGGAAGGCGCCCGCCGGTTCGGGCGAGTCCGCTCCGGTCAGCGAGAAGGTCGCCGGATAACGTTCCCTGATGGAGGGGTTAGACATGAAGCTGGTGACCGCGGTCATCAAGCCGTACCAGCTCGACGCGGTCAAGGAGGCCCTGCACGCCCTCGGCGTCGCTGGCCTGACCGTGAGCGAGGTCCAGGGGTACGGACGTCAGAAGGGCCACACCGAGGTGTACCGGGGCGCCGAGTACACCGTCGAGTTCCTGCCGAAGATCCGGATCGAAGTGCTGACCGACGAGATCGACGTCGAGAAGGTCGTCGACGCGGTCGTCACGGCGGCCCGCACCGGAAAGATCGGCGACGGCAAGGTCTGGGTGACTGCCGTCGAGGACGTCATCCGGGTCCGCACCGGTGAGCGCGGTCTCGACGCGCTCTGAGTCGGCGAGCCAACCGAACCGGTAGGGAGAACACATGACCGACGGAGTCGGGGTCCGGCAGCGTTTCGCGGCCGGCCCCGGCCCGTCGCTGTCCGACGGCATCGGTGCCGCCGCCCGCGTGGACCGGGCGGCGGCACTCGATGTCTGGCTGACCTCGCTGATGCCGGCCGGGCTGACCGGTATCGCCCTGGTGGCGGTCGGTGGACTCGGCCGGCTGCAGTGCTCCCCGTACAGCGATCTCGACCTGGTGCTGCTCCATCGTGGCGTCGCAGGGATGGACGAGATCGCCGCCCGCCTCTGGTACCCGATCTGGGACGCCCGCCTCGGGCTGGACCACTCGGTGCGTACCCTGCCGGAGGCGCTGTCCGTCGCCCACGACGACGTCAAGGTCGCGCTCGGCCTGCTCGACGCCCGGCACGTCGCCGGCGACCGGGAGCTCACCGCCGAGTTGCAGTCCGCCGCGACCGACCAGTGGCGGCGCACCGCCGTCCGCCAGTTGCCGGCGCTGCGCGAGGTCACCGAGGCCCGCTGGCGTACCCACGGCGAGCTGGCCTTCCTGCTGGAAGGCGATCTGAAGGAGGCCGCCGGCGGGCTGCGCGACGTTGGGATCCTGCGCGGCATCGCGCTGGCCGGCATCGCCGACAGCATGCGCCCGGCCGCCCGCGCGGCCCACCTGCGGCTGCTGGACACCCGCGACGCGCTGCACGTCGCCGTCGGCCGGCGGGTCGACCGGCTGGTGGCCCAGGAGCGCGCCACCGTCGCCGGCCTGCTCGACCTGGACGACCCGGACACCCTGCTGCGCCGGGTCGCCTCCGACGCGCGCACCATCACCCACGCCCTCGACGACGCCTGGCGCAGCGCCGAACGGTTGCGCTCGGGCCGGCGGCGCGGCGGCGGCCCGCCGGTGCGCCGGCCGGTGGCCCGCGACGTGGTCGAGCACGACGGTGAGCTGGTCCTCGCCCGGACCGCGATCGGCGCCCGCCCGGACCCCAGCCTGTCGCTGCGGGTCGCCGCGGCCGCCGCCACCAGCCGGCTGCCGATTGCCCGGGCGACCTGCGAGTGGCTCGCCGCGTACTGCCCGCCGCTGCCGGCACCGTGGCCGGACGCGGCCCGGGCCGCGCTGATCACCCTGCTCGGCGCCGGTCCCGGTCTGGTGCCCACCTGGGAGACCTGCGACCGGTACGGGTTGGTGGACGGCTGGCTGCCGGAGTGGCCCCGGATGCGTAGCCTGCCGCAGCACAACCCGGTGCACCGGTTCACCCTGGACCGGCACCTCGTCCAGGCGGCACAGGAGGCGACCGCGTTCACCCGTGAGGTGGACCGGCCCGATCTGCTGCTGCTCGGCGCATTCCTGCACGACGTGGGCAAGGGGCTGCCCGGCGACCACAGCACGGTCGGCGCGCCGGTGGCGGTGCGGATCGCCGCCCGGATCGGGCTGCCGCCGGCCGACGTCGACATGATCGGCAAGCTGGTCCGGCTGCACCTGCTGCTGCCGGAGGTGGCCACCCGGCGTGACCTCAGCGACCCGGTGACGATCTCGCAGGTCGCGGCTGCGGTGGGCGACACCACCACGCTCGGCCTGCTGCACGGGCTGGCCCGCGCGGACGCCCTGGCGACCGGCCCGGCGGCCTGGTCGGACTGGAAGGGGCGGCTGATCGCCGAACTGGTCCGCCGGGTGCACACCGCGCTGGACACCGGGGCGCTGCCCGAGCCGCCGCGACCCGATCCGGCGCTGGTGGCGGGTCCGCTGCCAGCGGTACACATCGACGGTGACGACCGGGTCGCGGTGGCCGCCGCGGACCGGCACGGCCTGCTCGCCGCGGTTGCCGGCTGCCTGGCCCTGCACCGGCTGGACGTGCTGACCGCCGACGCCTCCACGGTCGACGGGCGGGCGTTGGTCGAGTTCCGGGTCCAGCCCCGGTACGGCACCCCGCCGGACACCATCGCGCTCACCGCCGACCTGCGGCGGGCGGTCACCGGTGACGTGTCGGTCACCCAGCGGCTGCGGGGCCGGGCGCTCGCCGCCCGCCGGACCGGGGCCGACCCTCGGGTGGTGTGGCACCGGGAGGCCGCCACCGACGCGGTGGTGCTGGAGTTGCGGGCGGCCGACTCGGCCGGCCTGCTCTACCGGGTGACCAGCGCGCTCGACGAGGCCGGCGCCCAGGTGCGGGCGGCCCGGATCTCCACCCTGGGCGGCGACGTGGTCGACGCCTTCTACCTGGTGGGTGCCGGCCCGGACGACGCCGAGCGGGCCCGACTGGAAGCTGCGGTGCTGGCCGCCGCCGGATGACCGGGCGGCGCAGTGGCGGACGCGGGCGCTGGAGTGGCGGAAGCGGGCGATGCGGGCGGCGGCTAGGCTTGCCAGGTCGGGCGGAGTCACGTCCCGACACCGCCGTGAGTTGCCCTGCCGGATCGACATACAGGATGTTGCGTCGTGTTTGACACTTTGAGTGATCGACTGTCCGGGATCTTCGGCAAGCTCCGGGGCAAGGGTCGGCTCACCGACGCCGACATCGACGCGACCGCCCGGGAGATCCGGCTGGCGCTGCTGGAGGCGGACGTCGCGCTGCCGGTGGTGAAGGCGTTCATCGGTCGGGTCAAGGAGCGCGCCCGCGGCTCCGAGGTCTCCCAGGCGCTCAACCCGGCCCAGCAGGTCATCAAGATCGTGCACGAGGAGCTGGTCGGGGTCCTCGGCGGCGAGCAGCGCCGGCTCCGGTTCGCCAAGCAGCCGCCGACGGTGATCATGCTGGCCGGGCTGCAGGGTTCCGGCAAGACCACCCTCGCCGGCAAACTGTCCAACTGGCTCAAGGCGCAGGGGCACCAGCCGCTGCTGGTCGCCGCCGACCTGCAACGTCCGAACGCGGTCGGCCAGCTGCAGGTCCTCGGCGGGCGGGCCGGGGTCGAGGTCTTCGCCCCGGAGCCCGGTAACGGGGTCGGCGACCCGGTGGCCGTCGCGAAGGCGTCGATCGAGCACGCCCGCCGGTCGGCGCGCGACGTCGTCATCGTCGACACCGCCGGCCGGCTCGGCATCGACGCCGAGATGATGGCCCAGGCCGCCGCGATCCGCGACGCGGTCGACCCGGACGAGGTCATCTTCGTCATCGACGCGATGGTCGGGCAGGACGCAGTCCGTACCGCCGAGGCGTTCCGCGACGGCGTCGGCATCACCGGCGTGGTGCTGTCCAAGCTCGACGGCGACGCGCGCGGCGGTGCGGCGTTGTCCGTCCGGCAGGTCACCGGCGAACCGATCCTGTTCGCCTCCACCGGTGAGAAGCTGTCCGACTTCGACGTCTTCCACCCGGACCGGATGGCCAGCCGGATTCTCGGCATGGGCGACATGCTCACTCTGATCGAGCAGGCCGAGCAGGCCTTCGACGCCGATCAGAAGGAGAAGATGACCGCCAAGCTGATGGGCGGCGAGCAGTTCACCCTGGAGGACTTCCTCGACCAGCTCATCGCGGTGCGCCGGATGGGGCCGATCGCCAACGTGCTGGCCATGATGCCCGGCATGGGGCAGATGAAGGACCAGCTGGCCGAGGTCGACGACAGGCACTTCGACAAGGTCACCGCGATCATCCGCTCGATGACGCCGGGCGAGCGGACCAATCCGAAGATCATCAACGGTTCGCGCCGGGCCCGGATCGCCAACGGCTCCGGGGTCACCGTGATGGACGTCAACCAGCTGCTCAACCGCTTCGCCGAGGCGCAGAAGATGATGAAGCAGATGGGTGGGATGATGGGTCTGCCCGGTGGCGGGCGGCGCAAGGCGACCAAGTCGCCGAAGAACAAGCGCAAGGGAAACAAGGGCGGCAACCGTGGCGGCGGTGCCCGCCAGCGCGGCGGCGGCGGGGTGCCGGCCGGCTTCCCGGGCGGCATGCCGCAGCTGCCGCCCGGCCTCGACCCGAACGCGCTGGGCGGCGGCGACGGTCTGCCGCCCGGCTTCAAGCTTCCCAAGATCGACTTCAACAAGTTGAACAAGCGGGAGAAGGGCTGAGCGCCGTCGACCCCGCGCCCGTGCCGCTGCACGTCCGCGGGGTCGTGCTGCCAGAGGACCGGACCCGGGATCTGTGGCTGGTCGGCGACCGGGTGACGCTGCACCCGGTGCCCGGCGCGACCACCGTGGTCGACGGTGGCTTCATCCTGCCCGGTCTGGTCGACGCGCACTGCCACATCGGCATCGCCCGGGGCGGGACGCCGATCGGCTCGCTCGACGACGCCCGGCGGCTGGCCGGCGTCGACCGGGACGCCGGAGTGCTGGCGCTGCGCGACGCCGGGTCGCCGTACCCCTATCCACAGCTCGACGACGAACCGGACCTGCCCCGGCTGGCCCGCGCCGGCCGGCACGTCGCGCCGCCCCGGCGCTACCTGCGCGACATCGGCGTCGAGGTGCCGGCGGAGCAACTGTCCGACACGGTGACCGAGCAGGCCAGGGCGGGCAACGGCTGGGTCAAGCTGGTCGGCGACTGGATCGAGCGGTCCGCAGGGGACCTCGCCCCGGCCTGGTCGGCGGAGGCGATGACCGACGCCATCGCCACCGCCCACCGGGCCGGTGCCCGGGTCGCCGCGCACACCTTCGACGAGGAGGCGGTACAAATCCTGGTCCGGGCCGGGGTCGACTCGGTCGAGCACGGCACCGGGCTGAGTCCCGACCTGATCGACGAGATGGCCCGCCAGCGGACCGCGCTGATCCCGACGATGATCAACATCGCGACGTTCGGCGGGATCGCCGACCGGGCCCGGGAGAAGTTCCCCCGGTACGCCGCCCACATGATCAGCCTGCGGGACAGGTTCCCCGAGGTGGTACGCGCCGCGCACGAAGCCGGCGTACCGATCTTCGTCGGCACCGACGCCGGTGGCGGTATTGCCCATGGCCGAGCCGCCGACGAGATGCTGAGCCTGCACACCGAGGCCGGCATGCCGGCCGAGGCGGTGCTGGCCGCCGCCTCCTGGGGCGCCCGGGACTGGCTCGGCTTCCCTGGCCTGGTCGAGGGCGGGCTCGCCGACCTGGTCGTGTACCCGGCGGACCCGCGTGCCGACCTGCGGGTGGTCCGCGCACCCGAGCGGATCATCCTGCGCGGGCGGGTGCTGCGCTGACCCGTCACCGGCGGCGCATAGGATGTCCGGTCATGGCCCGCGTGCTCACACCTCGTGCGGAGGACTTCCCCCGCTGGTACCAGGATCTGATCGCCAAGGCGCAGCTCGCCGACAACGGACCGGTGCGCGGCACCATGGTGATCCGGCCGGCCGGGTACGCCATCTGGGAGCGGATGCAGTCCGAGATGGACAACCGGATCAAGGCAGCCGGTGCGGAGAACGCGTACTTCCCGCTGTTCATCCCGGAGAGCTACCTGCGCCGCGAGGCCGAGCACGTCGAGGGCTTCTCACCGGAGCTCGCGGTGGTCACCCACGGCGGCGGCAAGCAGCTCGCCGAGCCGGTGGTGGTCCGGCCGACCAGCGAGACGGTGATCGGCGAGTTCATGGCCAAGTGGGTCGACTCCTACCGGGACCTGCCGCTGCTGCTCAACCAGTGGGCCAACGTGGTGCGCTGGGAGCTGCGCCCCCGGGTGTTCCTGCGGACCAGCGAATTCCTCTGGCAGGAGGGGCACACCGCGCACGCCGACGAAGCCGACGCGCGGGCCTACGCCCGGCGGATCCTGCACGAGGTCTACCAGGACTTCATGGTCAACGTGCTCGGCATCCCGGTGCTGGTCGGGCGCAAGACCGCCCGGGAGCGCTTCGCCGGGGCCACCAGCACCTACACCCTCGAAGGGATGATGGCCGACGGCAAGGCGCTGCAGCTGGGCACCTCGCACGAGCTCGGGCAGAACTTCGCCCGCGCGTTCGACATCACCTACACCTCCGCCGAGCGGGCCGTCGAACACGCCTGGACCACCTCCTGGGGGGTCTCCACCCGGATGCTCGGCGGGCTGATCATGGTGCACGGCGACGACAACGGGCTGCGGGTGCCGCCCCGGCTGGCCCCGGTCCAGGCGTACGTCATGGTGGTCAAGGCCGGCGACGGGGTCGCCGAGGCGGCGGCCAAGCTGCGCGACGCGTTGCGTGACGCCGGTGTACGGGTCGGTCTGGACGACCGGGTGGACACGGCGTTCGGCCGCCGGGCCGTCGACGCCGAGCTCAAGGGATACCCGGTACGCGTCGAGGTCGGCCCGCGCGACCTGGCCGCCGGCAATGCGGTGTTGGTCCGGCGTACCGACGGGTCGAAGACCCCGGTGCCGGTCGCCGACGTGGTCGGCGCGGTCCGCGACGCCCTGGCCGCCGACCAGCAGCGGCTGTACGACCAGGCGCTGGCGCTACGTCAGGCGCGTACCGTCGAGGTCGGCAGCCTCGCTGACGCGGTCGCCGCCGCAGCGACCGGCTGGGCCCGGGTGCCGTGGTCGGTGGTGGGCCCGGCGGGCGAGGCCGAGGTCAACGCGCAGGGCGTCACCGTACGCTGCCTGCTGCGTCCGGACGGCTCGGTGCCCGACTCCGACGACGAGCCCGACCTGGTCGCGGTGCTGGCCCGCTCGTACTGACGCCCTGCCCTGTCGTCGGTGAGCGGCGCCGCCCGTCGGTGGGCGGTGTCGCCGTCGGTTGGGCCGTTCGTGGGCGGTGTCGCTGTCGTTGGGCATGGTGAACGAGGGAGATGAGCATGCGGTTTGAGCCGGGTCAGTTGATCATGCATCGGAACGTGCGACGTGGGCGGCTGGGCTGGGTCCGTCCGGCCCGGGTCGTCGTCGACGACGAGCGGGGCCTGCTGGTCTGGGTCGACCGGGGTTCGCCGGTGGTCAACGAGGTGGCCGACGACGGCCGTGGCATGCGGGCGATGCCGTTCACCGAGTGGATCACCCGGTCGTACCGGATCAAGCACGGCCGCTGGCTCGGCCCGCCGGTGCTGAAGTTCCTGCCCGCCGGGGCCGCCCATTCGGTGTGGTGGTTCCGCGACGACGCCGGGAACTTCCTCAACTGGTACGTCAACCTCGAAGAGCCCGGCGTGCGCTGGGCCGACGGCGACCTCGCCGGGGTGGACGTGGTCGACCAGGACCTGGACGTGGTGGTCCGCCCGGACCGCAGCTGGGTCTGGAAGGACGAGGAGGAGTTCGCCGAGCGGCTCGCCTTCCCGGAGCACTACTGGGTGCGTGACGAGGCGGCGGTACGGGCCGAGGGACGGCGGGTGATCAAGATCGCCGAGGCGGGTGACTTTCCGTTCGACGGCACCTGGTGCGACTTCCGACCGGACCCGGCCTGGTCGCCGCCGGCCGAGCTGCCGCCCGGCTGGGACCGCCCGCCGGCAGCTGGCTGACCGCCGGGCACCGGACTGACCGGCGACGCACCGGGGCCACCGGGTGTGGCGGTGCGCCACGGGTCTGGCACAATAGCGTGTTGGTATCCGGTACGTGTTCGGCGCCCTCTACCCGGGCACGTCGCCAGTCCACCCGAGCTGCCTCTGGCCCAACCCCACTGTGCCGGTCGGCGTTCACCCGCGCACCGCCCTCGGGGGCCGGTGAAGATCGCAACAGGAGCGAACAAACCGTGGCCGTAAAGATCCGGCTTCTGCGGATGGGTAAGATCCGCAACCCGCAGTACCGCATCGTCGTCGCCGACTCGCGTACCAAGCGCGACGGGCGGGCGATCGAGTTCGTCGGGATCTACCACCCGAAGGAAGATCCGTCGGTCATCGAGGTGACCTCGGACCGTGTCCAGTACTGGCTCTCGGTCGGCGCCCAGCCGAGCGAGGCCGTCCAGCGCCTGCTGGAAAAGACCGGCGACTGGCAGAAGTTCAAGGGCCTGCCCGCCCCGCCGCCGCTGCTGGTGGCGCCCGAGCGGGCCGACCGCAAGGCGGCGTACGAGGCGGAGGCAAAGGCCGCCGCGGGCGTCGCGGACACGCCGGCCAAGCCGGCGAAGAAGGCCGAGAAGAAGTCCGAAGCGAAATCTGAGACGAAGGCCGAAGCGAAGTCCGAGCCGGCGGCTGCCGAAGCGCCGGCCAAGACCGAGGAGCCCACCGGTGCCGGCTCCGGCGAGCAGGCCTGACATGGTCCTCCGGCCCGCGCTGGAGCACCTGGTCAAGGGGATCGTCACCCACCCCGACGACGTACGGGTCCGGCTGGTCGACTCGCGTCGGGGCAAGCGCCTGGAGGTACGGGTGCACCCGGAGGATCTCGGCACCGTGATCGGCCGCGGCGGGCGGACCGCCAAGGCGCTGCGTCAGGTGATCGGTTCGATCGGCGGGCGTGGCGTGCGGGTCGACATCGTCGACTCGTACTGATGCTGTTGATCGTCGGTCGGATCGGCCGACCACACGGAATTCGTGGCGAGGTCACGGTCGAGGTCCGGACCGACGAGCCGGAGACCCGGTTCGCCGCCGGATCGGTGTTGATCACCGATCCGGCGGCGGCGCCGGCCGCCCGCGAACCGCAGCAGCCGCCACCGCCCGGCGCGACCCTGGTCCGCGTCCCTGACCGGTTGACCATCGAGACGGTCCGCTGGCATCAGGGCCGACCGTTGGTGCAGTTCGCCGGGGTTGTCGACCGCGACCTCGCCGAGGCGTTGCGGGGCGTACTGCTCTGCGTGGACAGCAGCGACATAGCCGACCCGGAGGATCCGGACGAGTACCACGATCACCAGCTGGTCGGCCTGGCGGCGGTCACACCGTCCGGTGAGGCTCTCGGCGAGGTGGCCCGGATCGACCACGCGCCCGCATCCGATCTGCTGGTGCTCCGCCGGCCCGGCGGCGGGTCAGCCCTGGTGCCGTTCGTCCGGGCGATCGTGCCGGAAGTTGATCTCGCCGGTGGGCGGGTGGTCGTCGACGCCCCACCCGGCCTGCTCGACCTGTGAACGCCCCGATGCCATCCGGCGCGGTGGCGCTGCAGGTGGACGTCGTCACGATCTTTCCGGATTACCTGGCGCCGCTGGACCTGTCGCTGATCGGCCGGGCGCGCCGGGCCGGTCTGCTCAGTGTCGAGGTGCACGACCTGCGCCGCTGGACGCACGACGTGCATCGGACGGTGGACGACACCCCGTACGGCGGCGGCGCCGGGATGGTGATGCGCCCGGAGCCGTGGGGCGCGGCGTTGGACGAGCTGACCGCCGCCGGACGGCCGCCCGCGCGGCTGGTGGTGCCGACCCCGGTGGGGGAGCGGTTCGACCAGGCGATGGCGCAGCGGTTGGCCGCCGAGCCTCGACTGATCTTCGCCTGCGGCCGCTACGAGGGGATCGACCAGCGGGTGATCGACGAGGCGGCGGCAGCGCTGCCGGTGACCGAGGTGTCCCTCGGTGATTTCGTCATCTTCGGTGGCGAGGTCGCCGTGCTGGCCATCCTGGAGGCGGTGACCCGGTTGATTCCCGGAGTGCTCGGCAACGCCGGATCACTCGTCGAGGAGTCCCACTCGGACGGGCTGCTGGAGGGGCCGGTCTACACCAAGCCGCCGCAGTGGCGGGGACGCGAGGTGCCGGAGGTACTACGATCGGGCGATCACGGCCGGATCGCCCGGTGGCGGCGGGATCAGGCGCTGCTCCGCACGGCATCGCGTCGGCCGGATCTGATCGCCGGACTGCCGGCCGGAAAACTTGACAAAAAAGACATTGCGCTGCTGGTGGCGGCCGGATTTCAACTGCCGGCCGGTGATGTGGCAGAGTAGTGGGGTTGCCGCAGACGGGCATGCGTGTCCGGCTGCGAGGATCCCGCCAGCGGGGAGGCGTCGAACGTTGCGGCATCGAATGCTGCGGCGTTGAGCGTTCCGGCCCGGGATCAGAATCATCCATCCGCGCACCGCGAGACGGTGCGCCTTGAGTAGCCCAAGGATGCAGCGATGAACACGCTGGACGCTCTTGACGCCCAGTCGCAGCGGACCGACCTTCCGGACTTCCGCGCCGGTGACACGCTCAAGGTGCACGCCCGGGTCGTCGAAGGGAACCGTTCCCGGGTGCAGGTCTTCCAGGGCGTGGTGATCCGCAGGCAGGGCGCCGGCCTGCGGGAGACCTTCACCGTCCGCAAGGTCAGCTTCGGTGTCGGAGTCGAGCGGACCTACCCGGTCAACAGCCCGGCCATCGACCGGATCGAGATGGTGACCCGTGGTGACGTCCGTCGCGCCAAGCTGTACTACCTGCGTGAACTCCGTGGCAAGGCCGCCAAGATCAAGGAAAAGCGGGAGAAGCAGGCCAGCTGAGCCCGCTGATCCCGGTTCCCGATCTCAGGACTGCCGCTGGGAGCTTTCGCCAACTACCCTTGCGGTAGTGACCGATGGGGAGCGCTACATCCGCGGCATCCGTCGCGGCGGCGGGAGTCAACTGTGCTACCGCTCGTGGCGCCTTACGAGAGGCGCCGTGGGCGGTAGCGCCGTGTCTCGGGACCGGGGAGATGCGTAGCGTGTATCCACAAGGAGACCAGGATCAGTGGCAGCGGCGCGCCCCGTCGGGGGCGCGGTCGCAGCGCAACCGTCGGGACGGCCGGTCGGTAGCGCGCCCGCGTCGGTCGGGCCGGTCTGGCATGCAGATGGTGCAGCGCAGGCGTCGGCAGATGCCACTGTGGCAGGAGTTGCCGCTGCTGCTGGTGGTGGCCTTCTGCCTGGCGGTGCTGATCCGCTCCTTCCTGCTGCAGGCGTTCTTCATCCCGTCCGGCTCCATGGAAGACACCCTGCTGGTCGGTGACCGGGTGCTGGTCAACAAGGTTGTTTACGACGTCCGGGATCCGGTGCGCGGTGAGGTCATCGTCTTTCGGGGCACCAACGACTGGGCGCCGGAGCACACCGACGACCCCGACCTCGGTTTCGCCGCCAAGCTCGGCCGCACCGTTGGCGATCTGGTCGGAGTTGGCCGGCCCGGCGAGAAAGACTTCATCAAGCGGGTCATCGGCGTGCCGGGCGACCGGGTTCGCTGCTGCGACGAACAGGGCCGGCTGATCGTCAACGACCAGCCCTTAAACGAGGCCGGCTACGTCCTGGAGGACTCGCCGCTGGACGTCCCACCGAGCCCGGGTGAGTGCCGATCCCGGCAGTTCGCCGAGGTCGTGGTCGAGCCTGGACACCTGTTCGTAATGGGTGACCATCGACTGGTCTCACAGGACTCCCGCTGCCAGGGCTCGGTGCCGATCGACAACGTCATCGGCCGGGCCTTCGTGATCGTCTGGCCCCAGGACCGCTGGGACGGCCTGTCCGTGCCGGACACCTTCGACAGCCTGCCGCCGACGGCTCCGACCCCGGCGGCGGTCGATCAGCCGGCGGACGTTCCGGATACCTCCGCTGACCTGGTAGTTGTGCTGCCAGTGATGATTCCGCTACTTTTCGCTTCGCGCTCCGTGCCGCTGTTCTCAGCCAGACGTCGTAGGCTCCGGTTGTGATCGACGAGCAGACCGAGAAGAAGAAGCCCAATTCCTTCTGGCGTGAACTACCGATCCTGTTGGGTGTGGCGGTCCTCGTCGCGGTCCTGGTCCGGGCGTTCGTCCTGCAGACCTTCTACATCCCGTCGCCGTCGATGGAGCACACCCTCGACATCAACGACCGGGTGCTGGTCAACAAGGTCGTCTACCACTTCCGGTCGCCCGAACGCGGCGAGATCGTCGTGTTCCGGGCACCACCGGAGTGGAGCAGCAACCCGGACGGCGAGGACTTCATCAAGCGGGTCATCGGGGTCGGCGGAGACCGGGTCGAGTGCTGTGACGCCGAGGAGCGGCTGATCATCAACGGCCAGCCGCTGGACGAGCCGTACATCTACTCCGAGGGCGGGATCAGCGATCCCGCCGCGGTCGGTCCGTTCGACATCACCGTGCCGGAAGGACGGCTCTGGGTGATGGGCGACCACCGGTCGGCCTCGGGCGACTCGCTGGAGCACTGGGACCGTAGCGGCGACATCGACTACGCGACCATCTCCGAGGACGCCGTGGTCGGCCGGGCGTTCACCGTCTTCTGGCCACTGGACCGGGCCACCTGGCTCACCGTGCCGGAGCCGTTCGAAACCGTTCCGGATTCGGGACCGTGACCGGCAGCGTCGCGGCGACCCGGGCGCGGCCGGCGGAGGCTGCGGCCCACGTGTCGTGCCGGTCGGCTTGTTCTCCTACTCTGGTCGGGTGACCGACGCGGAGCTGACGGTGGAGTGCGGGCCGGAGCCGGCGCGCAACCGGAACGCGGCCCGGGTCCTGCTCGTCGACTCGGCGGGTCGGGTGCTGCTGCTACGCGGGTACGACCCGGCCCGTCCCGGGCACCGGTACTGGTTCACCCCCGGCGGTGGACTGGAGTCCGGCGAGACCCCGGTCGACGGCGCGGTCCGCGAGTTGGCCGAGGAGACCGGCCTGCGGGTGACACCGACCGAGTTGGGCGCGCCGGTCTGGCAGGAAACCGTCGAGTTCCCGTTCGACGGCCGGTGGTACCGCCAGGAACAGCACTTCTTCCTGCTGCGGGTGCCCAACTGGCAGGTCGACACGAGCGGGTTCGACGACATCGAACGCCGTACGATCGACGCTCACCGGTGGTGGCCGGTCGGCGAGCTCGCGGCCACCCCGGAACGGGTCTATCCGCCGGAGCTGCCGGCCCTGCTGCGCCGGCTGACAGGAGAGGCCGAACCGTGCTGACTCCACCGCGTACCGTGGTGCGCCGTGACGCCGGGCTCTACGCGTTGGAGCAGGCTCTGCGACGGCGCGGATTCGCCCACGTGGCCGGCGCCGACGAGGCCGGTCGGGGTGCGTGTGCCGGGCCGCTGGTGGCTGCTGCGGTGGTGCTCGCGCCGGGCCGGCGGGGCGAGATCGACGGGCTGGCCGATTCGAAGCTACTCACCCCGGCGGCGCGGGAGCGGGTCTACGCCTCGGTCCGTGACCGGGCACTCGCCCACCGGATCGTGGTCGTCTCGGCCGACGAGATCGACCGTCGGGGCCTGCACGTGTGCAATCTCGCCGCGATGCGCCGGGCACTTGCCGGGCTCAGCCCCGCACCCGAGTACGTGTTGACCGACGGATTCGGCGTCGACGGGCTCGGCGCGCCCGGGCTCGCGGTGTGGAAGGGCGACCGGGTGGCGGCTTGCGTGGCGGCGGCCAGCGTGCTTGCGAAGGTCACTCGGGACCGGCTGATGGTCGAGCTCGACGGGCGGTTTCCGGGTTACGGCTTCGCCGAGCACAAGGGCTACGCCACCGCCGAGCATCAGGCCGCGCTGAGTCGGCAGGGGCCGTGTGCCGAGCACCGGTTCTCGTACGTCAACGTGGCGGCCGCCTCCGGTCGGTCCGCGAGTCCGCCCCGCTCCCGCCGGCCGACCGCCGAAGCTGGCCGGGCCGATGGAACCGGCTCGGCCGGCATCGGCATCCGTGAGCCGATGGGGCGTCCGGACCCCGTACGGGGTACCGTCGGCGTGGCGTTGGACGAGCAGCTTCGCCAACCGGCGCTACTGGGGGAAGATGTGGTCATGGAAGGCGGATGGCGATGAGCGCCGAGGATCTCGAGAAGTACGAGACAGAGATGGAGCTGCAGCTCTACCGGGAGTACCGCGACATCGTCCGCCAGTTTTCGTACGTCGTCGAGACCGAGCGTCGCTTCTACCTGGCGAACCAGGTCGACCTGCACGTGCGCAATTCTGACGGCGAGGTGTACTTCGAGGTCGAGATGCACGATGCCTGGGTGTGGGACATGTACCGTCCTGCCCGTTTCGTGAAGAACGTCAGAGTAATGACGTTCAAGGACGTAAATGTGGAAGAGTTGGACAAGCCGGAAATCTCACTACCGGCAGATTCCGGGTTCAGCGGCTGACTTCAATGGCCGGTCCATAGCAGATCGACTGCGACGAAGTTTCGTTTTCCACAGCTGAGCCAGCATCCACAGTCTGTCGTCCGCCCGTCGAGGCCCTGCCCCGGTCGGGTGCCAGCCTGTCGGGATGAGATTCCAGCTCCTGCCGATGCTGGTCGCGGCGATCCTGTTCAGCACTACGCCCACGGTCCCCGCCACGGTGTTGGTCGCCGCCCCCGGGCCACAACCGACCGGGTCCGTGCGCCCAGCCGCAGACCCGCGTTTCCACCCGCCACTGGCCGGGGCCGTCCCGCTGAGCCGTCGATTCGACCCGCCCCTGGTGCCGTGGGGGCGCGGACACCGGGGCGTCGATCTCTCCGCTGACGTCGGCGCCACCGTGTACGCCGCCGGGGCCGGCACGGTCAGCCACTCCGGTCGGATCGTCGACCGGGGCGTGGTCAGCATCAGCCACCCGGGTGGATTCAGGACCACCTACGAACCCGTGGACGGCTGGCTCGATGTCGGCACCACGGTCAGCGCAGGCCGTCCGATCGGCACCGTCACCGAAGGCCATCCGGGTTGTCCTGCCGACGCCTGCCTGCACTGGGGCCTGCGGTTGACGGACGGCAGCTACCTCGATCCGTTGCTGTTGCTCGGCAACGGACGTGTTCGCCTGCTGCCGCTCGGGTCAACCGCCCCGGCGTAGCAGCGCGGGCAGCAGTTCCGCGAGCCGGTCGTAGTCTGCTGCCCGGTTGTAGACCTGGGCGCAGATTCGCAGCCACGCCCGGCCGGACCACCAGGCGACCGACACTTCAGTGGCCAGCTCGTCGGCGATCCGACGACGCAGCGCGGCCGCTGCGACAGCGCTGTCAGCCACGCCAGCCGGTAGCGGGACCAGCCGCATGGCCAGCTGGGCCGACTCTGGTCGGTGCGGATCGGGTACGGGCAGCCGCTGCTGCGGCACGCCCAGCGCGTCGGCGATGGTCCGCTGCCCGTAGCCGACCAGTGCGGCGTTGTGCGCCCGGACCCGGTCCAGGCCGAGGCTGCGTAACGCGTACAGACCGGCCGGCGCGGCCAGCCATGCGGTGTAGTCACGGGTGCCCTGCCACTCCACCCGCGACGGGAACCCGGATTCCTGCTCCCAGGAGACCCCCAGCGGCTCCAGCCGTTCCCGCCACTGGGGCGCGACCGCCAACAGCGCCGTCCCGCGCGGCGCGAACGCCCACTTGTGCAGGTTGCCCACCCAGAAGTCGGCGCCGATCCGGTCGACGTCGACCGCCAGCATCCCCGGTACATGGGCGGCGTCGACCAGGACCGGTACGCCGACGTCACGGGCCACCGGGACCATCTCGGCGACCGGGAAAACCTGCGCGGTCGGCGAGGTGACCTGGTCGACCACCAGCAGCCGGGTCCGGCCCGGCCGGAGTGCGGCGCGCAGCCGCTCGACGACCTCCTCGGCCGGCGCCCCCAGCGGCACCGCTACGACGCGTACCGTCGCGCCAGTGCGTCGGCACTCCCGCCCGACCGAGAGCGCGACCGCGCCGTACCCGTGGTCGGTCAACAGCACCTCGTCACCGCTGCCCAGATGTAGCGTCTGCAGCACGGTCGCGGCGGCGACGGTGACGTTGTCGACCAGCGCGGCACCTGCCGGGTCGGCGCCGAGAAAAGTGGCCAGGTGGCGGCGGGTGTGGTCGATCCGGTCCAGCAGACCCTGGGTGAAGAACCGCTGCGGGTTGGCCTCCACCTCGTCGCGTAGCCGCTGCTGCACCCGCTGCACCGTGACCGGGACCGCGCCGAACGCGCCGTGGTTGAGGTGGGTGACCGCCGGGTCGAGGGAGAACAGCATCCGTGCGCCGGGTAGCGGTTCGGGTGGGACCAGGCCGCCGCTCATCGGCACATTCTAGGCGAGCCGCCCCGGACCGGTCCGGTGAGCGGCTCCATACGGTGAACGGGCCCGGCTGCCGGGCTGGCAGCCTCAGGCCCGCGGGTGTGCCTGCCGGTACGCCGCCCGCAGCCGCTCCACCGACACATGGGTGTAGAGCTGGGTGCTGGCCAGCGAGGCGTGCCCGAGCAACTCCTGGACCGATCGCAGGTCGGCACCACCCTCCAACAGGTGGGTGGCCGCTGAGTGGCGCAGTCCGTGCGGGGTGATGCGGGGTACGCCCGCGTCGCGGGCAGCTGCGGCGACGATCCGGCGCACCACTGTGGCCTGGAGCCGGCCGCCCTTCGCGCCGAGCAGTAGCGCCTCACCGGAGCGGGGCGACGCGAGCGCCGGTCGCCCCCGGGCCAGCCACTCGTGGATCGCCGCCCCGGCCGGCACCCCGTACGGCACGGTCCGCTCCCGGCCGCCCTTGCCCAGCACCCGGAGTACCCGTCGGCCCGGGTCGAGGTCGGCGAGGTCGAGCCCGCAGAGTTCACTCACCCGGAGCCCGGTCGCGTACAGCAGCTCCAGGACCAGCCGGTCGCGCAGCCGCAGCGGGCCGTCCGGACCGGTGCCGGTCGGTTCCCCAGTCGGCTGAGCCTCCGAGTCGGTGCCGTCGCCGTCCGGCATCAGCTGCGCGGCCTGCTCGACCCGCAGCACCGCCGGCAGCGTCCGGTGCGGTCGAGGGCTGGCCAGCGCCGCACCGGGATCGGCGCTGGTCAACCCAGTTCGGTGCGCCCAGCCGCTGAAGGCGCGGGCGGCCGCCGCCCGCCGAGCCAGTGTGGCCCGGGCGGCGCCGAACGTCCGCTGCCGAGCCAGCCAGCTGCGCAACACCGTGAGGTCGAGTCCGGCGGGTGAGCGGACCCCCATCCGGGCGGCGTGGTCGAGCAGCGACACGACGTCACCGACGTACGCCCGTACGGTGTGGGTCGAACGGTTGTCGACCAGAGCGAGGTGCCGCGCGAAGGCGTCCACGGCGTCGCGCAGGCCGGACGGCAACCCAGCGTGCCGCGCGGCAGTGCCCCGGCCGCCGTCGTCGCTCACCCCCCGACCGTCGGCCCGGCGGCCTGATCGGTCAAGTCGCCACGCCGACCGACCCCGGTGGCGGACCGGGGCGGCAACCGGTAGCGGCCATCCGCGCCGGTGAGCAGGCCTCGGGCCTGCAGGGCGGAAACCGTACGCATCGCGGTGCGGATGTCGACGCCGGCCCGGCCGGCCAGTTCGTCCAGGTCGACCGAGCCGCGGCCGGGAACCGCTTCCAAAACCCGCGCCGCCTGCGGGTCGAGTGAGTCACGGGGACGCTCGGGCCCGCGCGGTGGCGGTGCCAGGTCGATACCGATCCGGCCGATCTCCTCCTGCACGTGGGCGACCCCGGCGACGAGCCGGGCCTGCGGGTGGTCGCGCAGAATCTCGTGACAGCCGACCGACACGGCGGAGGTGATCGGCCCCGGCACCACCATGGTCGCCCGACCCAGGGCCAACGCGCGCCGGACCGTCTGGGCGGCTCCGCTACGGGCACCGGCCTCGACCAGCACGGTCCCGGCCGTCGCGGCGGCAATCAACCGGTTGCGGGTGAGGAACCGGTGCCGCAGCGGCTCGGCGCCGGGCAGCCACTCACTGACCAGCAGCCCGGACTCGGCGATCTGGTCGAACATCGCCGTGTTGCCGGTGGGGTACGGCCGGTCGATCCCGCAGGCCAGCACCGCCACCGTGCAGCCGCCAGCGGCGAGCGCACCGCGATGGGCGCAGGCGTCGATGCCGTACGCACCTCCGGAGACGATCGTCCAACCCTGCTCGGCAAGGCCGTGGCCGAACTCCATGCTGACGTGACGTCCGTACTCGCTGGGTGCCCGGGAACCGACCACGGCGACCGACCGGGCCAGCGCCTCGGCGAGCGGCCACGGCCCGCGGACCCACATGGCCAGCGGTGGTGCGCCGCCCCGGGAACCTCCGGAACCGGTGCCGCCCGGCCCGCTGCCGGGGCGACGGGCCAGCCGGGTCAGGTCCTCGACCTGGCCTGGCCAGTCCGGATCCTCCGGTGTCACCAGCCGGGCGCCGACCCGCGTCGCCCGGTCGAGGGCGGCGGCGGCCACCTGCAGCGGATCGGCGGTCGCCAGCCGCGCGGAGCTCGCCGTGCGGGTCGAGTCGTCCGGACTCCGCCCGCCGCGCAGTCGGGCCAGCGCCTCGACCGGGCCGACCGCTCCGACGAGCCGGTGAACGGCTTCGTTTCCCGGCTCGGCGAGCCAGGTCAACGCGATCCGGGCCAGCCGGCTGCCGGCCGGGTCCGGCTCGGTGTCCGGCATCACAGCTCGCCCGTTCGTAGCTGGATGGCTTCGTCGATGTCGGCCGAGTCCGGCCGGGACCGTCCGTCCAGGTCCGCGATGGACCAGGCGAGTCGCACAATGCGGTCGAAGCCCCGGGCGGAGATCGCCCCGACGTCCAGCCGGCGGCGCAGCGCGGCGGTCTCACTGGCGGGTAGTCGCCACGGTGGACGTCGCAGCGCGGGCCCGGGGACCACCGAGTTGGTCCGCCACCCGTGGCCGGTCCAGCGCTGCCGGGCGGCTTCGCGGGCGGCGGCCACCCGGGCGGCGACCGTCGCGGTCGGTTCCGCCGGCGTCTGGGTCGTCATCAGGTCCGCGGCCCGCAGCGCGGTGAGGCTCACCTGCAGGTCGATGCGATCCATCAGGGGACCGGACAGTCGGTTGCGGTAGCGGCGGCGAACCACGGGCGGGCACTCGCAGAACTGATCGCCCGCTGGCCGGGCGCACGGGCACGGGTTGGCCGCCAGCACGAGCTGGCAGCGGGCCGGGTACTCGGTGACCCCCAGGGCGCGGGTGATCAGCACCCGCCCCTTCTCCAGCGGCTGCCGCAACGAATCCAGCACCCGGCCGTGGAACTCGGGTGCCTCGTCGAGGAACAGGACACCGTGATGAGCCAGCGAGACCGCGCCGGGTCGGGCCAGCCCGGAACCGCCGCCGACCAGCGATGCGACGGTCGCCGAGTGGTGCGGGGCCTGGAACGGCGGTCGGCGTAGCAGCGCGCTGCCCGGTGGCAGCGCCCCGGCGATCGAGTGCAGCGCGGAGACCTCCAGCGCCGCCGCGTCGTCCAACGGCGGCAGGAGACCGGGCAGCCGTTCCGCCAGCATGGTCTTGCCGTACCCCGTGTTCTAGCACAGTATCTAGGCATGGCTAGTTCCTCTCGGCGTCGGGCGATTCTGCTGGCGCGTCTGTCGGACAACAGGGAAGATGTGGACCTCACTGACGAGGGTATCCCTTCAGGACTGGATGACCAGCTGCGCCGTATGCGCGATCGGGCCGGTCAGCTGGGGTGGGACGTGTGGAAGGTGATCAAGAATCCGCGTCTGTCCGCCTACAAGCGACGGAAGATCACGCTGCCGGATGGCCGGCGGGAGTATCGGGTGTTCCGGCCTGATCTGCGGGAGGCCCTGGCGGACCTCGCGGCGGGTCGGGCGGACGCGTTGTTGTGTCTGGACCTTGATCGGGCGTTCCGTGATCCGAAGGACTTGCAGGACTTGATCGATGTGGTGGACCACTCGCCGCACGACATCGTGGTGGAGTCCGTCACCGGGTCGCTGCATATGGAGAAGGGGCGGGACAACTTCGACGCGGAGATCCGGGTTCTGGTGGCCAACAAGGCGTCGCGGGACACCGCGCGCAGGGTCGCCGCCGCGAGGGAGCGTCAGGCCCTTAGCGGCCGGTACGGCGGCGGGAAACGCCCGTTCGGGTTCTGCTCCGGACCGCCGAAGACCGTCCCGGACGGCGGACGGACGGACGAGGCGGTGTGCGCGTGGCACGGCGGACG
Organism: Micromonospora sp. LOL_021; assembly: GCF_048060215.1. NCBI lineage: Bacteria > Bacillati > Actinomycetota > Actinomycetes > Micromonosporales > Micromonosporaceae > Micromonospora > Micromonospora sp. LOL_021. Next base: position 107,030 of record NZ_JBHMIN010000012.1, on the reverse strand, counting down.
GGACTGCCGGTCCGGCATTACTCCGATCAAGGCCGAGACCGACGTGATCGCGGACTGCTCGCACAGGTTGTTGCAGGGGGTGAGCCTGCGGTCGTTGGCCGCTGAGTTGCGGGACAGGGACGTGCCGACGGTGACCGGGGCGAAGTGGTCGGCCGAGACATTGCGCGACGTGGTGTTGCGTCCGCGCAACGCCGGTCTGATCGTCTACCGAGGCGAGATCCTCGAAGGGGTAACCGCGCCGTGGGAGCCGATCGTGGCGCGGGAGACGTTCGAGGCGGTGCGTGCGCTGCTGACAGATCCGGCGCGGGAGACGGCCCCGGGCGCTCCGCCGCGTTGGACCGGATCGGGCATCTACCGGTGCGGGTTGTGCACCCCGCCCGGCAGCGAGACGGACAAGCCGGTGACCTGTCATGTGACTCGTGGTGGGACGAACCCTCGGTACACCTGCCGGGAGTACAGCCATGTGGCCCGCAACGCCTACCGGACCGACGAGGTGGTGTTCGCGCATGTCCTGTACGCGATCACCCATCCCCGCGCGTACGAGCTGCTGGCCCCGTCCGCACCGGACGTGGACGTCGTCGCGTTGCGGACGGAGAAAGCCACGATCCGCAAGAATCTTGAGCGGATGGCCGAGGACGAGGTGTTGGGGCTGCGGACGAGGGCGCAGGTGCTCGCGGCGACCCGTAAGGCCAACGCCAGGGTCAGCGAGATCGATGAACTGCTGAACGTGACGGTGACCGAGGACCCGCTGGCCGAGGTGGTCAACGCTGTAGATCCGGTGAAGGCATGGAAAGACATGCCGTTGGCGAACCGGCGGATCATCGTGGACCGGCTGTGCACCGTGACGATCATGCCGGCCCGGTCCGGCCGCCGCTTCGATGTCTCGTCGGTGCGCGTCGATCCGAAGCACTCCCTGGGCGCGACCCCACCAGAGTTTCAGGCCGCATAGACGCGAGCGGCGACGTGAGGGGAGCCCGTGTAGGGCTCCCCTCACGTTTGCGGGGCTTGGCGTCATCGGGCTGGCGGTGGCCACAGCGAGGCGATCGTGTCCCGCTGTTCCTCAGTCAGCGGCGGCCACTGGTCGACGTTGGCGGTGACGTGGGCCATCAGTGCCTGGTCGCGGAGGATGGCCCGGAGTGCCGCGAGTTCGGGGTCGTCGGTGTCGCGGGGCGCGGCCATCGCGGCGAGGCGTGCCCGCATGATCGCTTTCACCTCCGATGTGTCTGTGTCCCGCTCGTGGTCGTGGTTGGGTGGGGTTGGCGGGTCCGGTCGGGTGATGCGGGCTGTTGTTCGGGTGCGGGGTGGGTGGGTGGCCAGCGGTAACGTCCCCCTGGCGTTGGGCTGGCCGGTCGGGTGGTCGGCGGGGGTGGGGTCGCCGTCTCGGCCGGGAGAGGCCAGGTCCGGCGACCGGTCGCCTCGTGGGCGACGGCGTGGGTCAGGTGTCGTCTGGCTTGTGGCCATCGTCCTCCACGGTCGGTTCCGCTGGTTTCCGGTTCACTGCGGTCATCGCTCGCCTTTCCTTCAGTTCAGAATGACGCGGGGGCGTTACCACCCGCGCTACCCGTAGCCTCCGGTAACAGCCGTTTCCGGCATGAGGCGACACGGGAGAACAAAGCCCGACACAGGCCGGGACAATGGAGTGTGATGAAGTGCACAGATTCGTGTCCGGGTATCAAGGTCGAGGCGTTACCAGGCGCGCGTAGGCGTTACCGCCTCCGGCTGGTGCTACGGGGCTACCGGTAGCGCCCAGACCACCAGGGCGACGGGCGTTACCAGTACGCCGGCACCGGTCAGGTGCCTTGTCCGGGCGGCCGGTGGCACCCCCTGCGACACGCTCGTGGTGCTGTACGCGACTCGTGCCGTGCTGTACCGTTCCGCATTGATTGGTCCGTGCCCCGTAGCGCGGTTGCGGTGACGACTCGCCGAATAGCCAGGCCGGTTGAGCAAGTTGTAGTACGGGTTACCAGATCTCGCGTACGCGCCGTCCGGCCGCGACTGGCAGGGCCGCGTATTCGATTGGTGCGAGTTCTCCGTCAGCGGTGCGCCCTGGTTACTGATTGTTGCCGCAATTGCTCGTCTGACTGCGCCAGTGGGCAAGGCTGTGGTGGGTCGCCAGGGTGTCGGGATGGTCGGGGCCGAGCACTCGCAAACGGTCATCAAGCAGCTGCTGGAAGGCTTCGGCCGCGCCGGCCGCGTCACCAGCCTTACCTCTCCAATACGCCAAGTGGCTCCGGGTGGCAAGAGCGCGAGGGTGGTCGGGGCCGAGCACTCGCAAACGGTCATCAAGCAGCTGCTGGAAAGCCACAGCCGCGCTGGCCGCGTCACCGGCCTCGCCCCGCAAGCGTGCGATGTTGCTGCGGGTGATAAGCGTTTCGGGATGGTCGGGGCCGAGCACTCGCAAACGGTCATCAAGCAGCTGCTGGAAGGCTTCGGCCGCGCCGGCCGCGTCACCAGCCTTACCTCTCCAATACGCCAAGTGGCTCCGGGTGGCCAGGGTGCCGGGGTGGTCGGGGCCGAGGACTCGCAAACGGTCACCGAGCAGCTGCTGGAAAGCAACGGCGGCGCGGGCGGCATCGCCACTCTTACCCAGCGACCAGGCTAGGTTGCTGCGGGCGATAAGCGTTGCGGGGTGGTCGGGGCCGAGGACTCGCACAAAGTCATCAATCATCTGTTGGAAAGCAACAGCCGCGCCGGCCGCGTCACCCGACTCCCCACACCAGCGAGCGAGACTACTGCGGGTAGCCAGCGTGTCCGGGTGTTCGGAGCCAAGCACCCGCAGCCGGTCGATGAGCAGATGCTCAAGCATGACGACGGCGCCGACCGGGTCCCCGGCCTCGCCCAACCAGCGCGCGAGCTCGCCCCGAACGGCCAAGCTATCGGCGTGGTACGGGCCAAGATGCCGCTCGGCGGCGGCGCGTAGGTCAGAGATGTAGTTCACAGCGATGGTGACGAGTCCGATATTGCCGAGGCTTTCGCCGGTCTTGGATAGGACGGGGTGGCCACCGTCCTCCTGGTTCCAGAGCAAAGCGCCGGTAGTCGTGTGCAGGTGGATCGTGTTGGTACGCAAGTGTTGAGCGTGGACGGCGTCGCGTTCGGTCCGCGGCCACAGCTCAACCAGAGCGTCAGCGGCGGTGACAGCGAGCGTGCGCCGGTGCTCGTCGGGGGTAGCTTCCCGGGTCGCGCGTTGCACTAGGGCGTGGACACGCAGGGCGGCGCTGCCAGGTGCGCGGGCGTCTGGTGTGGTGCTGGTCAGGCTGAGCCGGTGCAGTGCCCGGATCGCGTCGTGGGTGTCGTCGGCGTTGACGGGCTGGCCGAGACGCTGCTCGCAGTAGTCGATGACGGCCTCCGTGGCGAACAGGTCGAGTGGGATACCGTTGGGGTCGAGCAGGGCGGCAATCTGTAGCAGGATCCGGGCGAGGCCGCCGGTGGTGGCGTCGGCCAGGTCGACCGACAGCGTGTACGTGTTGGCGACCGCTGTGGGCTGGTCGTCCGGTAACACAGGCGGGCGTAGTGTGCCGAGCCGGCGGCGGGCCAGCCGTTTGCGGTAGCCGGCGCAGGTCAGGTCCTGGTCGAGGATGTAGGTAGCGGCCTGCGCCAACGCCAGCGGCAGATACCCGAGGTCGGCGGCCAGTTGGGCGGCTTCGTCGAGCCGGTGCTCCGCGTCGCCGAGTTTCCGGTGCAGGTAGGCCGCCGCCTCGTCGGGGGTGAACAGATCCACGTCGATCAGCGTGCGGCCGTGCAGCAGGGCGGTGTCACGGCGGCGGGTGGTGACCACGGTGCGGCCGGTGGTGGTGGCCGGTGGCCACAAGCCGCGCAGATCGGTCGGGTCGGTGAGGTCGTCCAGGACGATCAGCCATCGCCGGTCGGTGCCGGCCAGCCATGCCAACAGCTGGGCAGCCGCCTGTCCGGGATCGCTGTCCTCCGTGCCGGTGACGTCGGCGGCAGCTTGGGCGTAGCTGGTCAGGATGCTGGAGCGCGAGGTCGCGGTGACCCACATCAGCAGGTCGACCTGGCGATCCCGCCACACCTGGTGGGCGAGGTTCGCCGCGAGTTGGGTCTTGCCGACCCCGCCTAGCCCGGCCAGGACCTGACACACCACCACCGTCTCACCCACGGTTGCCGCAGCCAGCGCATCATCCGCCGGGCGGCGCTGGCGGCGGTCGGCCAGCACGGGTACCACCCCAACCTGGTGCGGCCAGGACACCTTACGACGGTCGTAGAAGTGGTTGTGCTGGGTGTTGCCGTCCCCGACCTGTAGTCCCCGCGCGTGCGAGGCATCGACCCGGTCACCATCCGGGTTGTCGCTGCGGGCGTTCACCGTCGTGGCCCCAGGGTGTTAGTTGAAGGCGTTGGTCTGGGAGTTGTGGTCGCCGACCTGGACGCCCTTGGCTTGGCTCGCGTCGACCTGGTACTTGCCGGCTCGTGCCCCGTCCGGGTCGGTGAGTTCGAGCAGCCGACGCGCTGCGGCGAGGACCTGCTCGTCGGTGTCCGCGCTGCTTTCGGTTAGCCCGTCACCGAGTGCCGCCTGCCAGCGGCCGGGCTCGGTCTCCCGCGCGTTGAGGGCCTCCCGCGCACTCGGACGATTGGCTAGGCGGCTTCGCAACAGGTTCTTCAGCCCGAGGTAGGTATCGGTTACCGCCGTCTTGGCCACGTCCGTCGAACCCGCCGTGGCGCCTGCCACGAGCGCGGCGATGATCACCTCAACATCAGTCACCATGATCACCTTCTGTGAGGGAGACCGGCTGATTCTGTCACCACCGGGCAAGTCGATGCTGGCGGGCTTCGCCACCGGACCGCGTGGTTCACCACGCGACGTGCGATCGGCTCTGCCCTACCTGTGGACGTAGCGGCTCCAGGTGGCGCCGGCGTTGCCGACCTGGCGGGCGGTGCTCTTCTCGTGGAAGCCGAGCGCGTCGGCGACGACGGGTGCTGGGGCTTGCAGTACGAGTTGGCGTATCGCGGAAACCCGGGCGTCCCTCATGGGGAAGCCGAGGGTGCGCAGGCGCCGGTAGATGGTGGTGTAGGAGACGGGTTCGCCGGGGAGCTTGCCGGGGAACAGCCAGGTTGTCCCGGAGTCGGTGGCGATGGCGGCGAGTTGGTGAAGCAGTTCGGCGAACGGCTCGGGCACCGGGGTGGGCGGGTCGCCGAGGCGAATCAGGAGTTCGCCGTCGTTGTCGGTGAGGTCCGTGGTGGTGAGTCGGTGGACGCGGGTGAGTGGCTGGGCGTAGAGCAGTAGCAGGCAGGCGGCGACCCGGGTCGGTAGCGGCGTGGTGTCGTCGGTGACGTAGCGGCGTAGCAGAGCGAGGCGACGCTGCTGGGTAATGGTGGTGCCAGGCTGGAACACGACCCGGTGCGGGGTCAGGTGCCGGGGTAGGTGCCCTTGCTCGATGGCCCAGGTGAGGAAGCCGCGTACCCGTTGGCGTTGGTGGACCCGGTGGGTGGCGTACCAGGTGTCGAGGTTGGCCTGGGTGAGCGCGGCCGGGGCGATGCCCTGGTCTTGCAGCCAGGTGAGAAACCCTTGAGCCTGGGTGAACTGCTGGGTGGCGTACGGCTTCGCGGTGGACCGCAAGGGCCGGTTGGCGGCGGTGGCGCGCAGCTTGGGAAGTTGGTGCCAGAGCGCGAACTGGCGCAGCAGCCGCTCGTGCGGGTGGTCGGCGAGCTGGGCCAGCCGCCGGTGCAGCCATACCTCGGTGTCGGCGAGGTGCCGGTCGACCGTGGGGAGCACTCCGCAGGCGATCAGCCGGTGCCGCAGGTGCTGGGCGGCGACGTGGTGGGGCCACCGGTTCAGCTCGTCGTGGGTCAGGAGGATCCGGCCGGTAGCCAGCGCGGAGAGCAACTCGGCTGCGTACGGTTTGTAGAGCCACATCCGGGCGGTGTCCAGGCGGGGTCCGGCCAGCAGTGCCGCCGCCAGCGGTTCGAGGGACGGGTTGATCCGACCGGTACCATCGTCGAGGACCTGCGCGATCCGGATGGTCAGCCGGCAGCGGTCGCAGGTTGGCCACCGTCCCGGGCGCCCGGGTGGGATTGTCCCGCAGCGGCGGCAGAGGACCAGCTCCGCCGGGGGTGGGGTGCTCATTGATCGGGCCGAAGCCGGGCCCGCTTGGGCCGGAACGCCGCCAGGTCCGCCACCGCCGCATCCCCGGAGGCGACGGCCTTCACCGGAGCCGCGTTCTCCGCCCGGGTCGCGATCAACTGCGCCGGGGTGACCTCGAAGATGTCGCACAGCGCGGCGAGGACCGGCAGCGACAGCCGCTCCGGGGTCTGGGTGACCAGCCGCCACACCTGCACCGCCGACAGATCGATGCCGCGTTCGGCGAGCAGTGGCATCAGGTCAGAGGCGTTGAACAGCCCGTTGGCGGCCATCACTTCCCGCAGCCGCCACTGGTAGGACACCTGCCGCTTGACGCCCATCACCCCGTCCTCTCCGGTCGGACCGCAGCCCGCATCGTGTCATCCAGCGCCCGCCGCAGAGTTCGGGTGCGGAAGTCCGACGACACGCAGGTGTAGATCGCGGTGGTGGAGGCGTGCTCATGGCCGACCTGCTGCTGCACGAACAGCGGATCCCACCCGTCCTCGATCAGGTGCGTCACGTAGGAACGGCGCAGGGAGTGGAAGTCCAGCCCTGGCCCGAACCCCAGTGCCCGCCGGTACTCGGTGAGCCGCTTGTTGACCGCGCTGGTGGTGATCCGCTGGCCCCGCTCGGACGGCCACAGCGCGGGCGAGCCCGCGCCGGGCATCAGCGGCCTGGCCTCGCGCACCCACTGCTCCAGGACCTCAGCCGTCCACGGCCAGACGGTCAGCACGCTGCGCGGCTTCGGCGCCGAGCCCTTCTTCGCCTTGCCGTACCGGACCCGGCAGACGCCGAACTCCCCGAACTCCGGTGCGTGCGGGTTGGTGCCGAAGTCGACCAGGTCGATCATGGCGATCTCGGTGCGGCGCAGGCCGAAGCCGTAGGCCACCTTGAGCAGCGTCGCGTCGCGGAACAGCGCCAGCCAGCCCTTGCGCCCGGCGGCCCGCACCCGGGCCACCTGCTCATCGGCGTGGTCGAACAGAGCTTGCAGCTCATCAATGGTGAACGCGCGCCGCGACGGGTCACCTTCCGCGTCCTGGACGTGCACCGCGCTGTTCCACTCGTGAACCACCTGCACCGGGTGCGACCCGAACCGCCTCTCGCACTCGACCACCCAGTGATAAGCCGGATCGGTCAGGTAGTCACAGAACGCGGCGACCGTCGAGGAGTAGTTCCGGATGGTCGAACGCCGAAGCCCTCGCACCGCCCGCAGATCGCCGAGCCAGTCGTCGAGCATCTGCGGACGCCACGACCACGGCAGCGTGTCCGCGTGCGCCACGAACGCCCGTACCGCGTTCAACCGCTTCTCAATCGTCGTGAACGCCAGATTCCGGGCGAGTTGCTGCGCCCGCCAACCATCCAGCATCGCAGTGAAGACCTGCTCCTCCGGACGCAGCAAGGCGACCCCGTCGACCAGGTGAAGTCCTGCCGCACCCGGCGCCGCCGCACCACGACCCATCTACGCTCACCCTCCGTCACTTTCACCAAACGAAAGGATCTTTCATCAGATGAAGGACGGAAGGCAAACCGGCAGGTCAAGCCAAGGCTGCTCGGTTGCCACGATCATGGGCCGGACGAGGCGCGGATGGCCCTTCGCACCGCCCGAACGCGTGCCCGAAGTCCGCCAACCCGCAGCCCCGAGGCTAGATCAACTGCCCATGCAGCCGGACTTCCTCGACGCGCTCTCCGGGGGTGACCACCGTGGCGAGTGCTTCATCTGATGCGACCCGCCGCGCTCGCAGCAAGATATGGCAATTGGCCGCCAATCTCGCGCAGCGAGATATGCGGATTGCTTATCAATCTCGACCGGGCGCGGTCGAGATTCCGATGGTGCGGGTGGTCAGGGGTCGTCGGCTGTCTGGGCGAGCAGCGCGGTGATGAGGTCGGCCAGTGGGGTGATCGAGTGTCGCTGGGTGTGGGGTAGTCGTTGGTGGTGGTGGCAGCCGGGGCAGTTGCCGGTGTCGTTGGTGGGCAGGGTGAGGGCGCAGCGGGCGCAGGCGGTGAGGTGTTCGTCGTCGAACGCGGCGGTGAGGGTGTCGCGGTGGGTGTGGTGGCGTTGCCACCAGGACAGTGCGCGCCACCGCTGGTCGACCTGTTCGTCGCGCCACTCGGGATAGGTGAGCCGGACGCGGTAGTGGTGGCGGTTGAAGGGCTGCCAGTCGCGCCAGACATCGGCCTGGACGTCCTCACGGCTGCGGGACTGGTCGAGCCAGCGGTGTTCGCCGGGGGTGAGCAGACGTTGTCCTGCGAGGTGGGTGGCGGCGGTGTACCAGGCGGGCCGGTCGTCTCCAGTTGCGGCGAGGTGGGCGAGGTGGTTGACCTGGTGGGACCAGGCGGTGTGGTGCGCCCGGGTGAGCGCGGCACGCAGCGTCGTGGCGGTGGCGGTGTCGTCGGGGTGGTGTCGCCACCAGTCGGCGAGCGCGGCCAGAACGCTGGTGGTGTCGAGGTCGGGGGTGAACGGGTTGCGAGGGTCGTGGTCGCGGTCGAACAGGTAGGCCAGCAGATCGACGGCGGCAGGGCCGAGGTCCGATTCGAGTTGCTGTGGATGGCGGCCTAGATCGCGCAGGGTGTGGGAGCGTCGGCGGTCGAGCTCGGCGGCGCGTTCACGCCGGTAGGCGGGTTGGGCGGCGGCGGTGACGGTGGCGCGTTCGCCGAGGATCGCGGTGAGGGTGGTTTCGGCGGCTTCGGGGTCGGTGAGGTTCCAGGCGTGGGTGGTGACGGCGCGGGCGGGGTCGCGGACGAGGCCGGTCGCGGCGACGACGAGCCGGCCGTGTTCAGCGATCAGGTCGAAGTCGGTGACGTGTCGCGGGTAGAGGGTGGAGGGTTTCTCTTCGCGCAGGTGTTTGGCGGCGTTGCGGGTGAAGGTGACGGCCCGGTGGGCGGTGGTGGTGAACAGCAGCAGGGGTGGGCAGTGCGGGAACCGGCCGCGCCACGCCTGGTCGCGGGCGTAGGCACGGTAACGGTCGAGCTTGGCCTTGAGCTGGGTTTGGGTCATGGAGGCGAGATCGATCTCCACGAACGCCGCCGTCGCCCTCCCATCGGGCAGGACGGCTTCGTACACCGCGTCAGGAGTGAGGCGCTTGGTGGTCGTGCCGCCCCACGCGGAGGTCGGGCCGTCCCATTCCTGCCAACCGGCCCGGTCGGTGGCCCAGCCGGTCATGGTGAGTCCGGCGGGCGGGCCGTTGTCGCGCAGGGCGAGCCACACCTCGGTGATCGTGGCGGCGTGGGCGGAGAACATGGCGGAGGGTCGGCGGCCGTCCGCCAGGGCGGTGCCGGTGATCAGGCGTGCTCCGGCGGGGCGGAGCCACCAGTGGTGGGGTGCGCTGCCGCTGTGGCGGCCGGGCCGGTCGTAGTCGACCATGCCAGCGGCACGCAGTTGTTCGAGCCGGTACAGGACGGTGCGTGCCGGGGTGGTGGTGGCGCGGGCGAGTTGGTCGGTGGTCATGACCCGGTGGTCGTTGAGTAGGAGCAGGAGTTGTTCGCTGGGGCCGCCGGAGGCCCGCAGCCGTTGGGTGGTTCCGGACGACATCAGCGTGGTCCTTTCGCTGTCGCGCTGATAAGCGCATCCCTGGGGAAGAGTTGACATCTATGTCAGTCGCCGGCCGATGAAGGATGGGCGAAGCGGCGTTGACCTGCGTGTTCACGCCGTGTTGGGTTGCGGATCGGGTGCAGAGCAGTCCGCAACCCCTGACAGCCGCACCACGCCGGGCACGGACCGACACCCGGACCGGGCACCTTCTGTCAGCACCTGGACCGGGGTGAACCCCGCGAAGACCGCTGTTCAACCTCGAATCATCCGGTTCAACCACTAATCGGACACTCTCTGTCGGTGGTGGACTTCTGTCAGGCGTGGGTGGTGACAGACACCGTCGGGGACCTGACAGCCCCGCACCGCCACCGTCGCGACGGGCTCGGGTGTTGGGCGGGGTGATGGGTGTCCGTTGGGTGGCAACAGCCCCAGCACGGGGCGAGCTGCCCCTTCACCAAGGCGATTACAAATCCGGGGCGCCGATTGGAAAGCCGCAGGCCACAGCCCTTCAACCTGGTACGCGATCCGTCGACTTCATCCCGGTACGCGCGGACTGTCACCCACCGTGGGAAGACCCGGGTCCTCTACCTATAGAGGGGAAGCGTGGGTGGTCGAACTTTCCGTCCGCGCGAAAAGAATCTTGGACACCTGCGCGCGTAGGCTCGTGACCACGGCCAGAAGCGCAGCCCGCTCCAGCGGTGAGCAGCGACGAACGGGGCACCGGCATGGGATCACCGCGCCGCACCAACAACCGGCGCCGCTGACAGGGATACTCCGTGTCCGCCCCGCACCAGCCGACCACACTGTCCAACGCCGGACTGGGACCACCACGACGGCGGGCCGACCTCACCGTCCTCGGCCAGATCGAAGCCCAGGCCCGCACCCGCATCACGCTGACCGTCCCGAGCAATGTCATCGACCCGGACATGCCGCCGGCCTCGCTGCCGATGGTCGACTTCCGCCTCCACGTCATGCGCGCCCCCGGGCATGTTCGGGACCGGGCCTGGCGGCACCTCGCCGAGGCCGCCCGCGCCCACCGCGGCGACTGGAACCTGTACGCGCTCGGCGTCGCCTACCCGAAACTCCGCGCCCAGGCCAACAAGCTCACCGCGTACCTCGCGCCTGGCCCGGCTGCCCAGGCGCACTACACCCTCGCCATCGAGTTCCTGTTCGCCCTGCACCGCCTCGACCTGACCACACCGCAGCTCTTCCCCCGACTGATCGACGCCGCCTACACCCACGCCAGCGGACGCAAACGACGCCGCCTACCACCGCTGTATGACCTTGACGCGCTACCCGACGACCGCGTCCCCCGCTCTGGGCACGGCAACCCCGAACACGACGCCCACCTCGACGACGTCAACCAGGAAACCGTGCACGACGTCCTGGACCGCCTCGTCACCCACTCTGATCGGCGGACGATCAGCGACACCCAGGCCACCCTGATCCGCCGCACCTACCTCGACGGCGAAACCCTGCGCCACGTCGCCGCCGACCTGCACCTCAGCGAACCCAGCGCCTCCAAACAACGCACCCGCGCCGCCACCACCATCGCCAGACTCCTCGGCAGGCACGACCTCACCGAACCCACACCCACAGGCCCGGCCGCCCGACACCACCCGCCGGAGCGGAGATAGCCGCCTCGGTGCCCGCCGGGTCAATCCGGAGGCAGGCCGCCGTCGGCGGTCAGCGTCGCCCTGGTGCCGAACGCCAACTCGATCCCGGTGCGTAATAGGGCCAGAGCATCCAGTGCCGGCGGATCATCCTCAGAGATCCACATGCAGTGATCTTCTAGGTCGTCCACGCACACCAACACCGGCCCGGCGAACGGCTCCCACGGAACGACCATGCTCCAGTCGTCCATCCCACCCTCGAAGCAATGCACGTACAGGACCACCCCGCCGCGCCCAGCGACACGACCAAACCGGCCACCGAGGGCGATTACACGCGGAGCTTGATCGAAGGCAACCTGAGCGTCAACAGCGGAAGCCCACCGGACCCGCACCGCCGCAGCCGCCACGAAGTCACTCAGCCCATCACGCGGAGCCTGGGGGTCCGGATGCGCCAGCTCCCACGCCAACCGCTCCGCCAACCTCCGCCGACGCCGCTCAGCCCGCCGGTCGACGTCAGCCACGGCGGCCTCCGACGGTCTGTCCGGCAGCACGCTCCACCCCGCCAGCTTGACATCCTCAGGGCCGACACCGCGAGCCCTCGTTGGTTGTCGGCGTACAGACAGCAGCGTAGGTTGATGGGGCAGCGGGGACGCAGACCAGCAGCCCTGGCTCGGGCTTGAGTCCACGACAGCCGAGGATGCCAGCCCCGACGAGCCGCACATGTAGAGCCTTGCGGCCGTCACCATGCGCCGGTAGCTCGCCGCTTGCCGCGCCATCTACCCGCGTATCATGATGATGTGGCTGTTGGATGTGACACGTGCGGCATTCTGGCAGTTGGTCGGTGTGTCAGGTGTGATCGCGCCTTTTGTCGATCCCATGCGGCTATTTCTGCTGGCTTTCTGAGCGAGTGCGGCAACTGCCATAGAGAACGAAGTGCATTGGACCTAAGGCTGCGGGAGGCGCCGGTAGAATACTTGCGACAGGCGCCTAATGAATTGCGATCACGCGGCGTTCCGTCGGTAGCCTTGCATCACATCCGTACGGAGATGCAACGCAGTTGGAGAGGCTGGAAGACGGTTGAGATCACCGAACCTACGCAAGAAGGCTGGTTGCTCGGCGAGTTCCACTGGGTTGTGCTCGGCGAGCCGAACGTTGCCAGTAGGAACCTAACAGCGCTTGTCGATGACGCCCGGATCTCCAACCCTCTCAGTCTTGTCAGGGTCACGGAGAAGAACGGCCGCAACATAATTCTCGGCGCGGATGTCTTCTTCGGTTCAAGTGCACCGACCGGTCATGAACGTCTGACCGTTAACCAATTCTCCATTGGAAACGGGAGCGAGGCAGTCGCTGCGGTAGAACGATTGCTCGCGTCTCGCTGAGGTCCATGATCAGAGGCCGCAATCCAAGCGCGTCGGCGCTTGACCGGTTGTTCGTTCAGGGCCGTGACGCGGTCCTGTCTGGACGCACTACCGGGACGCGCCGCCGGTCGAGAGTGGCTAGTGGGATCTCTGTGGGGTTCGTTCCCGATATGGACAATGTGTCGAGGCTGGCTGCGGTGACCGCCGAGGTGATGAGGTTGGCCCGGTCCGGGTCATTGGCGGAAGCGGCTTCGGCACGGGGTGGCTGTGGCTACCGGCAACCCTCGGATCTAGGAACCGTGATCAAAGCTTTCCCGTCATGCCCCAGACCCACGACGGCCGATCAACACCGGCCCATCCAGCCAGCCAGATCTGTATCGTGGAGTGGTCGTGATGTTTATGGGTACGGCAGTTGGCGATGGTAGCGAAGTGGTTCGGGTCGAGTTGTTGGCAGGAGTCGAGGAACTGGGCCGCGAAGGTCGTGAAGCTTTCGTTGTGACCTGGGTGGTGTGTCGATAGGCACCCCGGCCCACTTTGCGCCAGCTGCTTGGGCGCTGTTCGCGATGCCACTTGAGCCGCCGCTGGCTGTCCTCGGTGCCTGCGCGGCGTGCCGCGCCTGCGCGGGGCTGTCCGACGGATTCGGTAGCGTACGTCCCTGTGACAGCTTCCGTGCTTGCCGAGGTCGCCGCTCTCGACCTGGCTGCCCAGGATCTGCCGTTTCTGGTCGACGTGTACCGGCTCGGCGAGGTCGAGGAGGTCCGTTATCTTCCCGACGGGTTGATGAACCGCAACTGGCAACTGCGTACCGCCGGTGGCGCGTTTGCGCTGAAGCTGCTGTTGGACGCGCCGGTGTCGACCGTGCGACGCAATCTGAGCGTCGCTGCGTCGCTCGCTGCGGCCGGTGTACCGGCGTGTCCGCCGGTGCCGACCCTCGGCGGTGACGTCGTCGCCGAGGTGGATGACCGCGCTTACAGCCTGTTCGGCTGGCTGGAGGGCGAGCACGTTGCGGGTACCGGATTGTCGGCCGGTCAAGCACATCACCTTGGCGGCGTGCTGGGCAGGCTGCACCGCGAGCTCAACGATCCGGGCCTGCGGAGGTGGCTGCCGGCTTCCGGTGCCGTCACTGCCACGGTGACAAATCCCGGCGAGGCGGTGGCCGAGGCTGACCGGTATCTGCGCGCCATCGACGCGTTCGCTTCGGCTACACCGTTCGACGTCCAGACGGTCGAGCTGCTGCGGCGGCGCAAGGCGCTCATCGCGGAGTATGGGCATCTGCGCCCGGCCACCGATCAACCGGCCGGCCCTGCCGGATACACCCATGGTGACCTTCAGCATCGCAACATCATCTGGCGTGACGGGGTAGTGGCCGGAGTGATCGACTGGGATCGGATCAGGGTTCGCCCGTTCGGCGAGGAGATCGCCCGGACCGCCACGCTGCAGTTCGGTGGTGAGACGGGCGAGTTGGATTTGGAGCTGGTGGCCGCGTTCGTCGCCGGGTACCGTGCCGTAGTCGCGATCAGCGATGCCGAACTGGCCGACGCGGTGGACCGCCTATGGTGGAAGCGGGCCTCGGACTTCTGGCAGCTGGTCTTCCACTACGACCGAGGCGACCACTCCTGTGACCACCTGTTCTTCTCCGGTGAGACGTTCCTGCACTGGTGGACGGCAAACCGGGGTCAGGTTCGCGACGCCTTCGCGGCGCGACCCTGACCCTCGCTACTCGCAGGGCGATGTGCTCGATCCTCCGGAGCGGGACTGGAGGCGCTACCGGGTCCGCGCTGGACGAGGCTAAAAATGGATCATGGATCGGATGCCTTGGCGTGCTTCGGCGTCGGCCATCGCCTCGTTCACGTTGTGCAGCGGCCTGCTGCTGGTGATGATCTCCTCGCTGCGCAGGATGCCTCGTATCGCCAGATCGGCGTAGCGCGGGATGTCGAAGCGAGTGCGCACCGATCCCATCACGGTGCCGGTGATCCCGCGACCGTGCCGCAACAGGGCCGCTGGCAGGCGAATTTCGGCACCGGGCGGCATCATTCCCAGAACGGTGGCCTGCCCACCGGGGCGCAGTACGGCGAACGCCTGTCCGGCCGTCTCGGCTAGGCCGACCGCCTCGATCGCGGCGTCGACGCCGCCGGGCGCGATCGCGAGAACTTGCTTGGTGACGTCGCCGTCGGCTGGATCGATGGTGACGGTGGCACCGAGCTTGGCGGCGATCTCCCTGCGGTGCGGCTCCAGATCCACGGCGATCGTCTCGGCAGCGCCGCTGATCCGTGCGGCCTGGACGGCTGCCAGGCCGACCCCGCCGCAGCCGAACACGGCCACTGTCGACCCCGGTGCCGGGTGGGCGACGTTGAACACCGCCGCGAGACCGGTGGTCAGACAGCAACCCAACAGCGCTGCGGCGTCGAAGGACAGCCCGGCGGGCATCGCCACGAGTGCGGCCTCGTCGACGAGCATCAGCTCGGCGAACGCGGAGACACCCAGGTACTGGCGCACGAGCCGCCCGTCGATGGTCATTCGTGTTTTCTGGCGCTGCTTGGTGCCTGAGTCGGTGCAGTAGACCATGCGTCCGGTCAGGCAGGCAGCGCACCGTCCGCAGAAGGTCTGATCACACACGATCACCCGGTCGCCGTCTTTGAAGCCGCTGACTCCGGCACCGACGGCCTCTACAACACCGGCGGCCTCGTGCCCGAGCACGGTGGGTACGGGGAAAGGCATGGTGCCGCGGGCAAAGTGCAGGTCGGTGCCGCAGATCCCGGCCGACACGGTGCGCACCAGGACTTCGCCGTACGCGGGCTCGCTGAGTTGGATGTCTTGTAGCTGGAAGGGCTCGCCGGGCTTGTGCATCACTGCGGCGCGGCAGATATAGGTCATCGGTGGACCTCCTGGGGCGGTGGGTCAGGAACGGTGGGTCAGCACGTGAACCAGGGCCTGGCCGACCTGGGCCATGTAGTCATCGGCGGCCACGGTGGGGATCTTGAGGATGAGGGTGCTGCGGCGTGCTTGCCGGTAGTGGGGGAACGCGCCGGGGTCTGGGGGCCGCCATGGGCTGTGTTGTAGGTGTGGCCAGTAGCGGTGCAGCAGCGCCGGAGTGTGCAGCAGCGGGCTGGCCAGCCAGTCCGGGTAGATGCGCCGTACGGGGATGCCTTGCGCGGTAAAGGTTTCGTGCAGCGCTTCAGCGTCGGCGCCGGGCTGAAGAAGCCGTAGCGGGGTGCCGTACCAGCCTCGGACGCCGCCTGGGCCGGGGTCGGGCACGGCGATCGGGGCGGCGTGGTCGTGCAGTACGTCACGCAGGATCGCGAGGTTCGCCTCGGAGGCCGCCATGCGTTGTGGGAGGCTCGCCAGCTGCTGCCGGGCGATGACGGCCGACAGAGCAGGCATCCGGTATTTGTGTGCGGCGCCGGTGTCGGCGGTCGCCACCAGTTCGGGCAGGGTGAGCTCGGCCTGCAGGCGGTGAGGATGGTGCCCGAGGCTCATCGCCCGTTCGTAGACGGCCTGGTCGCCGGTGGTCAGGATGCCGCCCTCGCCGCCGGAGACCGACTTGGCCTCCTGCAAGCTGAAGCATCCGGCGGTGCCCCAGGAGCCGACTGGGCGGCCGGCGTGGCGTGCCCCGTGGGCGTGGGAGCAGTCCTCGACCACAGGGACTGCGGCGACTGCGGTCAGTGTGTCCATGGCGGCGGGCAGGCCCCAGGCGTGCGTGACGAGCACGGCGCTGACGTCGCCCGTTTCCGTGAGCGCGCATGTGTCGAGGTTGGCCGACTCGGCCGCGACGTCGGCGAATACTGGGAAGCTCCCGGCCTGGAACGCGGCGGTGATCGGCGAGATCCACGTCATCGGTGACATGAGCACGCCGGCGTCGGGACGGGCACCGACCGCGTGTAGGGCGGCCTTGAGTGAGGCGGTGCCGGAGTTGAACGACAACGCGAAGGCGGTGCCGGCTACGGCGGCGAAGGCGTCCTCGATTGAGGCGGTCGCCGGGCCTCGGGTGGTCTCCGACAGGTGTCCGGTGTCGAGCAGTTGCAAGACGGCTGCACGCTCGGCTGGTCCGTACTTCGGCTGCTTCGGGAACGGAAGTTTGACTAGCGGAGCGGTGGCGGTCATCGCGGCCCGCCTGCGGGGACGACCCGTACGGCGTGTTTGATCGCGTCGTGTTCGGTGCGGTGCAGGTGTGCGCCGCTGCCGCCTGGGGCCGGTGGCAGGGACAGCCAGAACACGCGCAGCTCTTCGGCGACGGCGATCACGTCGTGGTCCAGTCCGGCGGCGGTGAAGATGATGTCTCCGGCCGTGATGTGATGCTGCTCGTCGCCGACCTGGACCGTGCCGGTTCCTGCGGCGACGAGCCAGAACTCGTCGAAATCGTGGTAGTGGCGGTCGAAGGTGGCGGTGCCGTCGGAGCGGATGACGAACATCCCAGCTGATTGGACCGGGCAGCCTGGCGGTCTGCTGTCCGGGGTGATCCGCTGGCGGGCAGCGGTGTGGATGACGGTCATGCGGTTCCCTTTCACATCGGTGGTGCGGATCAGATGGCCAGGCGCGGGATCGCGCGCGGAGCTCCGTGGTCGAGGTCGTCGAGGTCGGCGGCCAACTGCGCGGCGCGTAGGCGTACCGTTTGCGGGTTGCCCTGGCGGGCGTGCCAATGCAGCAAGGAAGTGGCGATACGCAGGCGGTATACGGTGAGGCGGTAGCGGATCTGCAGGCTCGGCGGTTGGTCGAAGTAGCCGTCGAACAGCGCGGTGGTCAACTCGGGCGGCTCCTGCAGCGACCAGCCCGCCAGGTCGGTCAGCGGGTCGGCTCCGCGCACGCTCTCTAGGTCGACAAGTCCGGTGACCCGGCTGGCGTCGGCGATGACGTGCCGTGCGGCCCAGTCGCCGTGGACCAGTCGCGCGGCAACACCGTCGCAGTTCCTGGCGTGCTGTATCAGGGCGCGGCGCGTCCGGGCCTCCAGCGCCGGCAAGCTGACGCCGGCGATCCGCGAAGGAATCGCGCAGGTGCGGCCGCCGAGTAGCCAGCTGCGCATCGACGGATGTCGGCCGTGTCCGTCGGCGTCGAGCTTCCCGAACCCGTCGACCGCGGTTGCGTGGACGCGGCGTAGCAGCCGGCCGGCCTGCCGGGCGACGGCAGTATCTGCGGCGGCCAGGTTTACGTCGCCCGCCGGATCGGCGAGCGGCAACCCAGGGCACCGGGTCTCGACGCAGCTGTGCTGGTCGAACCAGAGAATGCGGGGCACGGGGACGCCTGCCGCCGCGAGGGTGGCGCTCGCCCAGGCCGCGACGTCGTACCGTGCGGCCTGGTGCCAGCTTAGTTTGATCATCACTGGGCCGTGGGCGGTGGTTGCCGAGTAGAGCCGGTTGTCCGCGCCGCCGCACAACAGGGTCAGCCCGACCCGGTCGGCTGCCGGCTCTGCCCTGGCCAGCGCGGCACGAGCTGCGGTGTAGGAGTCGCTGCCGATCATGACCGTTCCCAGGCCGGGGCGACCGGGGCCGGGCGGCCGGTGCGCGCCGAGGTCAGCGCCGCGTCGAGTAAAGCGATCGGGGCCAGCGGCGGCGGTGCGGCGGTTCCGGCGTGCAGCGCGTCGACCATCGCGTCGATGCACAGCCGGTATCCCGGTGGTGTGTCCGGCAGGTGGATCGGGCGATCGCTGTCCTGACGGCCGGCGCAGGCGGTGACGGTGCCCGCGCCGTCCCAACGGGCTGCGAATTCGTGTGCTTCGACCCGCCAGATTCCATTCGCCGGGGTGCGCAGCTGCGGCCCGGTGTACCCGACGCGGTAGCTGGCGAGAGAACCGTCCGCGAATGTGACGATCATGGTGGCGAGGCCGCCGTGAGGGCCGACGAACCCGATCGGCGTCTCGGTACAGCAGACCTGCACCGCAGGTGCCGGCACCAGCTCGCTCAGCTGGTCGAACGCGTGCACGGCTAGGTCGGTGGTCACCGGCAAACTTGTCTTGCTGCGAAACCCGGGGTCGGGCAGGCTGACCAGGACGTCTCCGGTAACCATGAGCGGTCCCTCCGTAGCCTGGCGCAGCAGGTCCCGGAACTGCAGGAACTGGCCGTCGCGGGCACGGTTGCGCATCACTGCGAGCAGCAGGCCGCGCTCGGCGGCCATCCCGGCCAGCATGCTGGCATCGGCGAGGCTGGTGGCCAGCGGCTTTTCGGACAGCACATGCAGTCCTGCCGCCAGAGCGCTGCGCGACACGGCGGCGTGCAACGCCGGTGGCGTGAGATTGACCGCCACCTCGGCGTCAACGGCGGCGAGGGCGGCCGCCAGGTCGGGGAACCACCGCGTTGCCACGCCGGGTTGCCGAAGATCCAGCCGTTGCGCGGCCGTGGCGTCGGGATCCACGAACGCGGTGACGCGGACGCGGGGATCGGCGCTGAGCGTTCGAAGCCACCGCGAGGCGATCGCGCCGCAGCCGATGATGACCGTGTTCACGTCGTCGCCTCGACCGCCGCTGGGGCTTGCCCTCGCGCGACGCGAGCACGCAACCGCTCGGCCTGCTCGGCGACGGCCGAGGTGAGGTCATCGAGTCCACCGGCGCTGTCGAAGCGGATCACCGTCGGGGAGATCGGACCGGAAAAATAGGCGTTGAACCCGGCTGCGAAAGGCGGCGCGTAGAAGATGCGAGGCATCGCAGTCCGCCGGGCTGCCCGCTGTTCGATGACCTTGGCCGGGGCGTGCAGCAGCACCGTCATGTCCGGCACCACGATCGAGCTGGCCAGCACCAAGGCGCGACCGGCGGCGTCGGTGTCGAAACCGCGAAGGCGGCCCACGGCGTGGGAGTGAGCGAGCAGCGTGTCAACTGTCCGGTCGAGGATGACGTCCCGGCCCTGATCGTGAGCCTGGATCGCCAGTCGTCGCCGCTGCGCCTCGATGTCGAGAAAGGCTGCCAGCGCGGCCATCTGTTCGTCTGCGGTCGTCGCCGATGGGGCGGGAAGCTGGCTGGGGTCGGCGGCACAGTGGTAGTAGCAGGGAATCACCAGGGGGTTGTGCAGCCGCTGGGCGAGTTGGGCCGACAGCGTGGTCTTGCCAGTACAGCTCACCCCCTCAATCCCGATGATCACGGCTATCCTCCTCGGACGGTGGGACCGTTGTGTTGCGCCGGTTTGTTTTCGGCGACAGCGCGCCGTCGCCTCGGGTAATCCGGTCCGCCACCGCAGCGATCGGGCCGGTGGAGCGCAGCAGGTAGGCGGCGAGAACCTCGATGGACTCGCTGGCCTGCTGCCGCACGGTCAGGTGCCGGCCCTCGGTACCGGCGAGCATCCGCACGGGGGTGACTGTGCCCAGCCACAACGCCGCAGCGGCCAGAACGCGCACCGGTGGGCGGAACCGGCCGGCGGCCAGCACGAGGCACGCCGCAGTAGCGGGACCGGCGGCGAGCCACGCCAGCCCCCGGTAGGCCGCCACGGTCAGTACGGCCGCGTGTTCGGCGGTGGTCCCGACGGCATCGGCGCGCGCCCGCGCTGCGCACCGGGGGTAATCCAGGTAGTTCTGGAACCAGCGTCGTCCCTGGGCGATAAGGTCGCGCACGTCCTCCGGTGCGTCGGCGACCGCCAGTCCTGGCACGCAGTCCACTGGGATGCCTTCGACTGTCAGGCGGTATCCGAACGGCAGATCGTCCAGGACTGTGTAAGTCGGCAGGCCACCAAGCCGGGCAAAGACATCACAACGCACCAGTAGCCCGTGGCCGACTGTCTGGGCAAGGCCCCGCATCGCCGCATCCAGCAGCGGCACGCCTGTGACACGCCGGGTCGCCCACGCGAACCGGCGGAAACTGGGGACCTCGCGGCGCAGCGTCCACAGCGTCTGCACCCGGGCCGCGCCGCGACAGATGGCCCGGTCGGCCCAGCTCGGACCGGTGCCAGCGGTGGTGAATCGGGCAGACTGCTGCACTACAGCCGGAAGCTGCCCATCGGCGCTGGCCCGTGCGGCGATGAACGCCAGAGTGCGCCGCATCAGGCTTTCACTAGGGCGGGAGTCGACATCGTAGACAGCGATGTAGCCGACCGCATCGTTCCCTAGGCTGGCTGCGGCGTGGTTGACCTGGGCTGCCTTGCGGCCGTCCCCGTCGAACTGGACATGACGCACGTGCGCTGGCCACAGCAGCCGGTCGAGTTCCTCCTCAACGACGTGCGCGGTCAACGGAAAACGCTGAAGGACCTCCCTAGCCGCAGCCTCGGTCAGCACCCCGCTTTGGGTCTTGGCTGCGGCACCTACCAGATCGTGCAGCTCCGCGTCACACAACTGGGGAAACCGGACCGGGGTGATCGACTGCGCATGGCAGCCCGTCAACAACCGGATCATGTGTTCCCGCTCGCGCTGCTCCCGGCCGGTGCTGACGATGGTGAGCGTCGAGCCGGAGAACTGGTCCAACAGCGGAACGAACCACTCCAGCGCCGGGCGGATGTGAGGCTGCTCGCGCAACACCGGGATGACGACGTGGATCGGAATCGGGGGTATGCCGTCGCCGTCGCCGTCAGCTGGCCTGGCTACGGCGGCGAACTTGAGGGTGCTCCGCAGGTTGAGGGCACCGATGGTGTGCCGAGTCAACACTGCGGTCGCCAGCCAGAATTCCGGCCGTCGCCACAGACTCCGGCCGCTCATCGGCTTGCTTCTGAAGTGGCGAGCAGGAAAGACCGGTAGCGCTGCAGCGCCGGGCCGGCCGGGTAGCCGGGAAGCCACGGCTTGTCGCTGCCCGCGAAGTGGAGCACGGCCGCGGTGTGCTCGTCGTCGAGCAGTTGCGCAAGCGGCATCACCGGCTCGGTGTCGGTGTGGACGAAGCCGGGCTGGTCGACCAAGGGGGAAAGCACGAAGGTGTTCCACCGGCGGTCCAGCCGCAGCCACTGATCGTCAGCCGCCACGTTGAGTGCGTCCTGATCCCAGAGTCGTACCTCGTCTGGGAAGTCGGCCAGGAACCGGGCCGCCCGCTCGAACAGCCCTGTCCTGCGGCACTGCCCGAGGTCCATCAGCATGACGCCGGAGTTGAAGTAGTCCCGCCCAGCGGGTACGCCCAAGCGCCTCCATCCGGGCAGGGCGATTCCGCCGCCAACCAGCGGATTTCGCGGGTCACGCACCGCAGCCAGCGCCGCTCCGTGTAGTGGCCGGCGCAGTAGCGGCCGCAGATCGGCGACTGCGAGCACGTCGGCGTCAAGGTAGAGGATCACACCATCGAGATCGAGAAGCTCGGCGAGCTGCAGGCGGAGATAGACCGCCGGGCTGACCCAGCCGGACACAGGTCCGGGCGCAGTGATGCCATCGGCGGCGACGAGCCGGATCGGTAGGCCAAGCTCGTCGGCGACGCGGGTCAACGCCGTTCGGCTGCCCTGGCTCAGCCGGTGATGCACGACCAACAGGTGCAGCTCGCCGACGGCGTCGGGGTGCGCGGCAGCCAGCGAGCGCATCAACGCCTGCAATGGCGTGGCGTAGCCGTCATCAATCGCGCAGACGATGGGCGGCAGCGGGGCACGGCCGTTCGATGCCGCAGGAAGGGGTGGGGAAAAGACAGTGGTCATAGTGCGCCTTTCGTCGCAGAACTGGTGTCCCGCTGCGCCTGTACGAGAATTTTCGACAGTGATTCGACGATCGCCTCACTCTGGTCGATTCGCAAATAGAACGACTGTCGACCTTCGAAATCACCCAATTCCAGCCTGATGAAGTCGGTCGGCTGCGGGTCCTCCGGATAGCGCACCAGTTGGACTGTCACCTCCGTGCCGGGCTTCTTCGGTGGCGGGTTGCAGATGTACTGGCGGCTCCAGTGGGCCGGTGGCGCCGACGTGGGGTGAAACTCAGCTGGACCGGCGACGGTGCACTGGTCTGGATCACACCACACCGGGTGGTCCAGGCCGTCTGAAGCCGCTGGGGCGAGTCTGTCCAAGATGTGACCCTTTCTATTGCTGAAGTGGCGCTGGAGACAAGTAGGTCACACCACGATTGGAGTGCCGGTAGATGTGGGCTGGACGGTGTGTGGACGACGCGGTAACGGCGGGTCAGTGACGCCACCGTCGATCCCCACGTCGCGCGGCATGACATGTCGCGGGAGAAGTGAATCAACCGCAGTCCCGCCGCCAGGACCAAGAACGAAGGTCACCAGAACTGCGAGTCCTGAACTTGTGTCGACGACGCCCGGCCGCCACTGGCCGGTGCGGGGCGCCCATACCCAAACCGGATCGTTCTTGCGATAGGTTCCAGCGTCCACGATTTGATCGGGCCGGCGCTGATTCGGATCAATATCGGGGAAAGGGGACGACATCATCGCTCCTCAGCCACTTTGCTAATGGTCAATCAAGGGGGGCTCGGCGGACACCGCTCGTGGCCTGCCCGCCGCCACGCCCTCCCCGGCAGCGACGGCGGGCAGGAGTCAGATCCGCCAGATGTAAGCCAGTTCCTCCGGGACCGCCCCGACCCGCACGGCCACCAAGGCCAGCATGAACAGCCCTGCAGCCTCCGTTGGATCAAACACGCTCTCGATCGGGAGTAGTCCGCTGTCGTCCAGCGCGTTATACGTCTGCCGTTCCACCGCTTCCGCGTCAACGGGACTCAGCCGACAGCCGCAGGGAGAGCGATAGCACCGCCTGCCACCGATCGATTCCAGGGGTCGCAAAGAGAGGTCACAGGAATCGCAGACCAAAAGTCCGTTGAGTGGGTAGGGCAGGTCTGCGCGAGCCGAGTAGCCCACCCGCGCAGGAGGATCTTCAGTCGGTGATCCCTGACCTGGCGTCGACTTCGTGGCCAGAGGGCGGCGGCCGAGGCCCGGTGGCGTCGATAGCTGCGGCGGGGAGACCATGGCTGCGGCTTCGACGTGGCTGGTGGTCGCTGGTGCAGCCAGCCTCAACCCACGGCGTTCCGCGCGGTCGGGTACCCAGGAAGCAACGGGGACAGCGTGAAGATGGCGAGCTGCTTCCGCATGCATGGTGCCTCCACCGAACTCGACCGGATATGTGCTCGGCACGCAGCCGATTGACGCACTTCAGAGTGATCGCCATCAACCATCGCGTGCCGTATGTCCACGATCACGGACAGTCCTAGACTGAGCAACGCTGACTTGGCAGTAGGCTTGGCAGGAGACTTGCCAGGCGACAAGCCGCTGACCTGCCGGTTTGCTTGAAATCCGCTTCGTCGGTCCGGAAATATGCGGCGGGGCCGGGCTACGCTGTTGCTGCACACGATGTTCACCTGCGCCACGTAACCTGCTGCCTTTCTGTCGTACGGAGGTATCCCGTGATCAGTCCGTACGTCCGCCGCCGGAGACTTGCTGCCGAGTTGACGCGGCTGCGAGAAGAGCATGCATACTCCTCTGACAAGTTGGCAAAAACTATCGGGGTCGCGCGTCAACGGATTAGCCGCCTGGAAAATGGACATGTCGCACCTGATCTCGACGAGATCATGCGCATTCTGGCAGCTCTCGATGTCGGAGAAAAGCGCTGGACGCAGATCATGACCATCGCGCGCGAGGCCCAGGAAAAAGGATGGTGGGAGAAGTTCGCTAAAGAGATGGGTCCGCGCCAGGCGCTATACGCCAATCTTGAAGCCGGAGCCTGCTCCATCAACGAGTATCAGATGACGCTGCTGCCTGGCCTACTTCAGATTCCGGCCTTCACCGAGGTCCGGGCACGAGCCGACCGCGCCACCTACTCCGCCGACTTCGACCCAGCCCGCGCACTGGAAGCCCGCGCCGCCCGGCAAAGGGTTCTGGAGCGACCGGGGGGACCAATCTACGAGGTGATCGTGGATGAGCTAGCAGTCCGTCGGTTCGCCGCACCACCCGATGTGGTCCGCGCCCAACTTGACCACCTCGTTGACGTCGGACACCACCGAAATCAGGTCACCATCCGGATTCTCCCGCTGTCGGCTTCGATCGAAGGATACGCGGTGCCCCGTTCGCCGTTCTTCACCTATCGCTATCCCGACCATGACGATCCAGTCGTTGTCGCCGTCGACACCGTCACCTCGGATCTCGTCCTCACGGATCCCACTGAGGTCAACAAATATCTAGATCTCTACCGGCGGTTACAGGAAGCGGCGATGACATCCGCAGACAGCAGAGACTTCCTCGCCGAGGTGGCAGAGGGCTTGGTTCATATGACAGGGAGCAGATGATGAACTTCACCATTTTCACCAACTGGCGTAAGTCAAGTCGAAGCGGAGGCGGAGACAACTGCGTCGAAGTCGCGTCCGCCGCGACCGGCGTCGTCGGCGTTCGCGACTCAAAGAACCTCACCGGTCCGATCTTGGCGTTCACCGCAGCCGAGTGGGGCGCCTTCACTCATGGCGTTCGCCTGGGCGAGTTCGACAGGTAGGAGGTGGGCTGATCAAGCACGACGAGGCTGCGCCACGCGCCCCCAAGGGAATCCGCAGGGGGCGCGTGGCTCCCGGCCTCCCTCGGCCTCCCTCGACCCCGTAAGTCTGGAGCCGTGCTCAGCCACGCAATATGCTGACGACAGCGCCGTGCCGGCCGAGGGTAGCCGTGACGCGGCGGTATCGACAGCATCGAACCGGGGGAGGGCGCCATGCCGCCTCAACCACCACGGCGGAAGCACTCCGCTTCAGGCCTTGACCGTGACGCCCAGCAACCGAACGACCTCCTACGTGACGCCCGTCTGGGATGTCAGTCGCCGTCCGGATCTTCCCGCCCGATGTCTCGCCAGGAGTTGGCTGAGGCCGTCAACAACTACCTCTGGGACAAGCACCGGCGCCGCGTCGCCTTGGACGACACCTACGTCGGCAAACTTGAACGCGGCCGGCACCGATGGCCACAAGCTCTTTACCGCGAAGCATTTCGTGCCGTCCTCGGGGTGGCAAGCGATAAAGAGCTTGGCTTCTACATAGTTCGCTCCTCCTCGTCTCCACTCCCGAACCGGACACCCGGAAATGGTTCGTCTGCGGGTCTGGCACTGAGTTTGGTTTCGTCAGAACTGAGCGCAAGGCGCGACCAGGAAAACCGTGTCTCTTCAGGTGGCACTGCGCCCTACTTACTGCCTGAGCCAGACAAGATGCTTCAAGCGATTGAGGCAGCAAATGGCGAAGGGCTGCTGTATGCGGATCGCCTATCTCGATTGCAGGAGAAGGTTCGCGAACATGCAGCCAATGTTGCCACAATGGCGCCTGCGGACATGATCCGCCACATCACGCCGGACCTGATCGACGCAAATATGATGCTTCGGTATGCCCGGAACGTGGATGACGTTCAAGTGCTGAACGGCGTAATCGCCCGCTTCTCTGCCGTAGTCGCCGACGAATTCAGCGTGCTGGGAGACACCAAGCAAGCCTACTCCTGGTACGCCACGGCGATGGCCGCCGCCGATCAGTCCGGCGCAACGCAGCTGCAGGCCGCAGTTCGGGCACTCAGCGCGATGGTGCCGCTCTACAACGGACGGCAAGCAGATGCTGTGCGCCTCGCCCAGCAGGCACAACAGATCGCGAACATGAAGCCGTGCTTCCCTGTGGCGCTGGCATCGATGTTGGAAGCGCTCGCACGTGCCCGGCTTGGCGACCACTGCGAGGCGCGCGTCGCGCTTCACCGAGCCCAAGATTCACACGACGCACTGAATGAGACAGACCGTGCCGAATCCTTCTTCGGATTTTCCCTGCGCCGACGCCTGTTCTACGAAGGGCGAGTGCGCACGATGGTCGGTGAGTATGATGCGGCACAAAAAACCCATCGACAAGCCCGGCAACTCTACTCTCCACAAGTAGTTGGCGATCCCGCGATTATGAGCCTCGACCGAGCTATGGCGCTGATTGAAACCAATGAGCCCGAAGCTGGTTCGCAACTAATTGTCGAGACGTTGTCGAGCCTTCCCGTCAGTCACCGGCAAGGGATCTTCCTATCCCTCGCCAATCGTGTCTTTGCTGCAACCCCAATCGCAGCACGTAACCTACCAGGACCACGAGAATGCGCAGAACTCCTAGATGGAATGTCAAATTCTTAGCGGGTAGGCTGCACTGCGCTGGAGCGCCGACACCGCGGTCTTCTCACTCGCCGACGCCTTCGCTGAGGTACTGTTCCACCGCCTCGACCTTCCCGGTAAGCGCCCCAGAAACACCCGGTCGGTAATCGACCTTCACTACCGTACTTACCCGTGGCGCCAACGCAGCCACAGCCTCCACCGCCTGCTTGACCACTCCCATGACCTCATCCCACGTATCCCCCTCGACCAACGTGAACATCGCATCGGTCTGGTTCGGCAAGCCCGAGGCCCGGACCACACGGATGCCCTCAGCGACGATCCGACCCACGTCCTCGCCTACGCCCAACGGTGTCACCGAGAACGCCACCAGCACGGACATAGCCACTCCCTCCGCTGTGCTTCCGACTGCCCGCCCAGCGTAGAGCAGCGGGTCCCTGAACCCCATAGATCACGAACAAGCTTCCCCCTGTAACCCGAGCGCACGACCCCGTTCCCTTCGTGTTTCGCCAGCCCCGGGGCACCAGACCAGCGTGGACCAGAGTTGGCGACCGTCCGGAAGCTAAACCGGCACCACCACGAGTGAAGTGCTTCGACCGCTCGGTCGCAGTTCAGGACACCGTCGCCGTACCGCCCACAGCATCAGGGCCGGCTCCTGTCGTCTCCTGCTCTGCCCTGAGCACCTTCATCAGCAGTGATGCACGTTCATTGGACACGCCATGACCGTGCCTTGGTGCTCCGACACCTGACGTGCGGAGCGGGCTCGCATCGGCGCGCTGGCCAACCTGGCCCGAGACAGGAAGCGTCCCGTGGCCGCCAGTGCCGCCCGAGCGATCCGCGGCCGGAAGCAGGTGCGCCACTGTGCGCGCGTCCACCGGGCATGGGTTCGGATGCCGGGTCGCTCGACCGTCCGGGGGTGAGCCTGATGGCCCGGCCCGGCCCGCCGGTCGCGGACGGGCCGTGGATACCGGTCGGCCCGTCCGGTGTCGGCCCGGACAGCGGGCCACCGTCCGGGCCGGTCTGCGCGACCCTTCCGGGGACGAGCAGACGATCAGCGGACGGCCGCTGATCGTCTTCGCTGTGGTCGACCATGCCGAACAGCAGCTTGGCTGCAGTGATCATCGATAGCGCCGGCCACCCGGCCAACGCCTTGTCGATGGGGTCGTTGCCACCAACCGCGATGTTCGCGGCGAGGCTGGCCATCGTGCCGATCACGAGCCATTCAGGGGATCCAACCGGTCGGGCGACCCGAGCGGCGCTGCGCCACGAGGTACAGGCTTGGCCACGATCTTCAGCCCGTCCACACTGATCCGGAAGGCGGGCTGTGGCCAACTCATCGGCGCCCACCTCCTCGACGGAAGCGCGCACCGTAGCCGGCGCGGCCAACCCGGCGGCAGCGGCCGAGACGACAATCCCCGCTCGCATCGGCCAGCTACCGGCCCCACTATCCGACCAACTTGGGGTGTAAGCGGCGAACTAGTCTGTCGTACTCCGGGACAGGGCACCCGGTGTCAAGTCTCAATAGCACTCAATTGAGTTGACTGACTTCGATCAGTTTGGCGATGTTTCTGCTGGTCAAAAGGTATGTGGTCTCGTCGAGCATTAGCGCAGCTCGCAGAGTCCGACGGGTTGGGTTGTCTCGCGCTCGCCGGCCACTTTGTGGAGCGGATCGGGGTTCAGTTGGTGAGTCGTCGATGACTCCGTGTCGGACCGGGCAGTGAGGCGGGATGCCGGCTCCGTGGAGGCGAGGCCGCGCACCATGGAGTCCCGGTGGGATGGTGCAACCAGGCGTCGGCCACCAGGGCCGTTGCCCACCGTTGAGCTGGACGCCCTCCTGGCATGGCTTCTGCGGCCCTGGCGCGAGCCGCAAAGGAGTGGCCGGCGTCAGCGTCGTGGCCGGTGGGGTAGCGGTGGCTTGAAGGCCGGCGTACAGTCGTCTAGCCCTCGATCACATGTTCGAGGATTGGCGATCGCAATGGGATGATCGGTGTACGAGGTCGACTTTCTGCCAGTCGAGAATGAGAACCAGGATGGCGGTAAGAGTGGCGACGCGGTCACAGTCCGCTTCACTTGCGAAGTCGAGGCCCGCCATGTAGTTGTTGTGATCGATGGTGGGCGCGGTTACACCAGCGAGGAACTCGCCGACCACGTCGGCCGGTACTACGGGACCGATCGGGTGGATCTAATGATCTCCACACATCCCGACGCTGATCACCTCGACGGCCTTGCCGGTGTCATCGAACGACTGGACGTAAAGGAGTTGATGGTCCACCAGCCGCGGTTGCACGCCTACGACGTCTCGGAGTTCTCCAACTTGGAAGCGCTCGACGAGCTGCTCGCGGTCGCGCGGAGGCGCGACGTATCGGTGATCGAGCCGTTTACCGGCTTGTCACGGTTCGGCGGCCAGATCACGGTGCTGGGGCCGACGCAAGGTTACTACGAGGAGTTACTCCAGCAGCACCTCATTGATGCTAGGGCTGCTGTCCTGTCGGCCTCGGCTGGAGCATGGCTGATGCAGCGCGGAGTCAATCTGCTGGAGCGCTTGGCGTCCTGGCTTCCCATGGAGACCTTGACGGACGACGGGGTGACCAGCCCGAGGAATAACTCATCGGTGATCACCCTGCTGCGCGTGGGCGGCGAGCGAATGTTGTTCACGGGGGACGCGGGAATTCCTGCCTTGACCGCCGCAGCGTCCTACTACGAGACGATCTTCGGGCCATTCCCGGCGGCGCCACTCACTTTCCTCCAGGCTCCGCACCACGGCAGCCGTCGCAACGTCGGCCCAACCATCCTCAACCGACTTCTCGGATCCCCACAAGCGCCCCATGCCGCCATGTGCACGGCGTTTATCAGCTCGGCGAAAGCGGCGCCGAAACACCCCTCGCCGAAAGTCGTCAACGCCCTGACCCGGCGCGGATGCTTCGTGGCCGCCACTGAGGGCCGCACAATCTGTCACAGCAGCTGGGACTCCCCGCCTCGCCCCGGCTGGGCCGGTCTCAGCCCACTTCCCCCGCTGGTCGAAGACCTCGAAGACTGACCGTTAGCGATCTTGAGGAGATGCGGGTGAGCCTGCTGCAACTGGTCACCGACCGGTACAACCGGAAGGCCCGGTTCACGCCGGCCGTCCTGGTGGTGCTCCCGGTGATCGTTTACGCGATCTTCGCGGTACCTGTCTTGGTTACTATCTGGAGCAAAATCGCCGTCCTCGCCACGTTCTGCCTGCCGTTCGTCGTCTCGCAGGTGGTGAGGGACCGCGGACTTCGGATTCAGCCAGTGCTGTTCGAGAAGTGGGGTGGCCGGCCCTCCGACGCCCTGTTGCGGTGGCGTTCGGGGGAGGCGCAGACTGTCATCGCCCGGCGGCATCAGCTCGTCCGTAAGCACCTCGACATTGAGCTGCCCGACAAGGCCACGGAGATCGTGGATCCCGCCGAAGCGGACGCGGTCTACGCGATGGCTACCGATGCGTTGCGAGAGCGAACCAGGGACCAGAAGAAGTTCCCTTTGGTCTTCGAGGAGAACATCACCTACGGGTTCCGTCGTAACGCCTATGCCTGCCGTGTCCCGGCATGGGTAGTCTGCGGCCTCGCCGTGGCGGCAACGCTCGTGCTCGCCCGGTGGTCGCTTGTCCCGCTCGGCTGGAAGCAGCAGACGGGACTCATTGCCTTCGACGTTCTTGCGGCAATCGGCTGGTGGAATTGGTCCACCAGCGACGCGGTCCGCCGCGCGGCCGACAAGTATGCCCGCCAGCTGTTCGTGTCGCTGGAGACCTTGAGTACCGAGCCCACCCCGCCGCAGCCCGAGGCGGCGTGACCCGGGAAGGCCGTAACGTATACGCGACCGCCGAGGCCGAGGTCAGCTAGTCGATGGTGCAGATGCGCTCGCCCTTGTGGTTGTCGATCCAGATGTCGCCGTCCGCCCACACGGTCATCTTGATCGTGCCGTGGAAACGGGTGGACAGCACCGTTGCCCCGTGGCTCGCGTACTCGTCGGAGGCGTCCGTGCTGGGTTTCTTACCCACGGAACAGATCACGGCCTTCGGTGACATCGCCATCACGGCCTTCTCATGATAGCCGGATTCCCGGCCGTGGTGAGACGCTTTGAGCACGTCGCAGCCGATCTGGTTGGCGCCTGGCTTGTCGAGGACCGAGTTCCAGGCGGCGGACTCCGCGTCGCCTGGCAGGATGATGGTGCGCCCGGCGTAGGTGATCTTCAGGACGTACGAGACGTTGTTGTACTTGTCGGTGGTGTTACAGACCTCGATCAGCTCGGCGGTCGGCGACAGGATCTCGATACCGTCATCGTCCCAGTAGTCTCCCGTGTCACCACGGAGCAGATTGAGGACCTTGTGGTGCTCTTTGTCGAGCGAGCCGTTGCTCTTGGGTCCCCAGCCCTCACGTAGAGCCAAGTACGTCACCCAGTCTGTGTAGTCGTAGGGGCAATTCTTGAAGTTGTCCTCGTCGAGTTCCTTCGTGTGCGCAACGTCCCAGAAGTTTTCCAAGCCGATCTTGTCCTGCCAGAAGAAGCGGTGAAGGCCGCTCATGTGGTCAAGATCGGGATGCGTCTGTACGTACCGGAAGACCGATTTCCCGGGGAAGTTGGCCTTGAAGTAATCGGCTGGATCGACGAGTAGCGATTTATAGTAGTCTTCCCAGGACTTGCGTACCTCGACGGCCATCCGATAACGGAAATCCCAGGTCGACATGCCTTTATTCTCCGCGAGAGCGACCACATCGTCCTCGGGGAGGGTTTTGGTGTTGTTGATATCGATCATCATGATCCGACCGGAGGGAAACTCGATGATCGTGCAGTCACCGTGCCCGACGTTCAGAAAGTGGATCTCCATGGACATTCGTAATCCTTAAAGTGATCGTGCCGAATACCGTTCGCACCCTACTTTGGGCCTACGACATTCCGGACCAGCGAGTTGTTCTCACGTTTGGCCGCAGCGCCGGGTAGCGGCACAGCATGGAGACGCCCAAGTGTGCCGGACGTGCTCGCCACGCTGAGTCACGAACTCCTGCTATGACTCTTCGGCGAGTACCCGCTTCAGCATGCCGGGCACGTTTCCCAGCGCGTTCCCGCCTCGACGCAATGCCGAGCCCAGTGCGTCTACCAGCACGCCGTTGCCCCCGCAGCCGGGTCGTCTCCGTGGTCACGGCGTCGCGTCCGATATCAGCCGGGCGAGCAGAACCTTTCGCTTCTCCAGGTTGTCTAGGGAGGCGGTTGCCACGGTGTCTCCACAGTGCTTGTTCAAGTCGGCGTTGATGTGCCTGTGTGGCTTGTTGGTGATCCGGTGTAGGCGGCCCACGAGCCGGTTGAGGTCCTTCCGCACCGCTGCTTTTTTGTCAGTCAACGCGGCTGGTGCGGTCTGAACCGGGTCCGGGGCCGCGTGCCGCATCCCAGCGATGCGCAGAAGCTGTGCCGCCTGGGCTGGCGTGACGTTTGCCGGGAGGTTTGCAAGCTTTGCGTACTCTTCCGCTGACCGCAGTTCGGCCTCGGTGAACGAGTCGCCTGACAGGATCGTGGCCATGTGCACCGCCTCGGACGGGGCCAGGGGCACAACCATGTCGAACTCCAGTTGTCGGCCGCTCCCGCTACCTTCTTGGGCCTCGCGTTCGGCTCGCTCCTCGGCCTCCTTCAACGCCCGCGGGACTGTCCGCTCGATCTCCGCTGCGTATGAGACCAGCGGATCAACCGACGGGATGTAGAGGGTGGCGCAGCTGTAGTCATCCTCGCCGCGCGTACGGACGAACCGGCCGGCGACCTGCTTGAAGAACAATTCGGTGGACTTTGCGGTCGCGTACACGCCGACGACTAGACGCGGGATGTCGACACCTTCGGACACCATGGCGACGGCAACGATCCACCGCGTATCCGCCTTGGTGAACCTGGCGATCTCCTCTGAGGCGTCGGGGATGTCGCTGATAGCCAGAGTGGGCTTCTCCCCGCTGATCTGTTCGAGGAGGCTGGCGTACTTCACCGCCTTGAACTGGTCGTCCGCTACCACCAGCCCTGCGGCATCTGGAACGAGTTCGCGGTGGGAGGTGAGTTCGTCGTTCGCAGCCCGCAGCACCGATGTAATCCAGGGGCCATCGGCGAGCAGTGCCGATGACAGGGCCTTCGCTCTGGTCGTCGGGTCAGTCTGCGACAGCTTCAGTTTTGACTCCACCGAGCTGGCATCGAGCCATCGTGCGTCCCCATCCATCGCGGCGAACGCGATCGGCCGCACCACGCCCTGCCGGTCAGCGAGGGCCTGACCATAGTCGTACGAGTAGTCGGCGACGAACCGACGGTCCTTGTCGTATGTGACGAACGGGACCGCGTTTCCGTCGGTCCGGTCCGGCGTGCCTGAGAGCAGAAGCCGCCGCGAGGCATCCCCGAACGCTTCCCGCAGAGCGCTACCCCATGACAGGGTGTCCCCGCCGTGGTGTACCTCATCGAGGATGACCAGGGTGCGGGACATGGTGGCGATACGCCGGTAGAGCAGCGGCTGGCTGGCGACAGATTGATAGGTGACCGCGATTCCGTCGAAGTCTCGGGCAGGCGCTCCGTCGCCGTTGGTGAACCGCGGGTCGAGTTGGATTCCGAACACAGCGTTGGCGGCTCTGGCCCACTGGTTGCGCATGTGCGCGGTCGGTGCCACCACGATGATCTTCTGGATCTCGCCGCGCTGAACAAGCGCTTCGGCGGCGGCCAAAGCGAAGCGAGTCTTGCCAGCGCCAGGGGTAGCGACGCACAGGAAGTCACCAGGCAGCCGGAGGAACTTTTCTAGAGCTTCGCTTTGCCACTCGCGTAGTTCTGCCACGGTTCTGTCGCCCTTCTTCAGGTTGCAGGTCGGGCAGAGCGCCTGCCCGTTGATGACGTCTGTCGCGCCGCCACGCGAGTGCGGCCGGTGATGGTCGGCGTGCCAGCCGGGTTCAAGCTCCGAGCCGCAGGCCATGCAGCGGCCGTCAGCGGCGAGGTAGAGAGCAGTTCGCTCGCCTCGGTTGAAGCGGCGTCGGGGGTCGGGGATGGGCCTCACGCGACTCCTCGTAGGACGCGAAGGGTTACCAAACGATCATCTGCCGGACGCCAGTGAGACGTTCGTAGCAAGGTGCTTGCACGAGATCGTGACGCACATGGGCTTCCTGAGTAGGACTCACAGCCGACGGTGGGCGGCCGTCTGAGTTACCCTCCAGCGCCTGTGCTTCTGTTCACAGCCCTGCCGGTGGACAGCGCGGCCCACAGCCGCATCTGTCAGGTTCTCCTGGTCATCGCAGGGCCGCCTTTCTAGCCCCAGCGGAGGTCAATCCGCAGCGCGACAGCGCCGCTACCAGCGGTTTCTTGTCAGGAAAGCGCTGGTAGCGCTATCGTCGGCGGTGGAAGGCGCTGTTGCGAGCAGACGCCGTCCGAGTGCCGCTGAGGCGGTACTGAGTCGTGATAGGTGCTGGCGGGACTGGTTGCTGACGCGTCCAGTCCCGCCACTTTCGTTCTGGACACCAGCGAAGCACACCGGGTAGGCCGGCAACGGCGGCCGATGCCGAGAAGTTACTCTGCACCACCCCGCTCACGCAAGCCCGGGTCGTGACACTGTGTGCGTGCGGCACGGTTCAGCACACTTCGACACCAGTAGGGATGCGCCGGCGATTGTCCTAGTGGACACGGATGTCTGCTCCTCTGCCGACCGAGTCTGGTGTGGACCGGTCCGGAGCTTTCGTTACTTTCTGTAGCCTCCGCGAAGTGAGCGTTGTAGCGGAGCGCGGATCGCTGGTGCATGGGCTGGCACCTGCTGGCAATTCGACACAGATCTCCTGCCGCGAGCACTGTGCGGTTCGCTGCCGATCTGACTACAGATCGTCACCGAAGTGGCGTTGGGCGGCGCTCCGCTGCACTGGCCACCCGCTGACGGCGAGGATCGAACGGGAACCCATGTTCGTCTGGTCAGACCTCGGTTTGCTACCGCCAAGGTCAGTGCAGATCGACCTGGTAGGGGACGCGGCGCACCCCAAGCGTGGTCCTTACCGCTGGCGAGCAATCCTGTCGGGCTCTACGCCGTGTCCGGTGTTGCTGCGGGCGTGTCTGTCATCGTGTCGTCGTCGTCCGGAGCCGGCACGGGGGCGTCGGGCTTGGCTTCTGTTTTGAGGATTCTGAGTAGTAGTGATGCGCGTTCGTTGGATACGCCGTGCCCGTTGTTGCGCATGGTGTCGGCCAGTCTGTCTCTTGACAGCGAACGTCCTGTGGCCGTCAGTGTCTCGTGGGCGGTTCGTGCGGCTGGGAGGAGATGTGCCACGGTGCGTGTGTCTACCGGTGTGGGCTTGAACGCCGGACCGGCCGAGCGCTCTGATGTGAGTTCGGTGGCCCGGCTCGTCCCGCCGGTCGTGGGCACCCCACAGGGACTGGTCTGCCTGTCCAGCGTTGGCCCGGACGGCGGTCCGCTGTCTGGGCCGGTCTGGGGGACTGTCCCGGAGTTAAGGGGACGATCAACGGACGGCCGTTGATCGTCTCGGACGGTCTGCTGGTCGGCCTCACTGTGGTCGATCATGCCGAACAGCAGTTTGACGGCGATGAGCATGGATAGTGCGGGCCAGCCGGCGAGGGCTTTGCCGATGGGGTCGTGGCTGCCGACGGCGATGTTCGCGGCGAGGCTGGCGATGGTGCCGATCACGAGCGCCACCCAGGGGATCCAGCCGGTGGGGCGTCCGGCGCGGCGCTGGGCCACGAGGTAGAGGCTGGCCACGATCTCCAGCCCGTCCACACTGATCGGGAAGGCATAAGCTTTCCAACCCGTCTGGCCGTGTTTGATGGCCAGTTCGGTCATGTGAGCGAACGAGATTGCACCGGCCACGATCGCCAGGGCGGCAACCGTGAGCCACGTCAACCCCCGTAACGCCTTGTCGGTACGGCTGGTCATCAGCCCACCCCCTCAGTCGAGAAGGAAGGCCTTGCGAACCGCGGGAAAAAGCTGGCGGTAGGAGCGGTGGGGGCAGAGTGGACGGCGGTGGTCCGGCACCGCCGGCAGCCACGGCTTGTCATCATTACCGGGCAAATCAGGGCAAAGGGTGGTGATAGATATGTGTCATATTTCTGCATGGGGCTTGCCGGCACCGGGCGGTCCGATCAGTGCCAGGTGGTGGCCACCCGCAGCGGCGATTTCCAAGGCCCGCTTGCCGAACGCCTGCCCGGCGACGTCGGCCAGGTCCGGGCCGGCCTGGACGGTGCCCGGCTTCGGTGGCGGCGGATCGAGCAACTCGCCGGCGCCGCGGATGAACGCGATCAGCCGGTGCAGCGTGTCGGCGGCCTTCACCCGCACCCCCGGCACCACCGCCGCCTCGGCCGCATTCGCGGCCGGCACCACCACCTGGGTCACCCCGGCCCGGGCCGCCGCCACCACCATGGGTAGCAGCCCGCGCACCGGTCGTACGGTGCCGTCCAGGCCCAACTCGCCGAGCAGCGCCACCCCCTCGACCGGGGCGAGCGGCAGTTCTCCGGTCCCGCCGAGCAACGCGGTGGCCACGGCGAGATCGAACCCCGAACCGACCTTGGGCAGCGTCGCCGGCAGTAGGTTGACGGTGATCCGCCTATTCGGCCAGTGCTGCCCGGAGTTGACGATCGCGGCGCGTACCCGGTCCCGTGCCTCGTGCAGGGTGGTGTCCGGCAACCCCGAGATGATCACTGCCGGGAGCCCGGCGGCGAGGTCGGCCTCCACCTCCACGAGATGCCCGGTGACGCCGACCAGGCCGACGCAGAGCACCTTCGCGTAGCTCATCGTCCGGTCTCCAACGATGAGCCATCCTCCGTGGAGGGCGGTCGGTCGTCGGCGCGCGGCGGGCGGTGGATGTCATTTCTCATGGCTCGACGTTCGCCGTCGGCGACCCGGGCCGCCGGGCCGGCCAGGGGTGTACCTGTGGACAGAGGTCCCGCTGTGGACAACGTGGCGACCGGTTGACGACGGATGCTAGGCAGCGGGTGCCGGGCGACGCCGATGGGTCGAGCGACGCTGGTCAGAAGGCCGCCGGCAGATGCCGGACCTGGGCCGCGCCGGACCGGCCGACGGTCACGCAGACCAGATCGAATCGCACCGGCCGCCGGCCATGTGCCGGGTTGGCGGCCAGCCAGCCGGCGGCCAGCCGGCGGATCCGCCGGGCCTTGGCCGTGGTGACCGCCTCCTCCGGCGCGCCGTAGCGGTCACTGCGTCGGGTCTTCACTTCGCAGAACACGATGGTGTCGGCGTGCCGGGCGACGATGTCGATCTCGCCGGCCGTGCAGCGCCAGTTGCGTTCGACGACGACGAGCCCGGCGTCGATGAGGTGCCGTACCGCGCAGCGTTCGCCGTAGGCGCCGACGGCCTGCCTGATGTTGGTCATGCCCGGCAAAGTGCCCGGCGGCGATGGCTCATGCCCGGTGCGGTACGCCGTGGCTGTGGACGGCGGGCTTGCTGTGGACGCCGCGACGGTGTCGGCCGCCGACCTGCTAGCGCCGGTCTGACCAGCACCAGTACAAGATCGCCCGATACGTCGGTGGAGCGGACCCGAGTGGCGGCGGCGGTTGCGGTGACATACGGTCCCTGTCCGTGGACCCGAACCGAAACTATCCGGACGACCCCGATCCTCGGTGGTACTCCGAGCGCACATACGTCGATTCGTCCTGGCAATCCACCGAGTCGAGCAGCGACCGGCTCGGTGACGATCCGTTCGGCGGCGCCAGCCGGTACGCCAGTGGCGACGGTACCGGCGAATTGCGGGCCGCCCGGGCTGCCCGGGCGGATACGACGGAAGGGGGCCGCCGGCGCGCGGCGCCGGAACCGTCGTCGGCACCGCCGTACGGGTCTCCCGCGTCGGCACCGCCGTTTGCTCCGCCGGCCTCGGCACCGCCGTTCGCTCCACCGGCGTCGGCACCTCCCGGGCCGGCGAGCGGTCCACCGTTCGCGACCCCGGAGCCCCGGCCGGAGCCAGGTCCGGCGGTCGATGCCGGCCGGCGGTCCGAGTCGGCAAGGCGGTCCGAGTCGGCACGGCGGTCCGACCCCGGCCGGCGGTCCGATCAGGTGCGGGCGGACGATTCGGCCAGTTCGGTCGACATTCCCACCGGGCTCATGCCACCGGTCACGCCCCGTCCGGCCGGTGATCCACCACCGATGGGGGAATACGGCGGCCGGCGGGCACCGGCGGGCAGCGTCGTCAGCGACGGGGTGTACCGCAGTCGACGTCCTGCGCTGGGGATCCTGTTCGCCGTCCTGGTGATGATCTTCGAGGTGCCGGCGTTGCGGCTGTTGCTCGACGGAGCGTTCGCCGATCCGGCCGAGGTCGGCGCGGTGGTCGCCGGTACGGCGCTGATGATCGGACTGCCCGCGTTCGGTATCGGTCTCTACGCGCTGGCCACCGGGGCGACCAAGGTGGGTTCCCCGGTCGAGGCGTGGCTGCGTCCGCCGACCGCGCATCTGCTGGTCGGCCTGCTGCTGTTCGTGGTGGCCGGACTCGCGGGCTGAACCATCCGGGCTGGCCGGGTCGCGACCCGGCGCAGGGCGTACACTTGTCAACCGGCGACCGCCTCGCGCGGTCGACCTCGCGCGCCCTTCTCCCCGGCGACAGCTGTGGGGGCGACGGTCCCCTGGTCCTGATCACTCAGGCCCACCATGACCGCCGACCGGGCGCCAGGACGCCCGGCCGCCGGCCGGCGTGACAACCAGGGACATACAGGGAGAAGACACCATGGCCGTGGTGACCATGCGTCAGCTGCTGGAGAGCGGTGTGCACTTCGGGCACCAGACCCGGCGCTGGAACCCGAAGATGAAGCGGTTCATCTTCACTGAGCGTAACGGCATCTACATCATCGACCTGCGCCAGACCCTCGACTACATCGAGAAGGCGTACACCTTCGTGCGTGACACGGTGGCCGACGGCGGCAACATCCTGTTCGTCGGGACCAAGAAGCAGGCGCAGGAGGCCATCGCCGAGCAGGCGACCCGGGTCGGTCAGCCGTACGTCAACCACCGTTGGCTCGGCGGCATGCTGACCAACTTCCAGACGGTGTACAAGCGACTGCAGCGGATGAAGGAGCTGGAGGCGCTGGACCTGACCGGCACCGCGCAGGGCTACACCAAGAAGGAGACCCTGCAGCTGTCCCGGGAAAAGGACAAGCTCAGCCGTACGCTTGGCGGCCTGCGGGACATGCAGAAGGTGCCGGCGGCGATCTGGGTCGTCGACACCAAGAAGGAGCACATCGCCGTTGACGAGGCCCGCAAGCTGGGCATTCCGGTGATCGCGGTGCTCGACACCAACTGCGACCCGGACGAGGTCGACTTCCCGATCCCGGGCAACGACGACGCGATCCGCTCCGCTGAGCTGCTCACCCGGGTCGTCGCGACCGCCGTGGCAGACGGTCTGATCGCCCGTTCCGGCAAGTCGCGTGGTGCCGAGGAGAAGCCGGAGCCGGGCGCCGTCGCCACCGACGAGCCGCTGCCCGAGTGGGAGCGCGAACTGCTCGAGGGGCCGGCCAAGAAGGAGAACGAGCCCTCGGCCAGCAAGGAAAACGAGCCCGCTGCCGCCGCTGCGGAATGACGACCACCCAAGCCGTCTGACGAGACTGAAGAGAGAGTCATGTCCAACTTCACCGCCGCGGACGTCAAGAAGCTCCGCGACCTCACCGGCGCCGGCATGATGGACTGCAAGAAGGCACTGCAGGAGGCCGAGGGCGACTTCGACAAGGCCGTCGAGATCCTGCGGATCAAGGGTGCCAAGGACGTCGGAAAGCGGGCCGGCCGCACCGCCGCGAACGGTCTGGTGGCCCACGCCGGGTCGGCGCTGCTGGAGCTCAACTGCGAGACCGACTTCGTCGCGAAGAACACCGACTTCATCGATTTCGCGCAGTTGCTGGTCGAGCACGGCGAGCAGATCAAGGCCACCGACGCGGAGGCGCTGCTCGGCTCCACCCTGCCGGACGGCCGGCCGGTGGCCGACGCGGTCCAGGAGCAGTCCGCCAAGATCGGCGAGAAGCTGGTGCTCAACCGGTTCGCCCGGCTCGACGGCACCGTCACGGTCTATCTGCACCGCAAGGCGCAGGACCTGCCGCCGCAGGTGGGCGTCCTGGTGGCGTACTCCGGCAAGGAGGACGAGGCGGCCGACGCCGACGCCCGTGGCGTGGCGATGCAGATCGCCGCGATGCGGCCGCGTTTCCTCACCCGTGAGGAAGTGCCGGCGGAGACGGTCGAGTCGGAGCGCCGGATCGCCGAGCAGACGGCCCGCGAGGAGGGCAAGCCGGAAGCCGCCATGTCCAAGATCATCGAGGGCCGGGTGAACGCCTTCTTCAAGGACTTCGTTCTGCTGGAGCAGGCCTCGGTGGCGGACAACAAGAAGACGGTCAAGAAGGTACTGGCCGAGGCCGGCATCGACGTGACTGGTTTCGTCCGGTTCGAGGTCGGCCAGGCCTGAGCCGGTCCGGGCCGGGTGTCCGGCACGCCGGCCGGTCGGCGGCCGCCGCAGCCAGGTACCCGGTGAGGATCGAGACGATCGATCGACGGAGGAGGCCGTTGGTGTACGTGACAGGCACCACGGCCTCCTCGTTCCGTAGTGTGGGCACGAGGGTGAGTACGGCGGCGCTGAGGGCAGCTAGCGAAGGGCGGGTCGGATGACGCAGGTAATGAGTGGACACACGCTGGCGGCGGACGACCCGACCGCGCCCCCACCCGGGCGGTCCCGGCGGGTGGTGCTGAAACTGTCCGGTGAGGTATTCGGCGGCGGAGCGATCGGCGTCGACCCGGACGTGGTGCAGGACATCGCCCGGCAGATCGCGACTGTCTCCCGGCTCGGGGTCCAGGTCTCGGTGGTGGTCGGCGGCGGCAACTTCTTCCGCGGTGCCGAGCTGCAGAAGCGCGGCATGGACCGGGCTCGCGCCGACTACATGGGCATGCTGGGCACCGTGATGAACTGCCTGGCCCTGCAGGACTTCCTGGAAAAGGAAGGCGTCGAGACCCGGGTGCAGAGCGCCATCACCATGGCCCAGGTCGCGGAGCCGTACATCCCACTGCGCGCCATCCGGCATCTGGAAAAGGGCCGCGTGGTGATCTTCGGCGCGGGTGCCGGGATGCCGTACTTCTCCACCGACACTGTCTCGGCGCAGCGTGCCCTGGAGATCCACGCCGACGTGGTGCTGATGAGCAAGAACGGCGTGGACGGGGTGTACACCGCCGATCCACGGACCGACCCGACCGCCAGCAAGCTCGACACCGTGACCTTCGCCGAGGCGCTGCGGCGCGGACTGCGGGTCGCCGACGCCGCGGCGTTCAGCCTCTGCATGGACAACGACCTGCCGATGTTGGTCTTCGGCGCGCAGGGCGACGACACGATCGTGCGCGCGGTCGCCGGTGAGCGCATCGGTACCTTGATCACGACCTGACCGGCCGGCCCGCGCGGCGGATCCGTACCGGCAGGTGCCAGCAGGGACACCGGACCATCAGAAGGAGGCGACGGAACAGGTGATCGAGGAGACTCTGCTCGAAGCAGAGGAGAAGATGGAGCGCGCCGTCGAGCACGCCAAGGAGGAGCTCGGCGCGATCAGGACCGGTCGGGCCACTCCGGCGATGTTCTCCCGCATCGTGCTCGACTACTACGGGACCCCGACGCCGATCACCCAGATGGCATCCGTCGGGGTGCCCGAGCCGCGGATGGCCATCGTCAAGCCGTACGACATGTCGCAGCTCGCCGCGATGGAGAAGGCGATCCGCGACTCGGACCTCGGAGTCAACCCCAACAACGAGGGGACCCAGCTCCGGATCCTGCTGCCGCAGATGACCGAGGACCGCCGGCGAGAGATGATCAAGGTGGCGCGCGGCAAGGGTGAGGACGCCAAGGTCGCCATCCGCAACGTCCGTCGCAAGGCCAAGGAAGAACTCGACCGCATCGTCAAGGACGGCGAGGCCGGCGAGGACGAGGGACGCCGGGCCGAGAAGGAACTGGACGATCTCACTCACCGGTACGTGTCCAACGTCGACGATCTGGTCAAGCACAAGGAAACCGAGCTGCTCGAGGTCTGATGTCCTACCCCGAGACCGCTGGCGGCGATCAACCGGACGCTCGAAGGAGGGCGCGGCACCCCGGCGCCGCGCCCGAACCGTCAGCTCCGGAGACCCGTAACGGCCACCCGCTGGCCGAGCGGTCCCGGCCGTACGGCGGCCCGAACGGAGTGCCCGGCCCCGGCTACGGCGGTGCCGGCTACGGCGGTGCAGCCCACGGCGGCCCCGTCCCCACCGGGCCGTACACCGGTACCGGGGAATTCCCGTACGCCGGTCCCCGCCTCGGCAACGGCGGTCTGCCCCAGGCCGGCGCGCCGACCGGTAACGGTCACGGCAGCGGGTACTGGTCGACCGGGTACCGGGACGGCGAGCAGGCAGAGCCGCCACCGGACCCGGCCCCACAGGCGGGGCCCGACAGTTCGGCAGCGCGTCGGCGGGCCGGCGCGCGACGCCGTCGATCCGGCCGGTCCGGTCCGGCCCGGCCGGCCACCGAGCGCTCCGACCCGGATCAGTCGGTGTCGGAGCCGATCGACCCGCGTCGGGCCGGTCAGGATCCGCCCGGCGAGGCCGGGAACGCATCGCCGGCTGCCGACCGTCGGCCGTCGGCCGGCCGGAATCTGCCGGCCGCCATCGGCGTCGGCCTCGGGCTGGTCGTCGTGGTCCTCGGTTCGTTGTTCCTGTGGCGGCCAGCCTTCCTGGTCGTCCTGCTGGCCGCCGTCAGCCTGGGCACCTGGGAGATGATCCGGGCGGTGCGCACCAGCGGTGCCCGCCCGCCGACGACCCCGTTGCTCGCCGGCGGCGCGCTGATGTCCGTGTTGGCCTGGCGGATCGGTCCGGATGCGCTGGCGCTCGGGCTGCTGGTGACGGTTCTGGCGATGCTGATCTGGCGGCTGGGCGACGGACCGTCCGGCTATCAGCGGGACGCGGCCACGGCTACGCTGATCGCAGTCTACGTTCCGTTTCTGGGAGGTTTCGCCGCGTTGCTGGCCAGCCGGCCGGACGGCGACCTGCAGATTCTGGTCACCCTGGGCGCGGTGATTCTCTCCGATACCGGTGGCTATGCCGCTGGTGTCTTCTACGGCAGGCACCGGATGGCGCCGACGATCAGCCCGAAGAAATCCTGGGAAGGATTTGCCGGGTCGGTGGCCGCCGCCGGGATCGGCAGCGCGGTGCTGCTGTTTCTGCTGCTCGACGTCATGCCGCTGTGGGGGGCGTTGTTCGGCGTGGCGGTGTCGGTCGCGGCCGTGCTGGGCGACCTCGGCGAGTCCATGCTCAAGCGGGATCTCGGGGTCAAGGACATGAGTAACCTGCTACCCGGACACGGCGGGCTGATGGACCGGCTCGACTCGATCCTGTTCGCGTTGCCGGTCTCCTACCTCGTGCTGTCGTTGATCGCGCTGGCCGACTGAGCGGTCGTTCAGGAGGGGTGGCCGGTCGATCCGCCCACCGTGGCGAGCCGGCCACGGTGGGATCGTGGGAGACTGGTCCTGCCATGAGAAGCCTGCCGCTGACCCCGAGCCGTCCGGTGACCACCGCGTCCGACGGTCGCCCCGCCCTGCCGCCCCAGCACCTGGCCGATCTCGACCTCGGCCAGCGGCAGACGTTGCTGGCCGGGCTCGGCCAGCCCGCGTACCGGGCGAAGCAGGTCTCCACCCACTACTTCGGCCGACTGACCCGGGATCCGCAGGCGATGACGGATCTACCGGCCACCGTCCGGGCCGGGGTCGCCGAGCGGCTGCTGCCGACCCTGCTCACTCCGGTGCGCGAAAGCGCGTGTGACAGTGGTGCCACCCGCAAGGCGCTCTGGCGGTTGCACGACGGAGCCCTGGTGGAGAGCGTGTTGATGGGTTACCCGGACCGGGTGACCGTCTGCGTGTCCAGCCAGGCCGGGTGCGGAATGGCCTGTCCGTTCTGTGCCACCGGTCAGGCCGGGCTGACCCGAAACCTGTCCACCGCTGAGATCGTCGACCAGGTCGTCCACCTCGCGGGGGTGGCCGCAGCAGGTGGCGTCACCGGTTCACCGCCCCGGCTGTCGCA
The DNA here is from genome assembly GCF_048060215.1 of Micromonospora sp. LOL_021. Lineage (NCBI taxonomy): Bacteria > Bacillati > Actinomycetota > Actinomycetes > Micromonosporales > Micromonosporaceae > Micromonospora > Micromonospora sp. LOL_021. The sequence goes on along the minus strand of NZ_JBHMIN010000012.1, from coordinate 63,539 downwards.
CGTCGTCTTCATGGGGATGGGCGAACCGTTGGCCAACTACGGCCGGGTGATCGCCGCCGTCCGACGGCTCTGCGCGCCACCACCGGAAGGGCTGGGCCTGTCGCAGCGGCACCTGACGGTATCGACCGTCGGACTGGTGCCGGCAATGCGGCGTCTCGCTGGGGAAGACCTATCGGTGACTCTTGCGCTGTCGTTGCATGCGCCCGATGATGATCTGCGCGACGAACTCGTGCCAGTCAACCAACGGTGGAAGGTCGCCGAAGTCCTGGACGCCGCGTGGGAATACGCGGACCGTACGGGCCGGCGGGTGTCCATCGAGTACGCGATGATCCGGGATGTGAACGACCAGCCATGGCGAGCCGATCTGCTGGGTCGATTGCTGGCTGGTCGCATGGCCCACGTGAATCTCATTCCGCTCAATCCGACTCCGGGCAGTCGTTGGGACGCCAGTCCCAAGCCGGTCGAGCGGGAATTCGTTCGTCGGCTGCGTACAGCCGGTGTCGCGGTGACCGTCCGCGACACCCGGGGCCGGGAGATCGACGGAGCATGCGGGCAGCTCGCGGCCGCTGAGACGGCCTCATGAGCTACCGGTGTGATCAGCGAGTGAATCAGGAGACGTAGTGGCGAGTCAGGGACAGCGCTTCCGGCGCCGGGCGCTTCGTCGGGGCTACAAAGTCGACGAAGTGGATGCCTTCCTCGACCGTGTCGAGGCCACACTCGCCGGCGAGCCGGTGGGATCACCGGTTTCCGCACAGGAAGTGCACGATGTCGTATTCAGAGTCCGGTTCAACGGCTACGACGAATGGCAGGTCGACCTGCACCTGGACCGGGTGGAACGACAGCTGACCGAGCTGGAGGAGCGTGGCCCAGCCGGTCGTGGCCCAGCCGGTCGTGGCGCGGACACCCTTGCCGGCCGCCCCGACCGGCTGACCCCGGCCGGGCGTGACGATCGTCCGATGCGTGACGATCGTCCCGTGCCGTCGGCCGCCGCCGCGCTGCCGCCGCGGCCGCCCGGTCAGCCGGGGCCGATGTCCGGTCAGCCGGGGCCGGCCCCCGATCCGTACGGCCACTATGCCGACCAGCCGACCGGAAGTTACGGCCGCTACGAGGACCCCCGGGGCAGCTACCCGCCGGGCGCTCCGGCAGGCGGCCCGCCGGTGCCGGCTCCGGGCGGGCCGCACCGCGGATTCGGCCCCGGCCCGGACGGTCGGTTCGACGGCTTCGAGCAGGGCCGGCACGGCAAGGCCGACATGACGGCCGAGATCTACTTCCCGGATCGGCGATCTGGCCCGTCCGGTCCGCCGCCGGGTGGACACCCCGGCCACCACCCCGGCATGGGTGGTTCCCCCGGTGGCCATCCAGGGATGGCAGGCGGCCACCCCGGCATGGGTGGCCCTCCCGGCGCTGGCCCGGGCATGACGGGCGGCCACCCGGCGATGCCGAATCAGCCCGGCGTCGGCGGATACCCGGGTGGGCCGGGCGGCCCTGGCCCCCTGCCGGGCGGACCGGCGGGACCGTCCGGTGGTGGTGTCCTGCAGCGGGTGGACCAGATCCGGCGGACCTTCCAGGTCCGCCGGTTCGGCAGCGGCTACGACCCGGCGCAGGTAGACCGGCTGTTCGAGGAGATCCTCACCGCGATGGCCGGTCGGGGACCGATGCCGGTGGACACGGCGGAACTTGACACAGTGCAGTTCGGGCTGGTTACCGGCGGTTACTTCGAGGCCGAGGTAGACGCCGCGCTGAAGGAGGTACAGGACATCCTGCAGCGCGGCCGGTGACCGCCGGCTGCGGCCGCCGCCCTGGCCGGATCAGCCCTGGCGGTCAGGGCCGGCGGTTACCGGCCGGGCCCGGCCCAGGTCAGGATCGCAGGCCGTTGCGTCGTAGCACGGCGTCGCCGACGACGATGGCCAGCAGTCCGACGGCCAGGCCGATCAGCCAGATGTCCTCAACGCGGCCCTCATGGTTGCCGATCAGCATGGAGAGCAACACCAACGCCGAAACGACAGCACCGATCCGCCCCAACTTGCGATGGCCCGGCTTGTGCTGGTCGGGTGAGGTCACCGGCTCGGTTCCGGCCACGGCTGGTCCTCCTTCTCGAACCGGCCCGTTCCGATGAACGGAGCCCGGTCACTCGCATGGATCCCACCCAGTCTGGCATGGTGCCGCCGGGCGCGGCATCGGGACCCCGCCGGGGGATCCGTGCGGGCGCGGGTCATCCGGGCAGGCAGAGCCGGGAGCCAGCGGATCCGGACGTCGCCAGCCGGGGCGACTGCTGCCTCCGGTAGCGTTTCCGGCGTACACATCGCTTGTGACCGAGGGGGTCTGTACGGTGCGACTGACGGGAACCGGGCACGCCAGTATGCGGATCGACACGGCTGCGGGCAGCATCCTGTGCGACCCGTGGGTCAACCCGGCCTACTTCGCCTCATGGTTTCCCTTTCCGGACAACTCCCAGCTGGACTGGGAATCCCTCGGTCAGGTCGACTATCTGTACGTCTCCCACCTGCACCGGGACCACTTCGACGCGGCGCATCTCAAACGCTTCGTGTCGAAAAAGGCGACCGTGCTGCTGCCCGAGTACCCCACCTCGGAGTTGGAGGACGAGCTGCGTGAGCTCGGCTTCACCAGCTTCCTGCGGACGAAGACCAACGAGGTGGTCGAGCTGGACGGCGGCCTCAACGTCATGATCCAGGCGTTGACCAGCCCGACCGACGGCCCGATCGGTGACTCGTCGTTGTGGGTCGAACACGACGGAATCCGGCTGCTCAACCAGAACGACGCCCGCCCCACCGATCTGTCGGTCTTCGCCGCGCTCGGCCACGTGCACGCGCACCTGCTGCAGTTCTCCGGCGCCATCTGGTACCCGATGGTCTACGAACTGCCCACCAACGCCAAGACCGCGTTCGGTAAGCAGAAGCGGGAGCGCCAGTTCGACCGGACCTGGCGCTACATCGACGACCTGAAGGCGTCGTACGTCTTCCCGATCGCCGGGCCGCCCTGCTTCCTCGACGACGCGCTGTGGCAGTTCAACGACATCCACGGCGACGAGGGCAACATCTTCCCCGACCAGCAGGTCTTCCTGACCGAGTACGCCAAGGCCGGCGGCACCAACGGAGTGGTGCTGCTGCCCGGCTCGGTCGCCGAGGTCACCGCCGACGACTGCCGCACCACTCACCCGCAGCCGGTCGACGAGTTCTTCGCCAACAAGCAGACCCACCTGGTCGAGATGCGGGAGCGCAAGCGCCCGGTCATCGAGGCTGAGAAGACCTCCTGGCGGCACCCGGAGATCGACGTACTGGGCGAAATGAAACGTCGTATCGAGCCGTTGCTGGAGGAGTCGGTCTACCTGGCCAAAGGGGTCGGCGGCCCGGTCCGGTTCGACCTGGTCGACTACGACGGCGAGTCGGTCGAGTCGATCGTGGTGGACTTCCCCGGCAAGCAGGTGCGGCCGTACGGCGACGAGAAGGTCCGCTACCGGTTCCGCACCGACCGGGCCCTGGTGGAGCACCTGCTGCACACCGGCGAGGTCGACTGGGTCAACTCGCTCTTCCTGTCCTGCCGGTTCTCCGCCGCGCGGATCGGCCAGTACAACGAGTTCGTCTACGCCTTCTTCAAGTGCCTGTCCACTGAGCGGCTGCAGTACGCCGAGGGCTGGTACGCCGAGCAACGTCCGGACGCCGAGGACGTCAAGATCGGTGACTGGATCGTGCAGCGCCGCTGCCCGCACCTGAAGGCCGACCTGACCCGGTTCGGCATCATCGACGGCGACCAGCTCACCTGCCAGCTGCACGGCTGGCGGTTCGATCTGACCAGCGGGCGGTGCCTGACCAGCGTCGGGCACGAGATTCGGGCCCGACGGGCCGGCACCCCGGCACCGGTGCAGTCCCAGACCCCGGCCGGCGAGCCGGCGGCGCAGGCCTAACGTCCGCCGCGACGCGACTAGCGCTCACCGCGCCCCAGGTCGATGAGGATCCGCCGGGCGGCGTTGTGCCCGGCGGCCCCGATCACGCTGCCCGCCGGGTGGCAGCCGGCGCTGCCCGCGTACAGCCCGGGCAGCCCGGTGGCGTACGGCATCCGGTCGGTGAACGACACGGTGTTGTCCACGTGGTGGATGTGTCCGCCGGTGATGCCGAAGTGCGCTTCGATGCCGGGTGGGGGCAGCGGTACCGCGTCGGCGACCAGCGCGCTGGTGCCCGGCGCGTACCGGTCGCAGACGGCGAGTAGGTTTTCGACGTACCCGGGCAGCTCGGCCGGCCACGACGAATCCGCCGGCTGCCACGGCACCGACTGGACGAACAGCGCCGAGGAGTGATGCCCGGCGGCGTCGCGCAGCGACGGGTCGACGGTGGTGTGCAGGTACCACTCGATGGTCGGCTCGGCCGGCAGTCGGCCGGCCCGCACATCGGCCCACATCGCCCGCAGCGCGGTCATCGGCGACTCGCCGTCGCCGCCGGGCAGCAGCGACGCAGCCCCGGGCAGCAGGTGAATCGTGGCCCCGAACGGGCTGGGCGCATCGGTGGGCAGGCAGCTGAACCGGGGCAGCCCGGTCAGCGCCAGGTTGACCTTCAACGTGCTGCCCGGCCGGCGGGTGGCGGTCATCCGGTCGGTCAACGCGGCCGGCAGCGCGCCTTCGGGGGCCAGCTCCAGCAGCCGGTACGGGTCACAGGCACCGAGCACCACCTCGGCGGCGACCGACCGCCCGTCGGCGACGACGACGCCGCTGGCGTTGCCGGCGTCCACGGTGATCCCGGTCACCGGTGCACCGGTGACGATCCGCGCCCCGGCGGCCCGGGCGGCGTCGGCGAAGGTCCGTGACACGGTGCCCATCCCGCCGGCGGCGATCATCCAGGTGCCGTCCGAGCCGGGCAACCGGCACATGTTGTGGGCCAGGAAGTTGTGACCGGTGCCGGGGTCGTCCGGCCCGGCGGTCAGCCCGCTCAGCCCGTCGGTGACGGCGTACATGGCGACCAGCAGTTCGGAGCGGAACTCGAAGCGGGCCAGGTAGTCGGCGACCGAGCCGCGGACCAGGTCGACGAAGACCTGCCGCAGCGCCGGGCGGACGTAGCGGTCGGCGGTCTGCTCGACCGGCAGCGGCTCGGCCAGCCAGGCCGGCGCGAGGTCGTCGCGTAGCGCGGCCAGCTCGGCCTGCATGGCGTCGTCGGCGGCCACGTCGGCGGGGGAGAAGGTGGCGGCCATCTGCGCCCGGGTCGCGGCCCGGTCGGCGCCGAACAGCAGGTGCGGCGACCCGGGCCCACCCGGGGTGGGCAGGAAGTAGTGCGGGTCGCGGCGCAATACCGGGATGGTCACGTCGAGGGTGGCCAGCAGCTCCGGCGGCATCAGCCCGAGTAGGTACGAACCGGTCGAGTGGCGCAGCCCCGGGACCCGGGTGAACGGCTGCTCGGTGCGGGTGGCGCCGCCGATCACCTCGGCGGCCTCCAGCACCAGCACGTCCAGCCCGGACCGGGCCAGCAGGATCGCCGCGACCAGACCGTTGTGCCCGGACCCGATGACGACCACGTCGGCCTGGGTCGGCAGAGAATGTGACGTACCCATGTCCCGACCCTAGTCGCCGTGCGGCGTCCACGATGGGCCTGCGATAGTCGAGACGTGTTCGCATGGTGGGGACGGACCGTGGTCCGGTTGCGATGGGTGGTGCTGGCCGCCGCCGCGTTGCTGGTCGTCGTCGGAGTGACCTGGGGGACCGGCCTGTTCGGGGCGGTCTCCGGTGGCGGTTTCGCCGACCCGGCGGCCGAGTCGACGCAGGCCCGGGAGCGGATCAACGCCGAGCTGGGCAACCAGGACGTCGACGTGCTGGTGCTGTACCGCAGTGAGACGGCCACCGTCGACGACCCGGCGTTTCGCGAGCCGGTCACCGAGACCCTGGAGTCGCTGGCCATCCGGCCGGAGGTGACCAGCGTCACCAGCTACTACGACACGGAGTCGCCGGCGCTGGTCGCCACCGACCGGCGGGCCACCTACGCCCTGGTGCAGCTCACCGGCGACGACGAGGACGCCAAGACCACCGCCTTCGAGCAGATCCGGCCGCTGCTGGACGCGCCGGGGGTGACCACCCGGGCCGGCGGTGCCGTGCCGTTCCTCGACCAGGCCAACGAACAGACCATCCGCGACATCACCCGCGCCGAGCTGATCGCCCTGCCCGTCCTGCTGGTGCTGCTGGTGCTGATCTTCGGCGGGCTGGTCGCGGCGTCGATGCCGCTGCTGGTCGGCATGCTCGCCATCCTCGGCGCGTTCGTGGCGGTCCGGGCGTTGACCCTGGTCACGGAGGTCTCGGTGTTCGCGATCAACGTGATCACCCTGATCGGGCTGGGCATGGCGATCGACTACGCGCTGTTCGTGGTCAGCCGGTTCCGGGAGGAGCTGGCCGCCGGCCACCCGACCCCAGAGGCGCTGGTGCGTACGGTCGCCACCGCCGGGCGTACCGTCGCGGTCTCCGGTCTGATCATCGGTACCTCGCTGATCAGCCTGCTGATCTTCCCGCAGCCGTTCCTGACCGGGATAGGCTTCGGCGGGATGGCCGCCGTGCTGGTCGCCATGCTCGCCTCGGTGACCGCGCTGCCCGCCCTGCTGGCGGTGCTCGGCCCGCGGATCAACGCGCTCACCGTACCGTTGCCGTGGCGGCGCCGGTCGGCGCCGCCACCGCCGGGGGAGGCCGCCCGGGCCGGTGCCTGGGCCCGGATCGCCCGCAGCGTGATGCGGCGTCCGGTACGGTACGCCACCGTCGTGGTGGTCGGGCTGCTGCTGCTGGCCACCCCGTTCCTGCGGGCCGAGTTCGGTGGCTTCGACGAGCGGGTGTTGCCGGCCGGTGTGCAGTCGCGGGTGGTGGCCGAGACGATCGCCGAGGAGTTCCCCGACGGCGCCAGCATCGGCCCGATCGAGGTGCTGGTCTCCGGAGCCGGCCCCGACGTGGCGCAGGCCTTCGCCGAGGACGTCGCCGGGCTGCCGGGCGCCACCGGTGCCCGGATCGCGGCGGTACGCGACACCTCGGCGCTGATCCGGGTCAGCTACGTCGGCGAGCCGACCGGCGACGAGGCCGAGGCACTGGTGCGGGCCATCCGGGACCTGCCGCCCCCGGCCGGTGCCGAGGTCCTCGTCGGTGGCCGCACCGCCGCCGACATCGACATGCTGGACAGCCTCGGCCGCTACCTGCCGTGGATGGCGCTGCTGATGGCCACCGCCACCATGGTGCTGCTGTTCCTGGCGTTCGGCTCGGTGGTGCTGCCGGTCAAGGCGGTACTGATGAACCTGGTGTCGATCGGCGCCTCGTTCGGCGTGGTGGTCTGGGTGTTCCAGGACGGGCACTTCGCCGACTGGCTCGGCTTCACCCCGACCGGGTTCATCGACCCGACCAACCCGATCCTGATGCTCGCCGTGCTGTTCGGGCTGGCCACCGACTACGAGGTGTTCCTGCTGTCGCGGGTGCGGGAGGAGTGGGACCGCACCGGCGACAACACCGCGTCGGTCGCCGCCGGGCTGCAGCACACCGGGCGGATCATCACCGCCGCCGCGCTGCTGCTGATCGTGGTGGTGGCCGGCTTCGCCACCGGCGGCATCTCGTTCATCAAACTGATCGGGGTCGGGATGATCGTGGCGATCGTCGTCGACGCGACCCTGGTGCGGGTACTGCTGGTGCCGGCGACGATGCGGCTGCTGGGTCGGTGGAACTGGTGGGCACCGGGTCCGCTGGGCCGGCTGTACCGCCGGTTCGGCCTGCACGAGACCCCGGCGCAGCCGCAGTTGGCGTCGGTCGGCTCCGGCCCCGGTGCCGACGGCGCCACCGGCTGAACGCCAGCGTGGCGGAGTAGCCGGCCAGCACGATCACGTGCAGCAGGTAGAGCCAGAGCAGCACCGCGACCGCCGCGCCGACCTCATCGAGCCCGCCGAACGGCACCCCGAGGTCCAGCGGCAGCGAGCAGAACAGGATGAACCCGTGCAGGAAGCCGGACAGGTTGGCGGCGGTGAACGAGCCGACCGCGACGGCGGCCAGCCAGTCCGGTTTGCCCGGCCCGACCACCCGGAACACCCAGACCAGCACCGGGCTCAGCCCCAACCAGACGGCCAGGAACGACACCACCACCCCGAGCACGCCGGCCCAGCCACCCCGGGCGAACAGCCCGGCGGCCGACGGTAGGGCCAGCAGCACCAGCAGCATCAACGCCGGTGCCGCGCCGAGCAGCGGCAGCAGCAGCACCCGACCCCGCCAGCCGACCATCGACTCGGCCGGCTCCGGCGGTGGCGCCACCGACACGAACGCCCGGCGCAGCCCTTCGCCGTACAGGGAGGCGGGCAGCAGCGCGGCCAGCGCCAGCACCGGGGTGAGGTGCAGTCCGGCGTCGATCAGAGCGGCGGCGGCCCGGTCGGCGCCGAGCTGTCCGGGCAGGGTGTCGATCGCCGGGTCGGTGAGCCGCCGGATCCGGCCCGCACCGGCGAACAGACCGGTCAGCCAGATCGCCAGCAGCGCCACCGGGACGACCGCGATCGCGCCGAAGAAGGTGATCGAGGCGGCGTGCAACGACAGGTCCCGCCCGCGCAGCGGCCGGAACGCTGCCCGGACCAGCCGGCGCCCTCGGGAGACCATGTCCCTTAGCTTTCCCCACCGGGGCGGTCACCACTCCCGTACGGCGGTGGCCCGGCGTGGGGTGGCCCGTCCGGTCCGGCTGACGGTCGGCTTGCCGACATGGCCCGGTGCGCCGCCGTGGCGGGGCGGCGCGGCTAGTCTGGTCGGTGCATCATGTCCCGCGGAAAGGGGTGAGCACGTTGGCACAGCCGGCATTCGTGCCCGATCCGGAGCCGCCGCGTGAGCCGTCGTTCGACGTACTCGGCGATTTCGACGAGCCGTGGACCGCGCAGCTCGCCCTTGACCTGTTGCCGGAGACCAATGGTCCCAAGGTCGAGGTCCTCAGCGGGAGCGTGATCGTGACACCACATGCCGGGTACGACCATCAGACGATCGAGCTGGATCTGGCGTATCTGTTGAGGCAGGCAGCGCGCCGGGCGAAGCTCTGGCTGTACCACGAGGTCAACGTCGTCTCGGGCGACGACCTGTACATCCCCGACATCGTGGTGCTCCGCTCACCTGGTGGAGGACACGTCTCGATGCCGATCTCGGAAGCCGTGCTGCTCGGCGAGATCGTCTCCAAGGGCAACCGGCGCAAGGACGTGATCGACCGGCCACGGCAGTACGCCGCAGCCGGTGTGCCCTTCTTTCTCCGGGCGGACTTCCGGAACCGGGTGCCGGCGCTGGCGTTGCACGAGCTGAGCGACGGGGAGTACCGGCCGGTGGCGGCGGCCGCGGCCGGGACCACGTTCGTGATGAAGGAGCCGTTCGAGTTTTCCATCGATCCGGCCGATCTGCTCGACGAGGCCGACGACGACGCACGGTGACGCGATGTCCTGGTGACCCGGCGGCGCGCCCGGCGGCCGGGCGGCTGCGCCGCTGCGGGACAATGGGTCGGTGACTTCCTCCCCACGGGATATCGTCCTGCTCGGCTCCACCGGCTCGATCGGCACCCAGGCGGTCGACATCGTCACCCGCAACCCTGACCGGTTCCGCATCGTCGGGCTCGGCGCCGGCGGCGGCAACGTCGAGCTGCTCGCCGTACAGGCACTGCAGTTGCAGGTCGAGGTGGTGGCGGTGGCCCGGGCGTCGGCGGCGCAGGACCTGCAGCTCGCCTTCTACGCCGAGGCGTCCCGGCGTGGCTACCCGACCGGTGGGTTCCGGATCCCGAAGATCCTGGCCGGCCCGTCGGCGATGGCCGAACTCGCCGAGTGGCCGTGCGACGTGGTGCTCAACGGGGTGGACGGCTCCCGGGGGCTGGCCCCGACGTTGGCGGCGCTGCGGGCCGGTCGGACCCTGGCGCTGGCCAACAAGGAGTCGCTGATCGCCGGCGGTCCGATCGTTCGGGCCGCGATCCAACGCCCGGACCAGATCGTGCCGGTGGACTCCGAGCACTCGGCGCTCGCCCAGTGCCTGCGCTCGGGCACCGCCGACGAGGTGCGCAAACTGGTGGTGACCGCCAGCGGTGGCCCGTTCCGGGGGCGGCCGCGCGCCGAACTGACCGAGGTCACCCCGGAGCAGGCGATGGCCCACCCCACCTGGAACATGGGCCCGGTCATCACGATCAACTCGGCGACGCTGGTGAACAAGGGCCTGGAAATCATCGAGGCGCACGAACTGTTCGGCATCCCGTACCCGCGTATCGAGGTGGTGGTCCACCCGCAGTCGGTGATCCATTCGATGGTGGAGTTCGTGGACGGTTCGACGATCGCCCAGGCCAGTCCACCGGACATGCGACTGCCGATCGCGCTGGCCCTGGGCTGGCCGGCCCGGGTGCCGGCGGCGGCCGTCCCGGTCGACTGGACCCGGGCGCAGAGCTGGGAGTTCGCCCCGCTCGACGAGACGGCGTTCCCGGCGGTGGCGCTGGCCAAGCAGGCCGGCGCGGACGGCCGGTGTCGGCCGGCGGTCTACAACGCGGCGAACGAGGAGTGCGTGGCGGCGTTCGTCGCCGGCAGGCTACCGTTCCTCGGCATCGTCGACACGGTGGAGCGGGTGCTGCAGTCGGCACCGGACTTCGGCGAACCGGGTACGGTCGACGATGTGCTCACTGCGGAATCCTGGGCGCGAGCCCGGGCGCAGGAGCTGATCGGTGCGTCGGTGGAGGGAGCTTGATGGCGTACCTGCTCGGGGTGGTTCTCTTCGCCCTCGCGATTCTCATCTCGGTCAGCCTGCACGAGGCCGGTCACATGGTGACCGCGAAGAAGTTCGGGATGAAGGTGACCCGGTACTTCGTCGGTTTCGGCCCGACCATCTGGTCGTTCCGGCGCGGTGAGACCGAGTACGGACTCAAGGCCATCCCGTTGGGCGGCTTCTGCAAGATCGTCGGCATGACCCCGCAGGACGACGACGTGGCACCCGCCGACGAGTCCCGGGTGATGTGGCGCTACCCGGTGTGGAAGCGGACCGTGGTGATGTCCGCCGGGTCGGTGACCCACTTCGGGCTGGCGATCGTCGCGCTCTGGCTGGCCGCGGTCTTCATGGGCCTGCCGAACCCGGACTTCCCCGCCACCGAGGAGCAGGCCCGTCAGGAGCCGGCGGTGGTCGCGGTCATCGACTGCGTGGTCGTCGAGTACGTGGCCCGCGGCTGCGAGGCCGGCGACCCGGCCAGCCCGGCCGCGCAGGCAGGCCTGCGCGACGGCGACCGGATTCTCGCGGTGAGTGGCACCCCGGTCGACACTTGGGGTGACATGCTGGAGGCGATCCGGGGCGCCGATCCGGGGCCGGCGACCGTCCGGTACGAGCGGGACGGGACGACCGGCACGGTCGAGGCGGAGCTCGCCGCGGTGCAGCGCCCCGAGCTGGGCACCGACGAAGGCCCGCTGAGCACGGTCGCCGCGCTCGGCGTCGGCCTGCGGATCGAGAAGCCCGGCATGGTGACGTACGGGCCGATCGAGGCGTTCGGCGCGACCGGCGACTACCTGCGCCAGATGGCGGTCGGCACGGTCGAGGCGATGATGCGGATCCCGGAGAAGATCCCGGCGCTGTGGGCGTCGATCACCGGTGCGGAGCGCGACATCGACACCCCGATCAGCGTGGTCGGCGCGAGCCGGCTCGGCGGCGAGGCGGTGGCCAACGACGCCTGGGAGCTGTTCGTGCTGCTGTTCATCTCGCTGAACTTCTTCGTCGGGGTGTTCAACCTGCTGCCGCTGCTGCCGCTGGACGGCGGGCACATCGCGATCGCCTGGTTCGAGAAGGTCAGGTCCTGGCTGTACGCGGCGCTCGGCCGGCCCGATCCGGGGCGGGTCGACTATTTCAAACTGATGCCACTCACGTACGCGGTTCTGCTGATCGGTGGCGCGTTCACGCTGCTGACCATCACCGCGGACGTGGTCAACCCGATCACGCTGTTCTCGAGGTGAGTTGAAGTGACCGCAGTCAGTCTGGGCATGCCCGCGGTGCCGCCGCCGCCGTTGGCGCCGCGCCGGGTCAGCCGGCAGATCATGGTCGGTCCGGTGCCGGTGGGCGGCGGTGCGCCGGTCTCCGTACAGTCGATGACCACCACGGTGACCTCGGACGTCAACGCCACGCTGCAGCAGATCGCCGAGCTGACCGCGTCCGGCTGCCAGATCGTGCGGGTCGCCGTACCGTCGCAGGACGACGCGGACGCGCTGCCGACGATCGCCCGCAAGTCGCAGATCCCGGTGATCGCCGACATCCACTTCCAGCCGAAGTACGTCTTCGCGGCGATCGACGCCGGCTGCGCGGCGGTGCGGGTGAACCCGGGCAACATCCGGCAGTTCGACGACAAGGTGGCCGAGATCGCCAAGGCGGCGTCGGCGGCCGGGACGCCGATCCGGATCGGCGTCAACGCCGGTTCGCTGGACAAGCGGCTGCTGGCCAAGCACGGCAAGGCGACCGCCGAGGCGCTGGTGGAGTCGGCCCTGTGGGAGTGCTCGCTGTTCGAGGAGCACGACTTCCGGGACATCAAGATCTCGGTCAAGCACAACGACCCGGTGGTGATGATCCGGGCGTACCGGCTGCTGGCGCAGCAGTGCGACTACCCGCTGCACCTCGGGGTGACCGAGGCCGGCCCGGCGTTCCAGGGCACGGTCAAGTCGGCGGTGGCGTTCGGGGCGCTGCTGGCCGAGGGGATCGGTGACACCATCCGGGTGTCGCTGTCCGCGCCGCCGGTGGAGGAGATCAAGGTCGGTACGGCGATTCTGGAGTCGCTCGGGTTGCGTGAGCGGGGCCTGGAGATCGTCTCCTGCCCGTCCTGCGGCCGGGCGCAGGTGGACGTGTACACCCTGGCCGACCAGGTGACCGCCGCGCTGGACGGGTTCCCGGCGCCGCTGCGGGTGGCGGTGATGGGGTGTGTGGTGAACGGGCCGGGCGAGGCCCGGGAGGCCGATCTCGGGGTGGCGTCCGGCAACGGCAAGGGCCAGATCTTCGTCAAGGGTGAAGTGATCAAGACGGTGCCGGAGTCGCAGATCGTGGAGACCCTGGTGGAGGAGGCACTGCGGATCGCCGACGAGATGGGCGCCGAGTTGCCGGAGGAGATGCGTGAGCTTCTTCCCGGGCCGACGGTGACGGTGCACTGAGTGTGACGCGTGCCGGCCCGGGGCCGGCGGTTGGTTTCGATCCCGCTGGCGGATGTCGGTCCGCCAGCGGGATCTCTTCGTGCTGGCCAGAGGGCGTCCGCAGGTGGTGGCGGGGCGGCTGTGGCGGTTCATCGTCGGCCGTCCACATCGGCGTACGCCAATTGACAAAGTTTAGGCTCCCGACTTAGTCTGCGGCCACTTCGCTGGTGCTGGCTGTGCGTTACGACCGCCGGTGCCCGTCCCTCCGTGCCTGACCCGCAGGCACCCCACGGCGCGAGGAGCGACATGACTCAACAGACAACGACGGCTCGCCGCAGACGGTGGCGTGCCGGCCTGATCGCCGGCGGTGTGACCGCCGCACTGGTCGGCGGTAGCATCGCCGTCGCGGCCAGCGCACACGCGGCCGCCGGCTGCCGGGTGGTCTACTCGGCGCCCGCCCAGTGGCCCGGCGGCTTCACCGCCAACGTCAACGTCACCAACCTGGGTGACCCGCTCAACGGCTGGCAGCTCACCTGGGCCTTCCCGTCCGGACAGCAGGTCACCCAGGCCTGGAACGCCACCGTCACCAGCTCGGGCAGCCAGGTCACCGCGACCAACGTCAGCTACAACGCCAACCTCGGCACCAACGCGACCGTCTCGTTCGGCTTCAACGGCTCCTGGTCGGGCAGCAACACCGCGCCGACCTCGTTCGCGCTCAACGGTGTCACCTGCACCGGCAGCGTCGGACCCACTACGCCGCCACCGACCGACCCGCCGTCGCCGACGGTACCGCCGACCACCGCGCCGCCGTCCCCGACGCCGACCACGACCCCACGTCCGCCGGGCGACCCGCAGGACGTCGTCGACGCCATGCAGCCGGGCTGGAACCTGGGCAACACCCTCGACGCGACCGGCGACAACGTCGGCGGCAGCGGCGAGACCTCCTGGGGCAACCCGCTGGTCACCCGGGACCTGATCCGCACCATCAAGTCGCAGGGCTTCAACAGCATCCGGATCCCGACGACCTGGACGCACCACCATGGCGGCGCGCCCAACTACACGATCGACCCCACCCGGCTCGCCCGGGTGAAGCAGATCGTCGACTGGGCCCTCGCCGAGGACCTGTACGTGATGATCAACCTGCACCACGACTCGTGGCAGTGGATCAACACGATGCCCAGCGACCGCACCGGCGTCCTGGACCGCTACTCGGCGCTGTGGACCCAGCTGGCGAACACTTTCCGTGACTCGTCGCCGAAGCTGCACTTCGAGAGCGTCAACGAGCCGCAGTTCAGCAACAGCTCCGGCGACGCGCAGAACGCCCAGCTGCTCGACGAGCTGAACCGCAGGTTCCACCAGATCGTCCGGGACTCCGGCGGCAACAACGCCACCCGGCTGCTCATCCTGCCGACCCTGCACACCTCGTCCGACCAGGCTCGGCTCGACGAGCTCGCCAGCACCTTCACCGCGCTGGACGACCCCAACCTGATCGCGACGGTGCACTACTACGGGTACTGGCCGTTCAGCGTCAACGTCGCGGGCGGCTACCGGTTCGACGCCACCGCCCAGCAGGACGTGATCGACTCGCTCAACCGGGTGCAGAACACCTTCGTCTCCCGGGGCATCCCGGTCGTTATCGGCGAGTTCGGTCTGCTCGGCTTCGACCGGCACACCGGCACCATCCAGCAGGGCGAGAAACTGAAGTTCTTCGAGTTCTTCGGCTACCACACCCGCACCCGCGGCATCGCCACCCAGCTGTGGGACAACGGCCAGCACCTCGGCCGGACCAGTTTCCAGTGGAGTGACCCGGAGCTGATCGCCCAGATCAAGTCGGCCTGGACCACCCGCTCCGGCACCGCCGCCAGCGACATGATCTTCGTGCCGCGTACCGGCGGCGTCACCGCCAAGACCCTCGCGTTGAACCTCAACGGGCTGACCTTCCAGGGACTGCGGCAGGGCAACACCGAGCTGGTACGGGGGACCGACTACACGGTCAGCGGCAACCAGTTGACGCTGCCCGCGTCCACCGTCACCCGCCTGGTCGGCAACCGGGCGTACGGGGTGAACGCCACCCTGCACGCCCGCTTCTCGTCCGGTGTGCCGTGGCGGATCGACATCATCTCGTCCGATCCGCCGGTGCTGGCCAACGCGAGCGGCACCACCTCGTCGTTCGACATCCCGACGACCTTCCGTGGTGACCAACTGGCCACCATGGAGGCGCGGTACGCGGACGGCTCCAACGCCGGCCCGCACAACTGGACGTCGTACAAGGAATTCGACGTCACCTTCCGGCCGAACTACGCCGCGAACACCATCACCCTGACGTCGGAGTTCTTCGCCGAGGTCAACGACGGCTCCCCGGTGACGCTCACCTTCCACTTCTGGAGCGGCACGACGATCACCTACACCGTCGTGCGTAACGGCTCGGCGGTGACCGGCACCACCTCGTAACATCCCTCCGGCACCCGGTGGGTGCCGCCGACACACCCGGCGGCACCCACCGGTCCCGGTACCCACCCGGCCCCGATGGGCCGACTCGTCAGCAGCAGTCCGGCCCGCAGCAGTCCGGCTCGCAGTCGCAGCGCGTGGTCAGCTCCAGCATTGTGATCACCTCCCGTCCCCATCCGGTGGGCACCATCGGCCCGGCGCCGGTGGCGGGCAGGCCGTGGTCGGTAGCTTCTCGGCCATCGCCGCCATTTCCGCCCGTAGCGTGGTAAGCCGGGCCAGCTCCACGTCGACCTCGGCGATCCGGCGGCGCAGCAACTGCTCCGCCGGCTCACACGGGCAGACTCCGGTGTCCCGGATGGCGAGCAGATCGGCGATCTCCCGCAGCCGGAGCCCGAGCCGCTGACAGCCCCGGATGAACCGGAGCCGGTCGACCGCCGCGGTGCCGTACACCCGGTAGCCGGCGGGGGTCCGCTCCGGTGGGTGCAGCAGCCCGGCTCGTTCGTAGTAGCGGACGGTGTCCGGCGACACGCCGACGGCGGCGGCGAGGGCGGCGACCCGCAGGCCGGGCCGCTCAACCGCCGTCTCGAATGTGTCGGTCCCGGACCCACTCCCGGAGGCGTCGCCCGCCCCGGCAGCGCAGCTGGTGCGGTCGAGAATCTCGACTCTGGTGCCCGTGGCCATGACGACGACGGTAAACCTCGGAGTGCGCTCCAAGGTCAAGCCGAAATCTGCTGGCCGTGCCGGAGCGACCCGTCGATGATGGCCGACATGACGATCGACATGTTCATCGACCCGGACGCCGATCCGCGTGCCATCCCGCCCCGGCTCGGCGACGAGCGGGCCACCCTTGCCGGGTTTCTCGACTGGCACCGTCGGACCCTGGAGCTCAAGTGCGGCGGACTCGACCCGCAGCAGTTGGCCCGCCGGTCGGTGCAGCCGTCGGCGCTGTCGCTGCTCGGGCTGGTGCGGCACCTCGCCGACGTGGAACGGTACTGGTTCCGGCAGGTGATGGCCGGCGAGGACGCCCCGCCACGTTTCTACTCCCAGACCGCACCCAATGACGACTTCGACGGTTCCGTCGCCGACCCGGCTGCCGTCACCCAGGCGTGGAAGGCGTGGCGGGAGGAGATTCAGTACGCCGAACGCTTCGTCGCAGACGCCGCCGGACTGGACGTCACCGGCTCCGACCGGCGCGGCCCGATTTCGCTGCGCTGGGTGTTGACCCACATGATCGAGGAGTACGCCCGACACAACGGCCACGCCGACCTGTTGCGGGAATGCATCGACGGGGCGGTCGGCCAGTAAGACTCGGCCGGTCCACCGCTGGCAGCCCGCCGGCCGATCCGTCGAGCGTCAGCGGGTCGGCTGAGGTGGTTGAGTCCGCAGATCGCCGACCCGCAGGAACTCGACAGCTGCGGAGATCAGCCCGAACACGGTGAGCGCCGGCAGCGTGATCACGGCGGGCAGCGCGGCGGTCGGAAACGCCAGCACGATGACCGCACCACCGCTGGCGATCCGGTACCAGCTGAGTGCGTGCCAGGTCCGCCACCAGTACACCTGGTTGGCGAGCAGGTAGAACCCCACTCCCCAGTAGAAGGCGTAGTGGCCGAACCGGATACCGGTATCGTCGTGCGGCACCGCAGCTTGGTGCAGACCGTACGCGATCAGGACGATGCAGGCGACCATCGGCAGGTGCAGGTAGGTGAACGAGTCGCGGGCGAGTCTGGCCCGGTCGACGCCGGTCTGCGCCTCCAAGGCGAGGCGGGCCGAGTCGATCGTGGTGAAGTACGGCCACCAGAGGGCCCCGACGGCGACTGCCGCCGTGACGACGATGACCATGACACTGACGGAGACCGGCTGGTCCGCGACGGCCAGACCGACCGAGATGATTGCCTCGCCGAACGCGATGAGCATGATCAGCGCGTACCGGTCCACCCAGTGCCGGGTGGACCGGGGCCGCCAGGATTTCACCCCGGTCGGGTAGCTGCCGGCGAGTTGAATGGTGAGCGCCGCGACCCAGAGCAGCGTGACGGCCGGGCTCGCGGCCAGCCGGTCGGGTGACGCCAGCTCGACCACCGCGAACCCGGCGAGCAGCAGCAGCGTGGCCGTCGACGGTACGGCGTTCTGCCGCGCGAGCGCCCCCAGCACCGGCTCGGTACGCGATGCCTGCAGGATCAGCACGGTCTGCATGAGCTGGGTGGCGAGATAACTGGCGACGATGATCAGCGAACCGGGCAGACTTCCCGGGGCCGGCTCGAAGGCCTGGGGGGTGGCGATGCCGATCACCAGGATCGAGGCGGCGATACCGATCGTGGTGGTCCGGACCAGGACCGTGTCGGTGCGGACCGCGTTGGTGAGCCAGGAGAAGGAGGTCCAGGCCCACCACAGTAGCGTCAGCAGGGTCAGCCCCCGGACGATGCCCAGGGCCGAGGCGTCACGGGTCATCAGCGTGGTGACCTGAATGAACGCGAAGACGAAGACCAGGTCGAGGAAGAGTTCCCGGGGAGTGACCCCGTGCAGCCGGGACGTCTCGGATTCAGCCAGCCGGTGCAGTTGGGTGTGCCGGCGGTGGAACACGGTCCGGTCGGCGATCAGCATCGCCACGACACCGACGGCCAGCAGCGCCAACGCGCCCAGCGCCGGGACCCGGGTGGCCACCGGGAGCAGACCCAGCAGCAGCGCGATGCCGAGGATCGGGCTGCGACCGAGCAGACGTCCGGACAGCCATTCGAAGGCGACCAGCGCCAGCAGATAGAGCAGTACCCCGCCGTACAGGATGACCACGTCGACGGTGTCCCAGGGGTGCTCGGAGCTGGTGGAGGTCCAGGGATGCTCGGGGCCGCCGGCGATGGTGGCGATCGCGTGTTTGAGTCCGAGAGCGAAGAAGATCAGCCCACCGATCATCGGCAGGTGCAGGCCGCTGTACACGTCCCGGGCCATCCGGGTCTGGTCGACGCCGGCGCGGCGCGACAGGGCGTGTTCGGCGAGGATCTTGGCCAGATCGAAGTAGGTCCACCACAGTGCGGAGACGACGCAAAGGCCGAGCGTGGCGGCGGCGAGCAACGGCCAGGTGACCGAAGCGCCGGTGCCGAGTCCGCCGCCGGTGCCGATCGAGATGATCGTCTCGCCCAGTGCGATCAGGACGATCAGCGCGTGCCGCTCGGCCAGGTGCCATGGAGAGACGATCTGCCAGCTGCCCCGGCCGACCGCGGTCAGCACCACGAAGTCGATGGCCAGCGCCAGAGCGAACAGCACCAGCCGTACCAGCTCGGCGTCGAACCGGGCCGGCAGGTGCGGCGGCAGCAGTGCGGCGGCCAGCAGGACCGAGGCCGACACGGCGAGCGTCAACCAGGCGATCGCGGCCGGCCGGCGGCCGGCCGGACCTTCCGACCAGCGGGACCGGGTGAGGACTGTGAGTACGCCGACCCGGATCGCCAGGTAGCCGACCACCACGATGACCGGCCCCGGCAGTCTGCCTGGCGTGTCGACGAACGTCTCGGGCACGGAGACGCCGATCACCAGCAGGATGGTGGCGATGCCGGCCATCATCAGCGGCATGCCGCCCCGGTCCAGGTGGACCACGTTGCCGAGCCAGACGACCGGGGTCCAGCAGTGCCACAGAAGCAGGATCACCAAGACCCCGTGGAGCATGCCGACTGCGGTCAGATCGGCCGCCATCAGGGTGGTGATCTTCAGGAAAGCGAACACGAAAAACAGGTCGACGAACAGTTCCATCCAGCTGACGTCGCCGGTGACCAGCGGATTCCGGCGCACCAGGCGGAGGCCGCCAGCGGTCGGATGCGGGTGCGGGCTGTCGTCGTGCACACCCCAACTCTGGCAACCATCGCCCCGGACCGGAGCGGATCGCTGAATCCTCGGCCGCCCGGACGGGGCCGTCCGGTCAGGGCAGCCGAGGCGCGACGGTCGGGTCAGCGAAACCCGGAGCGGCCGGAGGGCGGGCCCCGACGTCGTTGTCGGGGCCCGCCCTCCGGGGCTGTCAGGGGTGAATGACGGTCCGGGTCAGGCCGCGTCGCCGGTGGAGCCCGCCGGCACGGCACGGCGGGCAGCCGGGTAACGGATGCTCTCCACCATCTCGGAGATTTCCTCCGGTGGCGGTGCCGTCATCTTCGACACGACGATCGTGACGATGAAGTTGACGATCGCACCGATGGTGCCGATGGCCTCCGGGCTGATGTCGAAGATGTGCGGATTCGCCGAGGTGCCGAATACCTCCAGGGTGTAGATCATGTAGCTGGCGGTGAAGACGAGACCGGCGATCATGCCGGATGCCGCGCCGACCGCATTACATCGCTTCCAGAAGATCCCGAGCACGATGACGGGGAAGAAGGTCGAAGCGGCGAGACCGAATGCGAACGCCACCACCTGGGCCACGAACGCCGGCGGGTTGATGCCGGCGTACACCGAGATCAGTACCGCCAGACCCATGGCGATCCGTCCGGCGAGCAGCCGCTGCTGGTCGGTCGAGTCCCGCTTCACCCGACGGAAGTACAGGTCGTGCGAGAACGACGAGGAGATGACCAGCAGCAGACCGGCGGCGGTCGACATCGCGGCCGCCATACCGCCGGCGGCCACCAGGCCGACGATCGGTGCCGGCAGGCCGGCGATCTCCGGACTGGCCAACACCAGGATGTCGTTGTTGACGATCAGGTCCGCCCCGGACGTGGAGCTGTTGCTGACCGTCTGGATCGTCTGCGCGTTCTCGTTGACCGTGACCAGCCCGGTCGCCGCCCAGTTCTCGATCCATCTGGGCAGCGAGTCCGCCGCCACGCCGTTGACGTCCTGCAGCAGGTTCAGCTTGGTGAACGCGCCCACCGCCGGAGCGGTGGTGTAGAGCAGCGCGATGAAGAACAGCGCCCAGAACGCCGAGTAGCGGGCGCCCCGAACCGTCTTCGTCGTGTAGAACCGGATGATCACGTGTGGCAGACCGGCGGTACCGATCATCAGTGACATCGTCACCAGGAACACGTCGATCTGCGGTCGGGCGGAGAACGCCTCGGTGAACTGGCTCAGCCCCATCTGGGTGCTGAGTGCGTTGAGTTCGCCGAGGATCTGCCCGAAGGTGACCTGTGGGATCGGCAGCCCGGTCATCTGCTGCGCCACCGCGATCGCCGGGATCAGGTAGGCGATGATGAGCACCGTGTACTGCGACACCTGGGTCCAGGTGATGCCCTTCATGCCACCGAGCACCGCGTACGCGAAGATGATCAGCGCCGCGACGATGACACCGCCGGTGATGTCCAGCCCGAGGAACCGGCTGAACACGATGCCACCGCCGCGCATCTGTCCGACGACGTACGTGAAGGAGATGATGATCGCGGCCACGGCGGCGATCGTCCGTACGGTCTCCGAGTAGCGGTCGCCGACGAACTCTGGGACCGTGAACTTGCCCCACTTACGCAGGTAGGGGGCGATGAGCAGAGCCAGCAGTACGTATCCGCCGGTCCAGCCCATCAGGTAGATGGACCCGTCAGAACCGAGGAACGCGATCAGACCGGCCATCGAGATGAACGACGCGGCCGACATCCAGTCGGCGGCGACGGCCGCACCGTTGGCGACGGTGGGGATTCCCTGACCGGCCACGTAGAAACCGGTTGTTTCCTTAACCCGGCTGCGCCAGGCGATACCGAGGTAGAGAGCGAAGGTGAGGATGATGAAGCCGAGCGTCCAGCCCTGGATCTGCGTCACTTCTCTCCCCCTTCCGCCGGTCGCTCACTGACACCGAACTGGTCGTCCATCCGGTCCATCATCTTGGCGTAGACCAGAATCAGAATTACAAATGTGTAGATCGATCCCTGCTGGGCGAACCAGAACCCCAGTGGGAAACCGAGAATCTCGATGTTGTTCAACGGCTGGATCAGCAGGATTCCGAAGACGAACGAGACGACGAACCAGATGGCGAGCAGGATGACCATGAGGCGCAGGTTCTTGCGCCAGTACTCCTGGCGCCAGCCGTTGTCCGGTGGCGACGTCGTCGGTGGCGGTTCCCCGCCACCGGCGTTCTTATCGGGGGTCACGTCAGTCACTGTGGGGCCTCCTAGTCGTTATGGGAACGGCAGGTGACGGGCCATGGCGGGCGACCTGCCGGTCGCCGCGCCGCAGCTGTGCCGCTGTCCGATCCGCACCTCCGCTGGTCGGTCGAGACCGCCCGACGGCTTGTGCGGTCGGTCACACCCTTAATCTGGGAAGAGAACGTGACCCGGCCCGGACAGGCAATAGTTGATCTGCCTTACGCCGGGTTGGGGCGGTGAACGGTCTACCCGGGCCTGCGAGCGGTCGGCAGGGGTGGACGAGCGGAGGATCGTCGCCCGGTTCGCGCGTTTTGTGGTGACTATCTGGCCGTCCAGCTGCCCCGCCCGACCACTCACCGATTACCGGCTGGGTCACACCAGGGATCCCGGCCTAGCATCCGGACATGGCTGACACCGCATCCACCGCCGCCGCCCCTGCCCGTCGGCGCATCCTGCACGCCGGCAGCCTCGGCATGATCGTCGGCGGCCTGCTCGCGCTGGTCGGCTCGTTGCTCCCCTGGGTGATCACCCCGTTCGGGTCGCTCTCCGGCACCGCCGGTCCCGGCCTGTGGACGCTGTCCGCCGGCTTCATCGCTGTCGCGGGTGCGCTGCTGCCGTACCGCAAGGTGGCCATCGCGCACGCCCTGCTGCCCGGGCTGGCGGTCGCCGTCATCATCGGCTGGCAGGCCGCCCGGCTGATCTACCTGAGCTCGACCACCGGCAGCTGGGGGCAGTTGATGCCCGGCATCGGGATGGTGATGGTCGCCGGTGCCGCGGTCGTCCTGCTGCGTACCGCGATCCGGCTGATCTCCATCCGCTGACGACCTGGTCGGCCGGCCACCGGCCGGCCGCTGAGCAGCGACGGAAGACCGGCGGCGGGCGACCGAACGTACGGTGTTGATCTCCGTCGGAGCTGGGAGACTGAGCCGGTGACCTACCCCAACCCCTACCAGTCGGGGCCGCAGCAGCCGATGCCGGCCTCCGGGCAGCCGTACCAGCCGGGCGGCTACGCCCCGGTTCCGGGCCAGGGCCCGGCGGTGCCGAAGTCCGCCGGCGCGGCGGTGGCTCTGGAACTGGTACCCGGCCTGTTCGGGATCTTCGGCATCGGCAACATCTACGCCGGCAAGATGGTGACCGGCATCGTGCTGATGGTCTCGTTCTGGACGTTCTTCTGGATCAACGTCCTGCTCACGTTCATCGTGATCGGCTGGATCACCCTGCCGATGACCTGGGTGGCCTATCTGGTGGCCGGCCCGGTCCTGGCGCTGCGGGCGACCGAGCGGTACAACTCGCGGCTGCTGTCCGGCCACCGCTGACCGGCGGCGGGCAACCGCCGCCGGTCAGTCGCCGGTCCGTCGCAGGCCGACCTGCCGGTCGGGCCGCCGGTCAGCGGTTCGGCATCGTCTCCGCTGCGGGCCGCAGCGGGCAGCCGCGCACCGTGTACGCCACCAGCCCGGCCAGCGCCAGCGCCGTCGCACAGACCGTGGCGGCGGTAGTCTCGGCTGGCTGGATCAGCCACGCGCTCACCTGCATCCGCAACTGTTCACTCGGCCCCATCCACGGCATGATCGCGAAGATCGTCCAGACCAGCGGAGCGATCCAGGACAGCGTGGCACCGAGCAGCACGGCACCGAGTGCGGTGAGCCCGAGCAGCCCGGCAGTGTTGCGGGCGACGACACCGAGCGGCTCGAACCGGGCGTCGGTGAGCGTGGTGACCAGCAGCAGCCCGATCACCGCGGCGGCGCAGAGCAGTAGGTGTGCGGCCCGGCGGGTCGGCCAGCTGACCGCCGCGGTGTGGTCGAGGGCGTCGTCGGCACCACTGAGCGTGGTGCCGATCGCGACGACCGCGAGCATCACGGTGACGCTGATCATCCGGGTGTTGATGGTCTGCCCGTCGGAGAAGACCGGCCAGCTGACCCAGATCAGCGCGATGACACCGACTACGACGGCGGCGGCCATCGGCACTCGACGGGCGCGTAGGTGCAGGCCCAGCCACCTCATTGGTCACCTGCCAGCAACAGCTCCTCGATCCGGTCGAAGTCGCAGTCGAGAGCCGCGTCGCGGGCCTGCCCGACGACCTGTCGCTGTTGCTCGGCCGGCAGACCTGTCAGCGCCCGGTACGACGCGTCGGCCAACTGCCGGTCCTCCGGACGCCACCAGCTCTGCGGTTGCGGCGGCTCGCCGACCAACCAGGCCACCGCGACCTCCTGCGCCAGGTACGGGGCCACCTTGAACACCAGGTGAGGCTCGTCGCCCGCGCACTCCTGTGACCACGCGGACCGCAGCAACTCCGCCTGAAAGTACCCGCTGGACAGATCGGCCCGGCCCGTCCGGCTGATGTCCGGGGTATCGAAGACCAGCACATCCGAGTCGTTGCGGACCGCCGTCTGCTCGGGTGCGGCCCAGGCGGCCAGCTGGTCGCTCTCCACCGCACGCGTCGGCGGATCCGGCAGCTTGGCCCCCAGCGCCGCGAGCGTCTCCCGGACCGGTCCGACGACGTCGGGCAGCACCGCCGCGTGCACCCTGCGGACACACACCTGCGGGCCGTCGTCGTCGCAGACCAGCTCGACGGCGGCGGGGTCGACGACAGCAGCACCGGTGTATCCGTTGGGGGGCAGCAGCGGTATCGCCACGGCGGCACCGAGGACGGTGGGCAGCACCGCCAGGGCGAGCACACCACGGCGTACCGCGCCGATCAGCAGCAGCGCGGTGCCGGCGAGCGCCGTCAACCACATCGCCTGCAGCAGACTGACCGAGGTCGGGATGGTCTGGAAATCGTCGATTCCGTTGGGCGCCGCCGGGATGAGCAGCAGCGCCGACGGGTCCGGCCGGGTCTTGACGAAGTTTTCGTCGAGGTTGGACATCGTGACGAAGTCCGGGATCAGACCGACCACGGCGAACCCGACGACCGCGAGGACCGGCGCGGTGACGACCCGGGGCACGGCCCGGCCGGCGGCCAGGCCCAACCAGCTGGCGGCGACCATCGCCAGCGCGCCGACCGCGGTGATGCCGAGGACGGTACCGGAGAAGTAGCTGGCCGTCGGTGCCACCCAGAACGCCCCGACGGCGAGGACCAGCAGGTACACCGCGATCATGGCGGCGGCGTACCCGACGGTGAGCGGTAGGGTCCGTTGCCAGCGCGGCCGGACGGTGGTGGCGAACAACTCGCCGACCCGGTGCTGCCGGTCACGCCGGCCCAGCCACGCGCCGCCGGCCAGGGCCAGCGGGAACAACAGCAGCAGCGAGCCCCGTCCGTACATCGCCAGCTGGGTCCACCGGCCGGCGAAGGACTGGACCCACGTGAGATTGACGGACGTGCCGACCACCACGAGCAGTCCGGCAAGGGCGGGTACGGCCGACCGGCGTACCTCGGTCCGCATGATCCGCCCGATCATGCCGGCACCTTCCCGCGGTGCGCGCGCAGCAGCGCCGAGTAGCCGCGCTCGGTGGCGCTGTCCCCGGCGTCGCCGGCGCTGCCCTGCGCGGCCAGTTCGCCGCTGGTGCCCTGCCAGACCAGCTGGCCCTCGCTGACCAGTACCACGTCGGTGCAGGCTGCGGCGACGTCCTCGACCAGGTGGGTGGAGACCAGCACGCAGCTGTCCGAGCCGATCTCGCGCAGCAGCTCCCGGAAGTCCAGCCGCTGCTCCGGGTCCAGACCAACGGTCGGTTCGTCGAGCAGCAGCACCTCCGGGTCGTTGACGATTGCCTGGGCGATGCCGGCCCGGCGCAGCATGCCGCCGGAGAGCGTCTTCAACTTCGAGTCGGCCCGGCTGGTCAGGCCGACCCGGTCGACGGCCCGCTG
The DNA here is from genome assembly GCF_048060215.1 of Micromonospora sp. LOL_021. NCBI lineage: Bacteria > Bacillati > Actinomycetota > Actinomycetes > Micromonosporales > Micromonosporaceae > Micromonospora > Micromonospora sp. LOL_021. The sequence continues at coordinate 38,168 of NZ_JBHMIN010000012.1, read as the reverse complement.
CACGGCACCGGGAACGGCGGCCTTCGGCATTTCCTTCAGCCAGGCCATGTACTCGACGAACTCCCGCACCGTGAAACGTGGGTAGAAGCCGAAGTGCTGCGGCAGGTAGCCCAGGTGCTGCCGGACCCGACGCAGGTCCGCCCGGCCGGTCACGTCCTCGCCGAGCAGGGTCAGCCGGCCGCCGGCCGGCTTCAGCACCGTCGCGAGGGCCCGCATCAGGGTCGTCTTCCCGGCGCCGTTCGGGCCGAGCAGGCCGTGTACGCCGGTGCCCAGCGCCAGGTCCAGCCCGTTGACGGCAAGGTGCCGGCCGGCCCGGACGACCAGACGCTCGGCGTGCACCGCCCACGCGTACGTGGAGGGTGCGGTCTCTGCCGCGCTGACCGCACGCATCATCAATTCCTCCTTAAGTGACACTCCTGGTGCCTGGCGAATCACTGCCAGGTGGGCAACGTGAATCGATCGGCCGTACGTGCGTACGGCCCGGTCGGTGGGTGGAGTCAGGACCGGTCGGACGAGATCCGGTCGAGGCGTAGCCGGTTGTGGTCGCTGGCCCGTACGGCCGTCACGGCTACCAACGCCACGGTGGCCAGTGCCCAGCCGGGCCAGCTGTCGGACTCCAGGATGACCGGAAGTTGCCGGCCGACCAGACTGGGCAGGATCACTCCTACCGACCAGAGGACCGTCAAGCCGAGCGCGGCCCGGTCCACTCCGACCAGCCCGCCCAGTGCCAGCGCGCCGGCGGTGAAGGCCAGACCGGGCAGCAGCCACAGCGCGGGGGACTGCCCGGTCGACCAGCCGGCCGCCGCGAGCACCGGCACGACCACGGTCAACACCGCGAGGGTGCGGCGCAGCAGCAACGGCAACCCGGTCCGGGGCATCGTCGCCATCAGCTCCCAGGCCGGGTCGGTACGGCGGCTCCACGCAGCGGCCACCGGCAGCAGGGGAGCCACCGGAGCGACCAGCAGCACCAGCGAGGGCAGGCTGGCGAAGGTGGTCTCGAACAGGACCGCGATCAGCATCAACGCGACCGCCGTTGCCAGCCAGGGGAGGATCCGGGCGGCGACCCCGGAACGCCGCAGCCGGCGACGGCGTACCGGTGCCGGGCCGGCCTCGATCCCGGCTGCGACGCCGACGGCCACCCGGTCGAGCAGTTGCCGGTCGGCCGGGCCGACGCCGTCGGACAGCTGCATCCGGCAGGGTGCGCAGGACTCCAGGTGGGCTTCGACTGCCCAGACGGTCGCGTCGTCGACCCGGGGGTCACCGGACGCGTAGCGGGAGATCAGGTTCGGGGTGGGGTGGGTGGTCATGACAACGCCTCCCGTAACGCGATCCGGGCCCGCCGCGCGTACGTCTTCACGGTTCCTTCCGGCATGCCGAGCAGTACCGATGTCTCCCGGGTGGTCAGACCGTCGAGCACCATGGCGCGCAGTACCTGCCGCAGGTTGGCCGGCAACGCCAGGAGCGCCTGCTCCAGATCGGCGTTCATCCGCCCGGCCAGCGCCTCGTCCTCAGCGGCCGGGGCGACGGTGGCGGCGGTCTGCACCGCCGGGACCCGCTCCCGGCGGGCGCGGGCACGGAACGCGTCGACCAGCCGGCGGGCGGCGATGGTCCACAGCCAGCCGACCGCGCTGCCCTTCGCCGCGTCCTGGGCCTGGCTGCCGGCCGAGCGCCATACCGCCAGGTAGGTGTCCTGCAGCACCTCGGCGACCATGTCGTCGTCGGCGCACCTGCGGCGTAGCCGCGCGGTCAACCAGGGCGACGTCCGGCGGTACAGCTCGTCGAAGGCCCGCCGATCGCCCCGGGCGATGCGGCGCAGCAGCTCACCCTCGTCGAGTGCGTCCAAGCTCCGTCTCACAACAGGCAAGACGATCCGCGCTCCCACGATGGTTTTCCATCTTGAGTGAGCTGGGTCACGTTCTGGTCATCGCTGGACCGAACGGCTCCGGGGACGGCCGTCGGCACCGATGCAGCGCTCTCGCAGCCGATGTGGCCCGGTGCGTAGAGTTTCAGGTCGCATCGCTGACGCTCCAGGGACGAGACGGGTACGGACATGACGGTGGACGACGTACGGCCGCTTGGTGAGTCGGCCCCGGCCGGGGTCGACCCGGCGCAGCTGGCGGTCTGCCTCGACGTCATCGAGGCGCTGTCGGCGCTGCCGTCCGACCATCCGGACGTGGTACGGGTGCAGCGGGCCACCGCGAAGCTGTACAAGTCGGTGAAGCGCCAGCGGCGGGCCGAGCGACGCGACGCCGTCCTGTCCGCCGACCGGGCCGTCACCGCCGCGACCGCCACCGGGGCACCTGGGCGCATCGACGACGAGACCAAGGGCATCCCGCTGGTGTCGTCGACCGTCGGCGCCACCGCCGGCATCCTGCGCCAGCCCCGCGCCTGCTACATCTGCAAGGAGCGCTACCGGGAGGTGGACGCGTTCTACCACCAGCTCTGCCCGCCGTGCGCCAAGCTCAACCACGAGCGCCGTGCCGCCCGTACCGACCTGACCGGCCGCCGGGCGCTGCTCACCGGCGGCCGGGCCAAGATCGGCATGTACATCGCGCTGCGCCTGCTGCGCGACGGCGCGCACACCACGATCACCACCCGGTTCCCGCAGGACGCCGCCCGCCGGTTCGCCGCCATGGACGACAGCGACCAGTGGCTGCACCGGCTGCGGATCGTCGGCGTCGACCTGCGCGACCCGGCCCAGGTGATCGCGGTCGCCGATGCGGTGGCCGCGCAGGGTCCGCTGGACATCCTGATCAACAACGCGGCGCAGACCGTCCGGCGCAGCTCCGGCGCGTACGCCCAGCTGGTCGCCGCGGAGTCGGCACCGCTGCCCGACGGGCCGCTGCCGGAGATCGTCAGCTTCGCCTCGGTCGGTGGCCGGGGCACCGCCGCGACGGCGGTCGCCGGGCCGTCGCAGCCGTCGGCGGTCACCCCACAGGCGCTCACCGCGTTGGCGTTGACCAGTGGCTCGGCCACCCCGGACCGGATCGCACTGGCCACCGCGATCGACGCCGGTGGGCTGGTGCCGGACCTCGACCCGGTGAACAGCTGGGTGCAGCGGGTGCACGAGGTCGACGCGGTGGAGCTGCTGGAGGTGCAGCTGTGCAACTCCGTCGCCCCGTTCATCCTGATCAGCCGGTTGCGACCGGCGATGGCCGCTGCGGCTGCCCGGCGCAAGTACGTGGTGAACGTGTCGGCGATGGAGGGAGTGTTCAGCCGCGGCTACAAAGGGCCCGGTCACCCGCACACCAACATGGCCAAGGCCGCGCTGAACATGCTGACCCGCACCAGCGCGCGGGAGATGCTGACCGACGGCATCCTGATGACCGCCGTCGACACCGGCTGGATCACCGACGAACGGCCGCACCCGACGAAGATGCGGCTGGCCGACGAGGGCTTCCACGCACCGCTGGACCTGGTCGACGGCGCGGCCCGGGTGTACGATCCGATCGTCCGTGGTGAGCAGGGCGAGGACCTGTTCGGCTGCTTCCTGAAGGACTACGCACCGGCCGCCTGGTAGGTCGGGGCAACGTGATCCTTCCGCGGCTGCCGGGCGCGGTACGAGACCGGTGCGACCGGTGCGGTGCGACCGGTGGCGGCCGACCCACTGCCACCGTCGGCCGCTGGGCTCGCCGGTTCGACCGCTGGTGGCCGTGTGCCATCTGCTCCGCTGGGACCGCTCGTGGCGACCAGGAGCCATCCCACCGCGCTGAGGCAGGCCAGCATCGCGGTCGGCAGCGTGACCCGGTCCGCTGACGCGCCCAGCCACCAGGTGATGTCCGATCTGCCGGTGACGTAAATGAGGACCAAGGTAGCCGTGTAGCCGAAGTTGAGCAGCCAGAGCCAACAGTCCGAACCGACGCCGAGTTCCGTGCGCCGATGCCGTAGGAGAAGGGTGCCGGCGACGGAACAGATGACTGCGGTGGCCGCCAGCGGACCGACGTTTCCCCAGAACGCGTCGAGGGTCGGCTGCAGCCGGGCGTTGAGGTGCGCGCCGCCCCGGGACAGGTTGCCGAGGGGCCCGGACTCCTGGATGTCCGACGTCGAACCCACCAGCCGTGACAGCACCACCCAGGCGCCTCCGGCTGCGACGGGGACCCACACCATCCACACCCTGCTGATGCGGTGCCTTTCCCGCAGCGTCACCAGGACAGCCAGGATGCCCCCGCCTACCAGACCCTCGTTCTTGGTGAGGACTGCGGCGGCGAGCAGGATCAGGGCCAGGGCGGGCTGCCGCAGCGGGTCGGGTGAGAGCAGGAGCAGGGCTGCGGCGCCGAGCAGGCTGACGGACCACAACGCGTCGGCGTAGCCGGCGGCGACGTACTCACCGCCGGTCGCCCACGTGGAGAGTCCCACCGCCAGCCCCGCCGACCAGGCGAGTACCGGCCGGGTGCGGGCGAATGCGGTGCGGACGGCGACGACCGCCATCGCAATCGCCGAGAACGTCGTCAGCGCCGACACAAGCTGAGCGGTGCGGTAACCCTGGCCGAGGAGACTCCAGACCGCGGCGACCGGGGCGGAAGCCAGTGGCGGGTAGTCCGTGTGGGAGAACGCGAACCCGGGGTCTGCCATCGCGGTCCGGGCGACCTGCCCGTCGAACAGGAAATAGCCCGCATGCAACCACCAGATCGAGTGCGCGTCCCATGCGGTCGGTGGGTGGAGAATCGGTAGGAAGGGTGCTGCCAGCACGGCGATGGTGGCGACCGCGGCCCGCCACGACATCGACATGGTGGCGATCCGTGGTCGCGTCAGCCACCAACCGGCAGCAGCCCAGCCGACGAGGTATGTCGATGCCAGCCAGAACCTGAACGGCAGGCCGATCGTCACCATGAGGACGACAGCCGCCGTGCTGATGAGCGCGGTGACCAACGGTGCCAGCAGTAATGCCACGAGCGGGGTACGGACGATCGCGTACGACAGCGGCAGGCTGCCGGCCATGACGAGTGCCGTCGTGAGGAGACAGGTGCCGATCATCGGTTGATCTCGTTGAACTCGACGTGGTACCGCGTGCCGGTGGACGTATGGCGTTCGATCAGGCGCACCTGGTAGTCGGCCTGCTGGTGATCGACGACCAGGGTGCCGCCGGTCAACGCGGTGAACTCGGCGAGTCGTTGGTGCCACAGGTGTCGCAGCGGTGGATCGATAACCACCCGACTGCCCTGTGGGACAGTCGCTACGAACGTGGCGCGGGCGGCTTCGAAGTCGCGGTGCAGGCGACGCTGCGACGCCAGGTCCTGCGGCGCCCTGACATAACCGAAGCCGGTGGTCCCGGCATCGACGGCACCCTGGACGGCCAGGCCGGCGGAGGTGAGGCCGAGCGCGATCACCAGAATCTGTGCCACGTAGCGTCGTGGACCTGTCCCGCAGACGTGCACTGCTGATCCCGTTCTCTCCGAATTGTGGCAGGCCGACACTCCGTCCGGAGGCAGCTGAGTGATCGTCGGTGGACGCCGGCTCCCAGGTGCCTCGTCGCGGTAATGATCCCTCGACAGAGGGACAGCAGTTGGACAAATCAACGTTTCCGGGTGCGCGCGCTGCGGCCTGGTGGCTCTCGGTCGGCCCCGTCGTGCCGGTCGGGTCGTTGGCAAGCGTTTCGGCAAATTTCCCTAGATTCGACGCTTGCCGGCGAACCAACGCAGAGCTGGTGCCGTCGACACCTGGACACCGGTGTATCGGACGGCAGGTGCCGCCTGCGCGATCGCCACGGTGCGGACGGAAAGGACAAGTCGGATGATGACGCGCTTCAAGAAGGTCGCCGTCGGGCTGACGGCGGTCGCCGCCCTGACGTTGGGCCTGCCGGCGAGCCCAGCGTTCGCCATCAACCAGGTCTCCTGTGGCGACCGTAACGACTTCCTGAAGCTGCACATCGATCTCGGTGGTGGCTACCGATTGGTTCGATGCTTCGCGAACGCAGGAGCGACCGGGACGAACATCAGCGGCGTCTACCGGTTCGACAGCGGCAACAACAAGGCGACCGTCAACTACGAGCGGGATGGCCGCTACTACAGCACGACTCTGGAGAAGTGGTGGGGTACCGATTTCGCGGGTGCCCGGGTCCGGGTGTACGAGGTACGGATCTGGTGATCGGCGACTGACCACCTGCCGTCGGCCTGCCCTGCCGCGTCCTGTCGTCCAGCGGCGGGCGGGCCCCACGGCGAGCGTCCCGGGCGGTCTCGACGGATCAGTCAGTGACCGGTGGGGCGGTCCGGGTCGCCTCGGCCAGGGCGGCCGCCGCGCTGGCGTACGGGTTGTGGGTGTAGGCGCGGGCCAGCCCACCGGGGACGGTGAAGTACTCGGCCGACAGCTTCGCCGGATCAGTGGCTATCTCGCCGCGGCCCGGCAGGTCGTCGCCGTCGTCCCAGCCCCAAGGGGCGTTCGCCGAGTTCGTCGAGCAGGCCCAGGTGCCCCGCCCGCAGTCGCCGGACGCGTCTCCAGCAAAGGTGCCCAGATGGGCGAAGAGCTGTGGGTTGTCACGCTGGGCCCACAGGCCACCCGGCTCGAACAGGTCGATCAGCCGGTAACGTACATCCCGGTCGTTCGGGTGCTCCGGGGTCTCGGCCACGCTGGACGACGGGTAGTAGGTCACCCCGTCGCCGACAATCTGGTACTGCGGGTGGGCCTTGAACCCGTGGCCTTTCGCCTCCTGAGCGGTCACCGGTCGCAGGAACGGGTCGTGCGGTGACGACTGCAACCGCAGCGTCCCGTCGATCGACTCGCGCCCCGTCGACCAGGTGCTGCCAGCCGGGATGTACGAGAAGTGGTCGCTGTGCGCGACGGTGACCGCCGCCCGCAGGATCCCGTACGTCGACCCGTCCCGTTCGATGGCGAGCAGCATCCCTTCGCCGTCGTTCTCGTGTTCGGTCTCGAAGAACGGGTGGTCCGTCCAGTCCCGGGGGTAGCTGATTGTTGGCGCTCCGGGCATCGATGGCGCTCTTGAGGCTGCTATGATGCTCGCGTGAACCTCAAGGAGTGGGCAGCGTCGACCGGCATCGCGTACATCACCGCTCGGCGACAGTACGCAGCCGGGACGCTGCCTGTTCCCACCTACCGGATCGGTCGACTGATCATGGTCGGTGAGCCGGTCACCGGCACGTCGGCCGAGACGGGGCAGACCGTGGTGTACGCCCGGGTGTCCTCAGCCGATCAGAAACCCGACCTGGACCGGCAAGTCGCCCGGGTCACCGTGTGGGCCACCGGGCAGAAACTCGGCGTCGACCGGGTGGTGACCGAGGTTGGATCCGCGTTGAACGGGCACCGCGAGAAGTTCCTCGCGCTGCTGCGCGACCCGAAGGTGGCGACGATCGTGGTTGAGCGTCGGGACCGGTTCGCCCGGTTCGGGGCCGAGTACGTTGAGGCGGCGCTGGCCGCGCAGGGCCGCCGACTGCTGGTGGTCGACCCGGCTGAGGTCGACGATGATCTGGTCCGCGACGTGACGGAGATCCTGACGTCGTTGTGCGCCCGCCTGTACGGGCGTCGCGCTGCCGCGAACCGTGCCCGCCGGGCGGTCGAAGCCGCCACCGAGAGTGGCCCGGCGTGAAAACGATCCAGGGGTACCGGTTCGCCCTCGACCTCACCTCGCGCCAGGAACGCGACGTCCTTGCACACGCTGGGGCCGCCCGGCTCGCCCACAACTGGGCGCTCGCGAAGGTCAAGGCGGTCATGGACCAGCGCGTCGCCGAACGCTCCTACGGCGTACCAGACGAGTTGCTGACGCCATCACTGTCCTGGTCGCTGGCCGGTCTTCGGAAGGCGTGGAACGCCGCGAAGCCCGAAGTCGCGCCGTGGTGGGGTGAGGTGTCGAAGGAGGCGTTCAACACCGGCATCGACGCGCTCGCTCGCGGGTTGAAGAACTGGACTGACTCCCGCAGCGGGAAACGCGCCGGTCGGCCGTCGGGTTTCCCCCGGTTCAAGTCCCGCCGCCGTACCACGCCCAGCGTCCGGTTCACCACCGGGGCGATCCGGGTCGAACCGGACCGGATGCACGTGGTGCTACCCCGGCTGGGCCGGTTGAAGTTGCACGAGTCCGCCCGCAAGCTCGCCCGCCGTATTGAAGCCGGCACCGCCCGGATCATGTCCGCGACAGTGCGTCGTGATGGCGGACGGTGGCATGTGTCGTTCACCGTCGAGGTCGAACGCGCCGAACGCAGCCCGGCCCGACCCGGCTCGGTGGTTGGTGTGGACGTCGGTATCCGGCATCTCGCGGTGCTGTCCACCGGCGAGTTGGTCGACAACCCGCGCCACCTCGTGGCCGCGCGGCAACGGATGCATGCGCTCGGCCGGACGCTGTCGCGCGAGCAGGGCCCGGACCGGCGTACCGGACGACGTCCCTCGAAGCGCTGGGAACGGGCCGCGAGCCGGCTCGGTCGCGCTCACGCCCGGGTCGCTCATCTGCGCCGTGACGGGCTGCACAAGCTCACTACCCGACTCGCCACGACGTACGGCACCGTTGTGGTGGAAGACCTCAACGTCACCGGCATGCTGCGCAACCGGCGGTTGGCTCGGCACGTCGCCGACGCCGGATTCGCGGAGATCCGCCGCCAGTTGGCGTACAAGACCGGATGGAACGGCGGCCGGCTTGTGGTGGCCGACCGCTGGTACCCGTCCAGCAAGACCTGCTCGGGCTGTGGCACGGTGAAAACCAAGCTGGCCCTGTCCGAGCGTGAATACCGGTGTGAGGCGTGCGGTCTAGTCATCGACCGTGACCGCAACGCCGCTGTGAACCTGGCCGCCCTTGCGGCGGCAACCGCCGGGAGTGGCCCGGTGGCAGCACGTGGAGCCGACCAGAAGACCCGCACACGCGGGCAGGTGGCCGTGAAGCGTGAACCCGGCACCGCTCAAGCGGATCAGACCGGGACCGTCCTACCGCAAGGCAGGACTACCAACCGTGCGCTCACCAAAGCCCACTGAGAGGTAACGGTGGAAGAAGAAATAGGTGACGGAACCAGTGGCTGGCTGTCTCCAGCACGCTGTAGTAGGCGTACGCGTCGAACGACACCCCGGACCGGGCGGCGTTGTCCCAGTTGTTGCGCCCGTTGAGGTCAGCGTCGAAGTCCACCCGGGTGATGTAGTCGGAGCGTCCACCGAGGGCGTGGCTGCCGGTGACGTCGACATCCTGGTGATGGATGGGCGCCCAGCGGAAGGCGAGCTCGGCCCGGCTGACCACAGCGGCAGCCGGGGTGGCGGTCGCCGTTGCCGTGAGGGCGGCGACGGTCGGAATGAGCATGGCCGCGGCGAGACCTCGGACGGCCCGACGGACGGGCCGGAGGGCGATGTGGTCGACATGGCTACCGACGAGGTGACCGTGGCGGGTGTCGGGACTGGACATGTGCGCTCCCCTGCCGAGCGGTGATCAATGTCCGTAAATGTATTGGATCGGGCCGACGTCGTGGGTGTCCGGTAGGCGAAGCGGGGCTTGCCGCTGGCTGAAACCGGCACCCGCCGTACTGGCCACTCTGGCGTCGCCGTTGCGTGCGCCGTCGTCACCGCCCCAGCGACGTCTGTGGAGACTGGGTGAGACCACTTGCTCCCGTGCCACTGGCGGCTGCCAGGTGGCGGCGTTGCTCGGCGCGCTCGGCGCGGTGGCCCTGCCGGTCGATCCGGATGACGCTCTGTTACTGCGGACTACCGAGAGGCGGTGCCTCGGCACCGGGAGGTGGGCCGAGGCACCGCTGTGCAACCGCTGGCTCGCGCGACCGGGCCAGTCGCCTGGGCGCCGACTAACCCCAGTACGCCAGTGCCTGCCGGCCGAGGGACTGCTGGCCGGCGGTGTTGGCGTGGCAGCCGTCGGAGACCTCGTTGCTGCGCAGGTGGAAGGTCCCGGGGTAGATCACGTTCTGCGTGGCGTCGGCGGCGGCCTGGCGGGCCAGGCTGTCAGTCAGCTCGGGGCCGTTGGCGCCGGCCAGGAAGCAGGTCTGGCCGGGGTCGTAGAGCGGCTGGCCGGAGATGTAGATGGTCGCGCCCGGTGCGGCGTGCTGCCGGGCGTTGGCGATGAGCTGCCGGACCTCGTTGTAGGTCGCTCCATTCTGGGCGAAGATGCAGATCTGCACCCAGACGGCGGTCGGCCGGCCGTACTGGGCGGCTTGCCGGTCGAAGGCCTGCCACGAGCTGGAGTTGGTGTTGGTCCAGGACTGGACGACCGCTCCGCCGGTGCCGTAGGGCCCCCACATGCGTTGGCCGCCGATCGCGACGTAGCCCTGGGCGACGTTCTCGGCCATCGAACAGCCGATGAAGCCCATCGATCGGGCAGGTTGCGGTCCGGGCGTGGGGCTGGTCGTCGGGCTGACGCTCGGGCCCGGGGACGGCCCGGACGTGGGGCTGATGGTCGGGGACGGCTGGGCCGTGCCGTTGCATGCGGTCCCGTTGAGCGTGAAGTTGGTCGGCGCTGGATTGCTGCCGTTCCACGAGCCGTTGAAGCCGAAACTCGTGCTGGCGTTGGTGGCGAGGCTGCCGTTCCAGCTGACGTTGCGAGCGGTCACCTGCGACCCGATCTGGGTGATGGTGGAGTTCCAGGCCTGGGTCACCTGCTGGCTGGCGCCGAACGACCAGGTCAAGGTCCAGCTGCTCAGCGGGTCGCCGATGTTGGTGAGGTTGACGTTTCCGGTGAAGCCGCCGGGCCACTGTGAGCTGACGGAGTAGGTGACGCGGCAGCCGGGGGCGGCAGCTGCCGGTGCCGCCATGGCCGCGCTGACGGCGGCGGTGACCGCTATGGACATGGTGACCGCGACAAACGGGCGGACTCCTGCTCTGTGGGGGTGCGAACGCACAGCTGGCCTCCTGAAGCTCGAACAATGGAAGTCTGTCGATGTAAGCATGTGACAGATTAATGCCGTAGGTCAATGGCTTTGTCGAATGACGCCGGGTTGGGGCGGTGCCGGTGCGGCCGCCCAGCCGGCCCGACCGGGCCGGCCATACAATCGCCCGATGCGAAGCGCTGTCGGCGGCCGCTGGATCAGCGGATCACGATTCAGGCATGACTGAACCGGCAGCGGACGACGCCACACCCGGTCCGTTCGGCAGCGCGTCCCGGGAACGGTTCGTGCTCTCCCGCCGGTACGCCGCCGGCACCGGTGGGGTCCGGGGACTGCTGATCACCGTGCTCGGCGACTACATCCGCCCGACCCGGCACGCCGCACCGACGTCGGCCTTCATCGACGTGCTGGGTCGGCTCGGCGTCGCCGAAGCCGCCTGCCGGCAGTCGCTGGTGCGGGCGGCGGCGGACGGTTGGCTGATCTCTCACCGCGATGGCCGGTACACCTGGTGGCGGCTCAGCCCGGCGTTCGCGCGGTTCCTCGACATCGGTGCCGGCCGGATCCTCGGCTTCACCGGTGCCCAGGAGGACTGGGACCGCCGCTGGCTGCTCCTGCTGGCCCGAGTACCAGAGGGCGACCGGCCGGTGCGGCACCTGTTGCACACCAGGCTCGGCTGGCTGGGCTTCGGACGGCCCGCACCCGGGGCGTGGATCAGTACGCACACCGGGCGGGTCAAGGAGGTCGAGCTCCTCCTACACGAGGCCGGTGCCTACCAGCAGGCGCAGATCTTTCTCTCCGAGCATCTCGGCGGCGGCGACCTGCCGGCTCTGGTCCGCCAGTCGTGGGACCTCGCCGGCGTCGAACGGGCCTATCAGGCGTTCATCGACGAGTTCACCGACCCGCCGGCGGACGACCCGATCGTGCGGTTCACCCGGCTCGTGCACACCTGGCGTCGGCTGCCGCTGATCGATCCGGTGCTGCCGGCGGAACTGCTGCCCGCACCGTGGATCGGCGAACGCGCCGTGCGGTTGTTCCACGATCGGCACGGCAGATGGGAACCCGCGGCGATCCGCGAGTGGGAACGGATCAGCCAGGAAGCGTCGTAGCGTTCACGGCGCTCGGCGGTCCGGGTCCCGGACAGTCGAACGGCCGGGACCCGGACCGGTGCGGCGCCGTCGGCCCGACGAAACAGTCGGACCGGTGCGGGTCAGACCTGACCGAAGACGGCCAGTGCCGGCAGCGCCCGACCGGAGTAGTCGAACACCGCCTGATTCTCCCAGCCGTTGCCCGACGACGGGTCGTCCGGATCCCAACCGGCACCAGATACCGCCGTCCAGGCCGGCTCCCAGTAGAAGACGCCCAGCCCGCGCCCGTTCGGCACCGCCTTCACCGCGTCGAAGACGGCCCGCAGCGCGTCGGCCTGGCCCTGCGGGGTCGCCGGGTATCCGCCGGCCGAGGCCAGCGAGGCGTTGAAGATGTTCGGCTCGTGGTCGTGCTGCGCGGTGGTGAACCCGTACGCGGTCTCCACCACCACGACCGGCCGCTGATAGCGCGACGCCAGGTCGTTGAGGTTGCTGCGCAGGCTGTTGATCGAGCCGTGCCAGTAGAGGTAGTGCGACACCCCGATCACGTCGAACGGCACCCCGCGCGAGGTGGCCTGGTCGAACCACCAGCGGTGCTGGCTGTTGTTGCCACCCTCGGCCAGGTGCAGCATCACCTGCGTGGAGCTGTCCACCGCCTTGACCGCCTGCGCCCCGGCGGTCAGCAACGTCGCCAGGTTGGCCCAGTTGTTGCTGCGCCCCTCCGGCCACAGCATGCCGTCGTTGATCTCGTTGCCGACCTGCACCATGTCTGCCGTGGTGCCCTGCGCCTTCAGCGAACTCAACACGTCGTACGTGTGGCTGTAGACCGCGTCGCGCAGCTGGCTGACGCCATAGTTCTCCCAGGCCCGCGGCTTGTACTGCTTGCCCGGGTCGGCCCAGGTGTCGGAGTAGTGGAAGTCGACCAGCAGCCGCATGCCCTGCGCCTTCGCCCGCGCGGCCATGGTCAGCAGCCGAGCCTTGTTGTTGTAGCCGTCGGTCGGGTTCACCCACACCTTCAGCCGGGCGTAGTTGACGCCGCTGGCGCGCAGCAACTGCACCGCGTCCCGCTGGCCGCCGGCGGCGTCGCGGTAGACCGCGCCCCGGTCCTCGTTCTTGGCCAGTGTGGAAAAGTCGGCGCCGACCATGAAACCAGCCGGTACGCCGGGACCGCCGGTCGACCCGCCGGTGAACTCCACATCGTCCACGTTGATCCAGTTCCCGGCGCGGGCGTTGGAGACGAAGCTGACCGTGCACTGCCCGCTGGTGACCGTCGTGGAGACCGAGATCTGCGTCCAGTTGCCGGTGGTCGGGATGGCGACCCGGGCCTCGGTGCCGCCGCAGTTGCGCAGCGCCATGAACGCCTCGACCTGCCCGCCGCCGGAGCGGACCCAGGCCCGTGCCGTGTAGGTGCCGTTGGCCAGCCCGGACAGGTACTGGTACGTCTCCACCTGGTAGGCACCCGACGCCCAGTGCGACAGCCGGTAGTTGCCGGAGCGTCCGCCCCATTCGGTGTAGCTTGCGGCGGTGTGCCCGGTCGACGAGTACTCGCCCCAGCCGGACGGGGTCTGGGTGCCACCGCCCGCCTCGAATCCGCCGTTGGTCAGCGTCGTGGCGGCGTGCGCGGCTCCGTGCGTACCGCCGGCCAGGCCGACACCGAACGCGGCCGCGCTGGTCGCGGCCACCGTGAGCAGCGCGAGCGCCGCGCGTCCCAGAAGTCCACGGGTACGGATGGTCATCGCTTGCCTCCCTTGTCACGTACCACGACGTCGGCGAAGACTCGTAGCCCGGGCAGCGCCCTGCCGGAGTAGTCGAACAGTGCCTGGTTCTCCCAGCCGTCGCCGGAGGTCGGGTCGGCCGGATCCCAGCCGGCACCGTCGACCGCGGTCCAGGTCGGTTCCCAGTAGAAGACGCCCAGCCCTCGGCCGCCTGGTACGGCGGCGACCACGTTGGTGATGTCGCGCAGCGCGTCGGCCTGGCCCTGCGGGGTGGCCGGGTAGCCGCCGGCCGAGGCGAGCGAGGAGTTGAAGATGTTTGTCTCGTGGTCGTACTCGTCCAGAGTGAAGCCGTACGCGGTCTCCACCACCATGACCGGCCGGTCGTAGCGGGCGGTCAGGTCGAACAGGTTGGCCTGCAGGTAACCCAGCGGCCCGTGCCAGTAGGTGTAGTGCGACACCGCGATGACGTCGAACGGCACGCCGTACGCGACGGCGTTGTCGAACCACCAGCGGTGTCCGTCGTTGTCGCCGCCCTCGGCCAGGTGCAGCGCCACTCTGGTACGGGGTGAGGCGTCGGTGACCGCCGTGGAACCGGCCGTCAGCAGAGCGGCGAGGCCGTCCCAGTTGTCCCAGCGACCGTCCGGCCACAGCATGCCGCCGTTGATCTCGTTGCCGACCTGCACCATCGCCGGTGCGGTGCCCTGCCGGCGCAGCGCGGCGACCACGTCGTAGGTGTGGTCGTAGACGGCCTGCCGCAGCTCGTCGAAGGCCAGCCCTTCCCAGGCGGCCGGCTTGAACTGCTTGCCGGGATCGGCCCAGGTGTCGGAGTAGTGGAAGTCGATCAGTAGCTGCATGCCCTGCGCTCGGGCCCGTTTCGCCTTGGCGAGCACGTCAGCTTTGTCGCTGAACCCGTCGGCCGGGTCGACCCACACCTTCAGCCGGGCGTAGTTGACGCCGTTGTCGGCCAGGATTCGCAGCGCGTCACGCGGCCGGCCCCGGCCGTCGCGGTAGACGGCACCGTTCGCCTCGTTCTTGGTCAGGTGCGACACGTCGGCGCCGCCGATCGCCACCGGCAGGCCTGCACTGCCGTCGGAGCGGGTGAAGGTGACGTCGTCGACGTTGACCCACTGGCCGGCGGCGGCGTCCGAGACGACGCTGACGGCGCAGCGGCCGGCGGTGACCGTGACGCTGAGTGCCAGCTCCACCCACCACTCGTCGCCGGTGCGCGGCAGATCGACGCGCTGCGCCGAGCCGCGGCCGCAGCCGGCCAGTTCGAGGTACGCCGAGCGTTGGCCGCCGCTGGAGCGCACCGCCGCCCGCAACGTGTAGGTGCCTCCGGCCAGCCCGGTCAACCGTTGCCGGGTCCGTACCCGGTAGTCGGTCTCGGACCAGTGGCTGAGCCGCTGGTCGCCGGTGCGTCCGCCGGGCTCCACGTAGGAGGCGTCGCGGTCACCGGTCTCGGTCCAGCCGACCGGGGCGGCCAGGTCGGTGGTGTCCTCGAAGCCCGGGTTGACGAGTGCTGGTGACGGGCGGCCGGCGGTGGACGTGCCCGGCGTGATGATGACTATGGCGGTCGCCAGGGCGACCGCGGCGGCCAGGGTTCTGCGGATGCGCATGTCTGCGCCCTCCTCGACAGGGACAAGCTCTGGGAGCGCTTACGGCGGTACCGGTCCGCTGTGGAGTGGTAATGCGCCCGATGTGAGCCCGTCACAACGATGTAATACTGGGAGCGCTCACAGAATCATCACCGCCGATCCCTGTCAAGAGGTGTCGTCACCCCCGGCGTACCACCCGCACCTGTCCGGCCGGCACCGTCACCGTCCCGGCGCAGTTCGCGCCGGTGATCAGCTCCGCCCCGGTGCCCGGCAGCTCCGCTGGGAGCGGCACCCTGGCGTCGGTGGCGGAGTGGTTGATCGCGATCAGGTAGTCGGCCGCCGGCCCGGTCCGGCGGACCAGCTCCACGCCGTCGGGGACGCCGGGCGGCGGTGCGATGCCCGCGTCGGCGTACACCTGGGTCATGACCGGGGCGAGCGTGGCGGTGTCGAGGCGGGTGGAGACGTACCAGGCGGTGCCGGCGCCGTAGGAGTGCCGGGTGACCGCCGGACCCCCGGCCGCCGGACCGTCGGTGTAGCGCAGCACCGCCTCGGCCCCGGCCAGCTCCACCGCCTCGGCCCACACATCACCGGTCAACCGGCCGTCCGGTCCGGTCCGGCCCTGCTCCTGCCCGGTCAGGCCCTCACCCAGCTCGACCGACTCGTCGGCGCGCAGCGGCAGGAACTCGTCCACGATCAACCCGAGCAGGTCCCGCAACGCCCCCGGGTACGCACCCGGGTGGACGGTGTCGGTGGCGTCCACGATGCCGGAGAAGTACGACACCAGCAGAGTCCCGCCGTCGGCGACGTAGCGGCGCAGGTTCTCCGCCGCCGCCGGGGTGGTCAGGTACAGGCTCGGCGCCACCACCAGCGGGTACTCGTCCAACGCAGCCTCGGGGTGGGCGAAGTCGACGGTCAACCGGTCGCGCCACAGCCGCTCGTAACAGGCCTCGACCCGTTCCCGGAAGTCCAGGTCGACCGAGGGACGCCACTCCAGCTCCACGGCCCACCAGGACTGCCAGTCCCACAGGATCGCCGCGTCGGCGACCACCGTCGTGCCGCGCAGCTCGTCGAGGCGGGGCAGCACCTCGGTGCCGAGCGCGACCACCTCACGCCAGATCCGGGTGCCGGTGCCGCCGTGCGGCACCATCGCCGAGTGAAACTTCTCCGCCCCGAACCGGGCGGCCCGCCACTGGAAGAACAGCACCGACTCGGCGCCGCGCGCCAGGTGGGCGAGGCTGTTGCGGGCCAGCTCGCCGGGGCGTTTGGCGATGTTGCGGGGCTGCCAGTTGACCGCCGAGGTGGAGTGCTCCATCAGCAGCCACGGCCGACCGCCGGCCACCGATCGGGTCAGGTCGGCGCACATTGCCAGCTCGACCGCGTTGTCGGCCCGCTCGGCCTGCAGGTAGTGGTCGTTGGCGACCACGTCGACCTCGTCGGCCCACCGCCAGTAGTCCAACGTCTTGCAGTTGGCCAGCATGAAGTTGGTGGTTACCGGCACGTCGGGGGTGTGCCGGCGCAGGATGTCGCGCTCGCGGCGGAAGTTGGTCAGGTGCGCGTCGGAGGAGAACCGCAGGAAGTCCAGCTGCTGGGCCGGGTTGACGGCGGTCGGCGCGGCGGTCGGTGCCTCGACCTCCGCCCAGTCGCCGTAGCGCTGCCCCCAGAAGCTGGTGCCCCACGCGGTGTTCAGCGCGGCCAGGTCGTCGCTGTAGCGCTTCCGCAGCCAGTCGCGGAACGCCTGAGTGGAGCCGGCGCAGTAGCAGAGGGCGTTGGCACCGCCGTACTCGTTGTGCACGTGCCACAGCACCAGCGCCGGGTGGGCGGCGTACCGGGCGGCGACCGCTTCGGTGATCCGGGTCGCGGCCTGCGCGTACGCCGGTGAGCTGGGGCAGAACGACTGCCTGGCACCGCCGCCGAGCACCGTGCCGGTGCGGTCGACCAGCCGGGTGTCCGGGTGCGCGCGACGCAGCCAGGCCGGCGGTACGGCGGTCGGGGTGGCCAGGTCGACGGCGATCCCGCCGTCGTGCAGCAGGTCCAGCACCTCGTCCAGCCAACCGAAGTCGAACTCGCCGGGGGCCGGCTCCAGCAGCGCCCAGGAGAAGATCCCGACGCTGACCAGGTTGACCCCGGCGGTGCGCATCAGTGCCACGTCCTCGGCCCAGACCTCGGCCGGCCACTGCTCGGGGTTGTAGTCCCCGCCGTACGCCAGCCGGTCCAGCCGGGGGATCGGTGGTCTCTGCACCATGTGACGCTCCGAAACTGTACGCGCTCCCAACACAACATCGGCATGATCTCACATGCCACAGCAGCGAAGTCAGCCCCGATGTGGCTCTTGACACAGCTACGTAGGGCACCAACACTGTGAGCGCTCCCAGATGTTTCCCCCTGATCACCAACCGATGACGGGCGAAAGACGAGAGGTGGAGATGAGACGCTCACTCGGCGCGAAGACAGTGGTCACGACACTTGCCGCCAGCATGCTCGCGGCCTGCGGTGCCGACTCCGGTGACGACGGCCCGGTCGAGTTGACCTTCTGGTCCTGGGCTCCGAACATCGAGAAGGTCGTCGACGCCTGGAACGCCGACCACCCGGAGATCCAGGTCACGTTGAGCAAGCAGGCTGGCGGCGGCGACATCGTCACCAAGCTGCTCACCGCCAACCAGGCCGGCAACCCGCCGGACCTCGCCCAGGTCGAGTATCAGTCGCTGCCCACCCTGGTCAGCAACGACGTGCTCGCCGACATCGTCGAGCTGGCCGGCGACGCGCAGAGCGCGTTCGCCGACGGCGTCTGGCAGCAGGTCACTCTCGGCACCGACGCCGTCTACGCCATCCCGCAGGACGCCGGGCCGATGATGCTCTACTACCGCGCCGACCTGTTCGAGCAGTTCGGCCTGACCGTCCCGGCCACCTGGGACGAGTTCGCCCGCACCGCGCGGGACCTGCGGACGCGGACCACCGACCACTACCTGGCCACGTTCTCGGCCAACGACCCCGGCTGGTTCGCCGGGCTGGCCCAGCAGGCCGGTGCAGCCTGGTGGGCGATCGACGGCGAGGCGTGGCGGGTCAGCGTCGACGACGCCGCCACCCGGCAGGTCGCCGAGTTCTGGGGTGGCCTGGTCGACGAGGATGTGGTCGACGACCAGCCGATGTACACCCCGGAGTGGAACCAGGCGCTCAACGACGGCACCCTGCTGGCCTGGCCGAGCGCCATCTGGGGGCCGGGTGTGCTGGCCGGCAACGCCGCCGACACCGAGGGCCTGTGGGAGATGGCCCCGCTGCCACAGTGGACCGAAGGGGCCGACGTCACCGGCAACTGGGGCGGTTCGTCCACCGGCGTCACCGAGGCATCCCCGCACCGGGAAGCCGCCGTCGAGTTCGCCACCTGGATGAACACCGACCCGGCCGCCACCGAGCTGCTGGTCCGCGAATCCGCCATCTACCCGGCCGCCCGCGACGCCCAGGCCGGCCCGGCACTGGCCGACCCGCCGGCGTTCTTCGCCAACCAGCCCGACTTCTACCCCCTCGCCCAGGAAATCGCCGACACCGCCGCCGGGTTCACCTGGGGGCCGAACGTCAACGTCACCTACCAGACGTACATGGACTCGTTCGCGGCGGCGATCACCGGCGGGACGCCGTTCGTCGACGCGGTCGCCGCGATGCAGACCGCCACCGTCGACGACATGCGCGACAACGGCTTCACGATCGCCGAATGAGCGCCGAATGAGTTCAGCGACGCCATTGGCCACCCGCGTCCGCGGCGGTGCGCCGCTGGCCGCCCGCGGCGGCGGCCGCCGGGGAAGGCGTACGGCGGTGCCGTACGTCTTCCTCACCCCGGCGGTGACGCTGTTCGTGCTGACCTTCCTGCTGCCCATCGGGTACGCCGTCCACCTGAGCCTGCACAAGGTGCAGGTCTCCGGTCTCGGTCTGGGCCGGGGCTCGCGTACCGAGGTCTTCGCCGGACTGGCGAACTACCGCGCCGCCCTGGCGGACCCGGCGCTGCTCTCCGGAGCGGCCCGGGTCCTCGGCTACGGCGCGCTGCTGGTGCCGGTGATGCTCGGCCTGGCGCTGCTGTTCGCCCTGCTGCTGGACCGCCCCCGGATCGGCCTGCAACGCTTCAGCAGGGTCGCGATCTTCCTGCCGTACGCCGTCCCGGCGGTGATCGCCAGCCTGCTCTGGGGGTTCCTCTACCTGCCCGCCACCAGCCCGCTCAACGACATGCTCGACTGGCTCGGCGGGCCGCAGCCCGACCTGCTCGGCACCGGCACGGTCTTCTACGCGGTCGTCAACATCGCGCTCTGGGGTGGCGTCGGGTTCAACATGATCGTGCTGTTCACCGCCCTGCGGGCCATCCCGCCGGAGCTGTACGAGTCGGCCCGCATCGACGGCTGCTCGGAGCTGCAGATCGCCTGGCGGATCAAAATTCCGCTGCTCACCCCGGCGCTGGTGATGACCACCGTCTTCACCATGATCGCCACCTTGCAGGTGTTCAGCGAGCCGATGACGCTGCGCCCACTGACCAACTCGATTTCGTCGACCTGGACCCCGCTGATGAAGATCTACCGGGACGCGTTCGCCACCGACGACCGGTACGCCGCCGCCGCGACCTCGGTGATCGTCGCCCTGGTCACCCTGGTGCTGTCGTTCGGCTTCCTGCGGCTGGTGCAGCGGCGGGCGTTCGGACCGGAGCGGTGATGGCCACTGCCCGAAGGCCGCAGCTGGTGCCCACCCTCGTGCTGCTGGTCGGCGCGGTCTACTGCCTGCTGCCGGTGGCCTGGGTGCTGGTCGCCGCCACCAAGAGCGGATCGAGCCTGTTCAGCACGTTCACCTTCGCCCCCGGTGACGCGCTGTTCGCCAACATCGCTGAGCTGTCGGCGTACCGGGGTGGGCAGTTCTGGCGCTGGGTGGCCAACACCGCGCTGTACGCCGGGGTCGGCGCGGCGGCCTCGGCGGCGCTGTCCGGGCTCAGCGGCTACACGCTGGCCAAGTACGACTTCGTCGGCCGGTCGGCGATCTTCAACATGCTGCTCGCCGGGGTGCTGGTGCCCGGGGTGATCCTCGCCGTGCCGCAGTACCTGCTGCTGGCCAAGGTCGGCCTGGCCGACACCTACTGGTCGGTCCTGCTGCCCAGCATCATCAGCCCGTACGGCATCTACCTGGCCCGGATCTACGCGGCGGCGGCGGTGCCCGACACGGTGATCGAGGCGGCCCGCACCGACGGCGCCGGCGAGTTCCGGATCTTCCGCCAGGTGGCGGTGCCGATGATGGTCCCCGGCCTGATCACGGTGTTCCTCTTCCAGTTCGTGGCGATCTGGAACAACTTCCTGCTGCCGTTCATCATGCTGGCCGACGACGACAAATTTCCCGTCACCCTCGGCCTGTACACCCTGCTGAACCAGGGTTCGACCACCCCGGCCCTGTACAGTCTGGTGATCACCGGATCGCTGTTGTCGATCATCCCGTTGGTGGCGCTCTTCCTCTCCCTGCAGCGGTACTGGCGGATCGACCTGCTGTCCGGATCGATCAAGGCCTAAGGAAGACAATGTGACCGTGGCCGGAACCGAGCGTAACCGGGCCCGCCCCGAGCGGGCCCGCCCCACCATGGACGACGTCGCCGCGGTCGCCGGGGTGTCCCGGGGCACCGTGTCGCGGTGGCTCAACGGCGGGCACAACGTCAGCGGCCCGGCCGCCGAGGCCGTCGAACGGGCCGTCCGCAAGACCGGGTACGTGGTCAACCAGCACGCCCGCAGCCTGGTCACCCAGCGGTCCGACTCGGTGGCGTTCATCCTGTCCGAGCCGCAGGACCGGCTCTTCGAGGACCCGAACTTCAACGCCCTGCTGCGCGGCTGCACCCAGGCGCTGGCCGAGCGGGACATCACCCTGCTGCTGACCATCGCCGGCACCTCCGAGGACCGCAAACGGGTCGGCCGCTATGTCACCGCCGGCCACGTCGACGGCGCACTACTGGTCTCCACCCACGCCGGCAGCCCGCTGATCGACGAACTGAAGGGGCGGGGCCTGCCGTTCGTGGTCTGCGGCAAACCGCTCGGTCACGGCCGCGACGTCAGCTACGTCGCCGCCGACGACCGCGACGGCGCCCGGCAGATGGTTTCCTATCTGCGCTCCCGGGGGCACCGGACGATCGCCACCATCACCGGCCCGTTGGACACCCCGGGCGGGGTCGAGCGCCTCGCCGGCTACCACGACGTGCTCGGTGACACCGACCCGCGGCTGGTGGTCGCCGGCGACTACACCCGGTCCGGGGGAGAGGCGGCGATGGAGCAGTTGCTGCGCCAGGCCCCCGACCTGGACGCCGTCTTCGTCAGCTCCGACCTGATGGCCGCCGGGGCGATCGCCGCGCTGCACCGGGCCGGCCGCCGGGTGCCGCAGGACGTCGCGGTCGGCGGTTTCGACGACTCCGAGGTGGCCACCGCGTCGCTGCCGCCGCTGACCACCATCCGCCAGCCGCTGGGGCGGATCAGCGCCGAAATGGTCCGGCTGCTGCTCGGCCACCTGGCCGGCGACTCACACGCCGCAGTGATCCTGCCGACCGAGCTGGTGGTACGCGGCAGCGCCTGACCCCGGTGCCCGGATCGGGTCTGCCGGGCGGCATCGGATCTGGCAGGCTGGTAACTGTGCTGACGGTGCCGGTGCGGCAGCTCGGGGAGACCGAGCGTGGGGCGGTGGAGCGGATTCTCGACCTCGACCCCTATGCGGCGCCGCAGGTCGCGGAGCGGATCGCCGCGCGCGGACTGGCGTGGTGGCGCTCGGACGGGCGGGTCTTCGGCTACGGGCCGCGCCGGCAGCTCGAGTCGCTGTGCTGGCTCGGCGGGCATCTGACCCCGGTGCACGCCTCGCCGGCTGCGGTCGCGGCGTTCGCCGACCGGCTCGCCATCGAGGAGCGGGTCTGTTCGTCGATCGTCGGCCGGGCCGACGCCGTGCTCGGGCTGTGGGAGCGGCTCGGCGGGCAGTGGGGTCCGGCCCGGGAGATCCGGGCCGACCAGCCGCTGCTGATCGCCGACCGGCCGCCGGCGGTGCCGGCCGATCCGGGGGTACGCCTGGTCCGGCCCGACGAGATCGACCTGCTCTTCCCAGCGGCGGTGGCCATGTACACAGAGGAGGTCGGCGTCTCCCCGGTCGCCGAGGACGCCGGGCGCGGCTACCGGCGGCGGGTCGCCGAGCTGGTCCGGGCCCGTCGCACGTACGCCCGGATCGTCGACGGCACGGTGGTCTTCAAGGCCGAACTGGCCGTCGTCACCCGGCACACCGCGCAGGTCCAAGGGGTCTGGGTCGATCCGATGTGGCGCGGCCGGGGGCTGGCCACCCCGGCGATGGCGGCGGTGGTCCGCGACGCGCTGCGCCGGGTCGCGCCGACCGTCAGTCTGTACGTCAACGACTACAACACCGCGGCCCGTCGGGTCTACGACCGGTGCAGTTTCCGCCGGGTCGGCTCCTTCGCCACCGTGCTGTTCTGAGCCCTGCCGTCGGCTACGAACAGATTCACCTGCTCGACTCCCTGCCCGACCTCGGCTGCCGGGTGATCGGTTGGTCGCGACCCGGCTACCTGCGCACCCCACTCGATGTCGGACGAACGTTCGCCGAGCAGGCTTACGCCGCCAAGGCACTACTCGACGAACTCGGAGTCGGCACAGTAGTCGTCTACGGCATCAGCGGTGGCGGACCGATCGCCATCGAATTCGCCCGCCGCTATCCCGAACAGGCCGAGGCGCTCATCCTCGAATCCGCCGTCACCCGCCACTACGCACCCGCCATATCGCCCATCGCCAAGACGATCTACCTGAGCCCGCTCGGCACCTGGCTGACCGCCCAACTCGTCCAACGCCTCCCCCGCGCAGCCCTGCACGACTTCGTCCGCCAGGAGTCCACCCTCGACCGGCAGGCCCGCCGCGCGACCGTCGACTGGATCCTCGCCGACGACCAGCGTCTGGCATACGCCAAAGCCGTCATGGCGGCGCTCACCCCGTTCGAGGACCGCGCCGCCGGGCTGGACAACGACCTTCGGCAATGGGCCAGGCTGGACGACTCAACCACCGCCGGCATCACCTGTCCGACCCTGATCCTGCACGGCACCCACGACGGCGACGCCGACCCGGCCCACGCCCGCCACGCCGCCACGACCATCCCGCAGGCCACCCTGTATCTGGTCCCCAGCGGCTGGCACCTGCTGCCTCTGTCGATCAACGGCGCGACCACACGACAAGCCAGGTCCACGTTCCTAGCCGAGTGACACCTGGTAGAGCCGGCCCGCCGTGGCACACGGATCCGGGGTCACCCGGGCGGCGGTGGCGAGCAACGAGCGTGGCTCGTCGTGTCGCCGGACGGTCCGCGGATCGGCGTCCGCCGGCAGCGGCAGCAGGTAGAGCTGGTCGACTCCCCAGGTGGCGATCCAGTCGCGCCGTTGCGCGACCGGGATGTCGGCGAAGTTGTCCGGGAAGAACGCCGTCCGCCGGCCGGTCAGGGCGCTGTGCCGGCCGACCTCCGTGCTGGTGACGATGGTCAGCGTCCCGTCGCTGCGGCAGCGCCGCAGCTCCTGCTCGACCACGCCGCCGGTGAGACTGTCCGGGTCCGGCGCCACGGTGGTGAGCTGGTATCCGAGCGCCCAGCCGGCCGGCAGCATCAGCAGCAGCACGCCGACGGCATGCCCGGTCCGCCGCCCGGTCAGCCGGGCCGGGACCGGGGCCCGCAGGATCAGCACGACTGCGGTCAGCAGCGTCAGCAGCACGGCCAGGCTGAGATAGCGTCGGCTCAGGTATCCGGTGCTGATCTCGGAGAAGGCGACCTGTGCGGTGAATGCGGCCAGCGCGGCCAGGCCGACCAGCAGCCATCGCGGCCCGTGGCGCAGCGGGATGCGGCCGCAGCGAAGCTGCAGTCTGCGGCTGCGGCGGAGCAGCAGGCCGGCGGCGACAGTGGTGGTCACGACGGTGGGTGCCCAGACCGCGGCCTTGGCCGCCTGCAGGGCAGCCGCCGGCGCGTTGCCGGCGAGCCGGGCCAGCCAGCCGATCGGGTCGTCGGCGGCGGTCGGAAGCTGGTCGACGTCGATCACGTCGGTGACGTACAGCTGCGGCACGGCCAGCGCGATGATGCGGTTGTCCGCCGGGAACGGCGTACCGAAGTGAACCAGCCCGTAGACCGCCCACGGCGATATCACGAGGGTGAAGACCAGGCCGGCCGGCAGCAGCCAGCGCCAGTCCCGGCGGCGGATCACGACCAGCAGCACCGCCAGGAGCAGCACAGCCGGCAGGGTGTCCGGTCGGGTGAGCACCAGGCCGCCGGCGGCGGCCCCGGCCGCCGGCCAGGCCAGCGCCGCTCGCCGATCGGTGCTGACCAGCGCGAGGAGCAAGAGGCTGAGCAGCAGCCCGGCCAGCGGGAAGGTCCGCGCGGTGAGCATCTCGTCGAGGAACGGCACGAAGCCGAGCAGGCCCACGGTGACGACCGGCCCGAGTCCGGGTACGCCGACGCGTCGGCCGATCACCGACAGCACCGCCGCCATGGCCAGCACGCAGCCTGCGGCGGCCAGCAGCCCGGCCTGCGGGCCGGTGCCGCTCAGCGCGGCGGTGACCCCGACCAGAATCGGCCAGAGCGGACCACAGCCCATCGAGTACGGCTCGGGCGACTGGTAGCTGTGCCGGGAGGCGATTCGGAAGAAGTCGCCGCCGAGGGTCTGGGACAGCTCGTAGTAGCGCCACGAGTCCGGGTTGTACGGCGGGCCGTCCCAGTAGTAGAGCAGCAGGACGGCCAGTACGCCGACGAGCGTCGCCCAGCCGGCGGCGGGCAGCCAGCCGGGCACCGACAGGGTCCGCCGGGCGTCGACCGGGTCGCTGGTCGGGTCCTCGGTCGGTCGCCCGGTGAGCCGGGTGAGCGTGCTCATGCCCCCGCCCCGATCGTCGCCGCAAGGTCGTCCGATGCGGCCGGGCGGTCGTCCGGTGCGCCGGTCACCTGATCGTGCAGGTACGGCCCTGGTGGTCCGGCGGTACGCCCTGGTGCCTCGGCCGGTTGGCAGACCACCACGTCGCGGACCGCGTACATCGGCCGGGCCCGCACCTCGACCAGGATCCGGGCCAGGTACTCACCGAGCACCCCGAGGATCAGGAACAGACCGGTGAATCCGCCGGACACCAGGATCGCCAGGGTGGTCCACCCTTCGATGGGGTCGGACTTGACGAGGAACACCGCGACCGCGTACGCGATGCCGGCGAGCGACAGGGCGCCGAACATCAGGGACAGCCGGTGTGCCACCCGTGGCCCGAAGTCGGAGAACGACAGCAGAATGTCGAAGGCCAGGCTCGACGTCTCCCGGTCCAGCCGCCGGCGCGCGGCGGTGTCCACCGTGGTCCGAGTGTACCGCAGGTGTTCGTGCCGGTGCCCGAGGATCGCGTACAGGGCCTTGCGGTAGCGGACCTTCTCCCGCATGGCGAGCATCGCGGCCAGCGTGCGTCGGGAGGTCAGTCTCAGACGCTCGGTACGCAGCGGGGTGTCGAGGTCGCTGTACCGGTTGACCAGGCGGTAGAACATCCGGCTGCGCAGCGGCCCGTCGTCGCCGCTGGCGGTGACGATGTCGCAGCCGCCGGTGGTGGCGCGTTCGTACATCCGGGCGAGGACGTTCAACGGGAAGTCCACTGTCGGGCTTTCCAGTTCGAAGACCCAGTCGCCCATCGCCCGGTCCAGCCCGGCCTTCATCCCGGCCTCCACGCCGTGCCGTCGGGCCAGCCGGACCATCACCGCGTTGAGCTGGTACCGGTCCGCGTACTCGCGCACCAACGGGGTGGGGTCGACGGTGGAGTTGTCGTCGACCATCACCAGTTCGTGCAGGTCGAAGTGCTCGCTGAGCCAGGGCCCCAGCTGCGCCAGGAAGCGGTCCAGATCCGGGTCGTCGCGGCAGTAGAGCACGAAGCTCACGAAGGTCTGGTACGGCACAGCGCCTCATCCAGGTCGTAGATCGTGTTGACTTTCCCGCTGAACAACGTGATGAACGGAGGGTGCACGCTCTCGGTCCGGATCAGGGTCGGACGGGAGTCGTCGACCTCCGCCGTCCGCAGCACGGTCTTGACCGTGCACAGGCTCTCGACCTGGCGTAGCTGTCCGGCTGTCGGCAGGAACCGACGGGTCAGGGTGTGCATGTACGGGTAGCCGCTGGCCGGCCGGGCGGGGCAGGTCCCGCAGTTGGCCAGGGCGCCCGGCGCGCAGCCCGGCGTCCGGCGCTGGCAGGGAAAGGTCGGTAGGGTGTCGGTGCTGGTCAGCCGGGGGGTGTAGGCCACCGCGCTGAGGCTGTGCCAGGGGGTGTGCCCGAACGGCATCAACGAGAAGAACGGACCGTCCAGCACGGTGACCGCCGCGTCCCGGTGGGCCGGGGCGTCGACCAGCACCATCTCGCACAGTTCGTACTTGAGCCGCACCGGCGGCAGGCCGAACGTGGCGAGCAGGGCGTTGGTGCCGGCGTAGGTCGCGTTGACGACCGCGCCGGCTTCCACCCGGGTGCCGGACCGCAGGGTCGCCCGCCAGACCGTACCGTCGCGTCCGGCCTCGACCACGGTGTCGCCGAGGAACCACCGCAGCCGGTCCGCGTGGGCGTCGAGGCGGGCCAGCAGTGCGGTGCGCAGCGCCGGTGCGTCGAAGCTGAACTCGTCGGTCTCGTACGCCGCCTCGACGGTGCCGGCCAGGAAGAACTCGGCCGGGTCGATCCGGCTGGCCGGCACCCCGACGGTGGCGCAGAACTTCTCGAAGTAGGCGGCGTCCACGAAGGAACCCTCCGCCGCGATCGCGTACACGCTGCGGAAGCGGTGGTTGACCGCGGTGGGGAAGTCGCGCAGGAACCGTTCGTAGTAGCTGGCTGACCGCAGCGCCGTGTACACGCTGCGCGGGTAGTGGTAGCCGTTGTGGCCGCGGGCCTGGTTGATCAGGCTGGCCCGGACCAGCGGGCGCCGGTCGATGTCGACCACCGCGACGGACCCGCCGTCGGCGAGTTGCCCCCGGGCGGCCCACAGCCCGAAGACTCCTGCGCCCAATATGAGCGTATCAACAGAAATGCCCCCTCTACCCACGGCAAAAAGCTAGCATCCATCTTGTCCCGATTTGTCGCTTAGTGAGAGGTGAGTCATGCTCACAGGTTTGGTCGGCCACACCGGCTTCGTCGGCGGCAACCTGGCCCGACAACGCGCCTACGACCTCAAGGTCAACCGGGCCACCGTCGCGGCCATCGACGGGCAGCGGTTCACCCGGCTCGTCATCAGCGCCGCCCCCGGCGTCAAATGGCGGGCGAACGCCGACCCGGACGCCGACCGCGCCGCGATCGACGCCCTGACCAGCCACCTGCGCACCACGACGGCCGACGAAGCCGTCCTCATCTCCACCATCGACGTCTATCAGCGGCCGCAGGGCGTCGACGAGGCGACGTCCGTCGAACCGGCCGACCACCCGCAGGCGTACGGCCGCAACCGGATCCGGCTGGAACGCTTCGTCCAACGGCACTACCCGCGCAGCCTGGTGGTCCGGTTGCCGGCCCTGTTCGGGCCGGACCTGCGCAAGAACCTCGTCTACGACCTGGCGACCGGGCGCACCGAGGAGTTCTGCCACCGCGACTCGACGTTCCAGTTCTACGACCTGCGGCGACTCACCGCCGACCTGGACCGGGCCGTCGCCGCCGGGCTGAGCCTGGTCAACCTGGCGACCGAGCCACTCGCCGCGCAGACCGTGGCACAGCAGGTCTTCGGACGCACGCTGACCTGCGACACGGTGGCCCGGGTCGACTACGACATGCGAACCCGGCACGCTTCGGTGTTCGGCGCCGACGGGCCGTACGTCAGTGGCCGCGACGAGACGATCACCCGGCTGCGGGAGTTCGCCGACGACCGGGCGGCAGGTGCGCGCCCGGCCGGAGAAGGCGTGCGTCCGGCCGGAGAGCGGGTGGCGGTCTGATGTCCGAGCCGACCATCAAAGTGGCGGTGAGCAACATCGCCTGGCAGCCCGCCGACGACGAGAAGGTCGCCGACCTGCTGCGCCACGCGGGAGTCGCCGGCGTCGAGGTGGCGCCCACGAAGATCTGGCCGGACCTGACCGAGGTCTCCCTCGACCAGGCACGCGCGTACGGGCGGACCTGGGCCCGCGCCGGGCTGCCGGTGGTCGCCGCCCAGTCGCTGCTGTACGGACGCCCCGAGCTGACGGTGTTCGGGCCGCGCCGAGAGGATCTCGTCGCGTACCTGTGCCGGGTGATCGACCTGTGCGCCGCGATGGGCGCCACCGCGCTGGTCTTCGGCAGCCCGCGCAACCGCCGACGCAACGGCCTGCCGGACGAGACGGCGGACCGGATCGCCGCCGACGTCTTCGGCCGGCTGGCCCGCCGGGCACACGCCGCCGGGACGAGCCTGTGCCTGGAGGCCAACCCCGCCGAGTACGGCGCCGACTACCTGGTCCGGGCGGAGGAGGCGGCGCGGCTGGTGGCCGCCGTCGACTCACCTGGGCTGCGGCTGCACCTGGACACCGCCTGCATGGCGCTGGCCGGTGACGACGCGGCGGCCTGCGCCCACAGTTTCGCCCCGCTGCTGCGCCACGCCCATCTCAGCGAGCCCGACCTGGCGGCGGTCGGCACCCCGGACCGCGCCCACGCCGACTTCGTCGCCGCACTGCGGGCCGTCGGCTACGACCGGTACCTGAGTGTGGAGATGCGCCCGTCGGACGGCGATCCGGTCGCCGCCGTCGATCGCGCCGCCCGGTACGCCGTGGCACTGTGCGGTGAGCGGCCATGACCGGCACCCGACAGCTCGACGTCCCAGGCGACCAGGTACCGGGCGACCAGGTTCCACCGCTGGCCCGAGACCACGACCGGCGGATCCCGCGCCACGACCGACGCGACTTCGCCCCCCGGCGCAGCCGGTACGCGGTGGTGGTGCCGGTGCTCAACGAGGGCGACCGGCTGTGGGCGCAGCTGCGCCGGATGCACGACCACGGACACGGCCTGGACGTGCTGATCGCCGACGGAGGCAGCACGGACGGCTCCCTCGCCGACAACTTCCTGGCCGCCCACGGCGTACGGTCGGTGCTGGTCAAACGCGGTCCGGGCCGGCTCAGCGCGCAGCTGCGGATGGCCTTCGCCGCTGCTCTGGACGACGGCTACCACGGGGTGGTCACCGTGGACGGCAACGGCAAGGACGGCGTCGAGGCGATCGGCCGGTTCCGGGACCGGCTGGATGACGGGTACGACTACGTGCAGGGTTCCCGGTTCGTCCCGGGCGGCGTGGCGGTCAACACGCCCTGGTCCCGGTACCTCGGCATCCGGCTGCTGCACGCACCGATGCTGTCGGCCGGCGCGCGGACCTGGTACACCGACACCACCAACGGCTTCCGGGGCCACTCGGCCCGGCTGCTCGCCGACCCCCGGGTCGGCGTGTTCCGCGACGTGTTCGACGCGTACGAGCTGCTGGCGTACCTGCCGGTGCGGGCGGCCCGGCTGGGGCTGCGGGTCTGCGAGGTGCCGGTGACCCGCGCCTACCCGGCGGGAGCGGTGCCGACCAAGATCAAAGGCCTGTCCGGGAACCTGGACCTGCTGGCCGTCGCCGCCCGCGCCGCCACCGGCCGCTACGACCCGGCACCCTGACCGGCCGCCACGACCCGGCACCCGACCAACCCAGCGGCGGATCGCCCGGCGGAGCTCAGGCCAGTAGCAGGGTCAGAGTGAGCACGACGGCGGTGACGGTGACGGTGGCCACCAGCCCGGTCCAGCGCAGCCACGGCCGGCCGGACCCGGTCACCGGCAGCCGTCGCCAGCGCAGCGCACCGGCCGCGACCCCACCGACGGCGAGTCCGGCGGCCACCGCCCACCAGCCGGCCCACACGTCGTGCCAGGCACCGGCGAGGTACCCGATCAGCAGGTAGAGCAGCGCGGTCGACGCCGAGCCGATCACCTTGAGCCGGTCGGTGACCGGCAGCCACCGACGCCGGCCGCCGAACGCGGTAGCCGCCGGGGTGACCGCGGCGGCGAGCAGCAACACCACGGTGACGCCGATCAGCAGCGGCCCGGCCCCGGCGGCGTCGCTGTCGCTGGCCACCCCGAGCAGCGCCAGCCCGATCGGTTCGACACCCTTGTCGGTGTTGCCGAGCACCACCACGCCGTCGCCGGTTGCCGGGTCGAAGCCTACGTACGAGCGGAAACCGCCGGTCCCGCCGTCGTGCCAGGTGATCGCCCGACCGTCGTACGTGGTGGTGAACCAGCCGTAGCCGATCCGGCGGGTGTCGTCGTCGGCGGTGAACCGGGGCTGGGTGGCGTCCGCGCCGGGCGCGGAGCCGTCGAGCAACGCGGTGACCAGCCGGGCCAGGTCCGGGGCGGTGGACCACAGGCCGATGCCGGCGCCGGCCAGCCCGGAGCCTTGCCACGGGTCGGCCGTGCGGCCGCCGGCGGTGGATCCGGTCGCCGCACCGGCTGGCGGGTCGGCCCCGTCGAGGGCGTGGCCGGTGTCGCCCATGCCGAGCGGGCCGAGCAGCCGCCGCTCGACCAGCGCCGGGTAGGAGCCGGCATCGGCCGGGTCGGCACTCCCGGTGTGCTCGGCCTGGTCAGCCTGCTCGGCCAGCGCGATGCCGAGCAGCGCCGCACCGAAGTTGGAGTAGTGCACCTCGCCCCGGCCGTCGCTGACCCGGGCCCGGGTCAGCGACGCGCGGATCCGGTCGACGTCCAGGCTGGCGTACGGGTCGGTGCCGCGCAGCGCCGCCAGTGTCATGGTGAGCGTGGCGGTCGGCCCGGCTGTCGGCAGCCGGGGCAGCCCGGACCGGTGGCTGGCCAGCTCCGTCAGGGTGATCTCACCGACCGCCGGGTCGGCGAACTTCTGACCGGGCAGCGCTTCGGCGAGCGTGGTGTCGGCGTCGACCTGCCCGGCGGCGATCTGGTCGGCGAGCAGCATCCCGGTCAGCGTCTTGCCGATCGAGCCGATCTCGAACGGGGTGTCCGGCCGCACCGGCTGGCCGTCGCGGCCGACCAGACCGGAGGTACGGTCGCCGAGTCCGGCGACCCGTACCTGCCCGTCGGCGATCCGGGCCACCGCGAGACCCCGGTAGCCACCGGGGTCGTCGATCACCGCGCGGACCTCGGCGGCGAGCGCGAGGTCACCGCTGTCGGCGTCGCCGAGGCGGGCCGGCCAGGGCGCGATCAGCGCGGCGAGCAGCCCGCCGACGACGGCGACGGCCGCCGCGACGATCAGCGCGCGGGTACGCGTCGGGGTCACCGGTGCGCTCCGGAGAGGACGATCAGCAGGGGGACGACCCGCTCCGGCGGTACGGCGTACTGCCCCCGGGTTGACGAGCGCAGCCAGCCGGCGCTGACCAGTTGCCGCAGGTGGTGGTAGAGCTGACCGGTGGTGCCGAGCCCGTCGACCTCGGCCAGGGCGGCGACGGTCCGGGTGCCGGCCAGGATGCGCCGGACCAGCAGCAGCCGCACCGGGTGGGCGAGCGCGGTGAGGGTGTCGGCGTACCCGGTCCAGTCGGCGTCGAGCAGGTCGTCGACGGTGTGCCCGTACTGCCAGTCGTAGTGCTCGCCGGTCGGCAGGGTGACTGTGCCGGTGTAGAGCACCGCCCCGGCGGTGCCGCCGACCTGGGCCTTGAGTCCGTCGAGCGCCCAGAACGGGTTGCCGGTGTCCGGTCCGACGGCGTTCGGTCCGGTCGACGCGTCGCTGATGGCTCGGTCGGCGTCGACGGCTCGGTCGGCGTCGATGCGCGCGACGAGGTCCTGCACGGTCCGCTCCAGGGCGTTGACCCGCTCGGCCAGCTCCGGCTCAGTCATCACCCCACTATTACGTAGTTACGTAACTTCTGCAATCGGAGTAGGTCGGCTCGCGGGCCACCTGCCCCGCAGTCGCCACGCACCACGCCACGATCAGCAGCAACAGCAGCCGCTCCAACGTGCCGACCAGCAGGCTGCCACCGATCAGCAGCATGCCCAGCCCGACCGCGGCGGACAGCGGCAGCGCGGCGGCGGCCCCGAGCAGCGCCAGCCGACGCAGCGGGCAGGTCGACACCGGCGACCAGAACACGGCGATCATCGCGAAGACGCAGCAGGCGACGGCGACGATGCTGGCCCCGCCGTGCACCAGGTCGGTCGCGGTGACCGGGTCGTGCGGCGGCAGTGGGCAGCCGTCCCGGCAGGAGACGGTCGCCGAGACCGTCGTCGCGCCGGCCGCCGCGACCAGCAGCCAGGCGGCGGCGCGGACCGGGCGCAGCGCCCCGGCGAGCAGCAGCAGGCTCACCGCCAGGGCGAGCAGTCCCGACTGGTACGCCACTACGTAGCCGCCGTCGCCGACCCCGGACTCGCTGACGTACCCGCGCAGTCCCGGACCGGGACCGGCGACCACCGCGACCGTCACGGTCACCGCCCCGCCGACCGCGCCGGCCGCTGCCCCGACCGCCCACCACCTGGTACGCCTCACCCGCCTACGGTGTCACGTGGTCCCGGCTCACATGGCTGCGGTGTCACGTGCGCCGGTTCGGATCGGCGTCCCCGCCCGCCGGATGTGTCGGTGGTGCCGGCCGGTGGTGCCGGACCGGTCGGATCACCGCCCCCGGCCGCAGCAGCGCCACCAGCCGGGCCTGGACGTGTCGGGTGACGCCGTCCCGGCCGTCGTAGTTGATCTGCGCGCCGATCAGTTGCACCCATCGAATCCCGTCTTCGATCGACACGTCGCCCACGTGCTGCACCCGCAGCCGGAGCGCGCCGATCCCGTACCGGTAATCGGTTTCCGATATCTTGATCACGTCGCCGACCTCGACCGGAAGCTCACTGTTGCTCATTGTCGTCCATCCTTTCCGGCACCATTTCCGGTGGTTGCAGGCCGTGTAGTTGCAGTACCGCGCGGACCCTTCTGGCCGCCGGGTCCCGGTGCCGGTCGAGGTAGGCCAGCGCCTTGCGGAACGGCCGGCAGTACACCTGCCCGCACGGCAGGCAGCCGTCGTTGCGGCGGGGCATGTGCCGGGTGACCAGCCGTCGGGCGTGGGTGATCACGTCATCGTGTGCGGTGGTGTGCTGCGGGCCCGCGTTGGTGGGCAGCCGGCGTAGTTGTCGCGGTAGTCCGCCGATCCCGTCGTTTCTTGGCATCCGTTGACCTCCCGAGTGGAGTGTCGAGTCGAATTTCCCTCCACTCCACCCTGGACTTCTCCAGCCGGTCAGCGGAAGATAGGTCAGCGGCAATCCGCACCCATCTACCGGACAATCACCTGTATCCGAAAGGTGTGCACCGTGAATACACTTCCGGAAATCCTCCGTCAGCTGCGCAGCGAGCGCTCCGTCACCCAGGATCAGGTCGGTGAGGCGATCCTGGTCTCCGGTTCGCTGATCGCCGCCTTCGAGCAGGGCCGGCTGGTCCCGCAACCGGACACCGCCGCGCGGCTGGACGAGTTCTTCGGCTCGGGCGACCGGGTCCGCAAGTCGGCGGCCGAGGCAGCCGAGGCCCGTGAGCTGGAGCGGGAGCGGCGCCGGATGGCCCAGGCGGTCTGGTTCCGCCCGTGGGGCCAGCTGGAGGAGTCCGCCACCGCCCTGCGGTACTACGAAGCGTCTCTCGTCCCTGGCCTGCTGCAGACCGAGGAGTACGCCCGATCGGTGCTGGACAGCGGCCTGCGCAGTCAGCGCGAGGTCGACGAACTGCTCGCCGTCCGGATGGAGCGCCAGTCCGTCGTGCTGGGCCGCGAGGATCCGGCGATCTGCGTGTTCATGATGGACATGGCGGCGCTGCGCTCGGCGCACCCGGCGATGGCCAAGGCGCAGTTGGAGCGGCTGTTGGCCGAGTCGGAGCGCCACCGGACCTTCGTGCACGTGGTGCCGGACGGGGTCGGCATGCACATCGGCCGGTCGGTGTCGTTCGTGCTCGCCTCGCTCGACAACGGTGCACTCGCTGGATACATGGAGGATATTTTCGAGGGCCGGCTTGTCACCGAGCCGGCGCGGGTGACCGGGCTCGATCGGGCGTGGCACACTGTCAACGCGCTCGCCCTGAACGCGGCCCAGTCCCGGGATCTGATCCGGCAGATGGTGAGGGAGCTATGACCACCGAGCCGATGTGGCGCACGTCCCGCCGCTCGAACGCCTCCGGCGGCAACTGTGTCGAGGTCGCCGACAACCTGCCCGGCCGGGTGCTGGTCCGCGACTCCAAGGACCGCACCGGCGGCACCCTGGCCTTCGACCCGCCCGCCTGGTCCGCCTTCGTCTCCACCGTCAAACGCTGAGCCGCATCAGTCGCTGTAGTGGTACCGGGCCTTAATAATCTTCACCTCCTTCTCGTCGGCCCGGTACACGAGGCGGTGTTCGTCATCGATCCGCCGCGACCAGTAGCCGGACAGGTCGCCTTTCAGAGGCTCCGGCTTGCCGACGCCGGTGAACGGGTCGCGCTGGATCTCGCCGACCAGGCGGGTGATCCGGCGCGCCTTCTTCCGATCCGAGGCGAGCCAGAAGAGCAGGTCCTCCCATGCGTCGGGATCGAAGTCGACCCCCCTCACTCCTCGCCCCCGGCCATCTCCCGTAGCTCATCCATGGTCCTGGCGATCGAGGGGCCGCCCGCTCGGTCCCGGGCGACGGCCTCCATGAGCCGCCTCGCGTTCGCGGGAGACCGCAGCAGGTACACGGTCTCTTGCCAGGCGTCGTAGTCCTCCGCCGACATGAGCACCACGTCCCCGCTGCGCGAGCTGATGCGTACCGGGTCGTGGTCGTCGTTGACCTGCGCGATGAGGGGGAACAGGCGCTGCCGTGCTTCGCTTGCGCTGATGGACATGGTTGCGCTCCTTCCAGCAGCCGGTACAGGAATACCGTACCGATTATGGTACCTAAAACCTGTACGACTTTGGTCGCTGAATGGCGAAGCGCGCGGCGGATGCCGGGCTGGCGTCGAGGATGCGTACGAGGCGGCGCTTCAGGCACCAAACCCGGCGATAGCGCAGCGTGATGGTTAGCCAACCGAGCGACGTGCTTGCGTCGTCGAGGGTCAGTTGCCGGTGCCGAGGTTGGCCATCATCGCGGCCGGGTAGCGGTCGCCCCGTGCCGAGCCGGCCGGCACGGCCTTCTCGATCTCGGCCAGGTCGTCCGCGGAAAGTGCCAGGTGGGCGGCGGGCAGGGCCTCGGCCAACCGATTGCGGGTACGGGCGCCGACGAGCGGGACGATGTCGCCGCCCTGGGCTGCCACCCACCCGATCGCCAGCTGGGCCACGGTGCAGCCCTTCTCCTCGGCCACCCGCCGCAGCGCCGCCACCAGGGCCAGGTTGTGTTCGACGTTGTCGCCCGAGAACCGTGGCATCCGGCTGCGGTGGTCACCCGGTCGCGCTTCGGTGTTCTGCCAGTGGCCCGAGATAAGGCCTCGGCTCAGGACTCCGTACGCGGTCATCCCGACGCCCAGTTCCCGCAGCGTCGGCAGCACGTCGGCCTCCACCCCGCGCGAGATCAGCGAGTACTCGATCTGCAGGTCGGCGATCGGGTGCACGGCGTGCGCCCGGCGGATCGTCTCGGCGCCCACCTCGGACAGTCCCACATGCCGCACGTACCCGGCTTCGACATGTCTTTGATCACGCCCACCGTCTCCTCGATCGGCACGTCCGGGTCCAGCCGTGCCGGCCGGTAGATGTCGACGTAGTCGACACCCAGCCGGGTCATCGCGTTGACGAAGACGAGGAGCATGATCCTGATCCGCTGCGAGAAGTCGCGCGGCCGGGTAGGACCCGCGAAGCAGGCGCCAGATGACCCGGCCGGCAGGGCCGCACGAGGTCTGTCTGCAGCCCGGCCAGCCTCGATCAGTAGATCAGTTGAGAGGTCTGAATATATCGATAATTGCCGGTAAGGTCGTGCTTGCATGTCCTTCCCGAGATGGGAGCATCTGTGAGTAAGATCAGAAGCATCCTGGTAGGGGGCGTCATCGTCGCGTTGGTCGCAGCCGTGCCTGCGTCAGCCTCTGCAGAGCCTGGGAAGTCGGAGGTGTCTGACATCGCGCCGGCGATAGAACCGGCCACAGACGAAGCGCACAAGTACGCCCAGCTCTTCGCTCGCCAGGAGAAACTCAACGATGCGGCTGACGCCATCCGGGTGGCAGCCGGTGACCTGGCTCTGTCGGGTTTCGCTGGTGACCGAGTTGATCCCGCCGCCAACACCCTGACTGTTTACTGGCACGGTGAGCTGACAACGGCGGTCGAGATCGTTATCGCGAAGGTGCGCCGGGCTGGAATTGACGTCGAGGTGCGGGCCGCAGCCTACTCGCTGCATACCCTTGAAAAGGAGGCTGACCGTCTCGCGGGACAACAGTTCTCGTCTGGCAACGTCGTGCTCGTCGGCCCGGCCCCGGACGGCAACAGCCTTGAAGTCGGTGTCAAACTGGCCGACGGCGACAGGCGCGCATCTACCGATCTGCGCCAGGTGTCTGATGAGCTAACCGGTAGCGTGAAACTGGACGTGTCGCTCGAGTCGCCCGCCGAGTTTACGACCCGGTTCGCGGACACCCAGCCCTACTGGGGTGGCGCGCTCATCCTGAATGGTGGTGCCTGTACCTCAGGCTTCGGTGTGCGAGGCAACAACGGCGCAGCCCGCTACCTGCTCACTGCGGCGCATTGCGGTGCTGGGCAATGGCGAACGGGCAACGGCACCGTGATCGGCAACACCCTTTCCAACACGACGGTCGAGTACGACGGCATGCTGATCCTCACCAACGCTGGCTACAGCGTGTACGAGGGCCCATCCTTCGCCAGCGGCGACACCAACACGGGTCGCAACATCAGCGCTGCGTCCACCAACCACGTCGGCAACCTCGTCTGTTCCGGTGGATCCTTCTCCGGCTCCGCCTGCGGCTGGACCGTCCAAGCGCTCAACCAGACCCTCACGCCCATCGGTGGACCCACGATCCGAGGCCTGGTCCGAGCTGAGGGCGCGAACCGCGTCGCCGCTGTCGGCAACGGCGATAGCGGCGGCCCGGTCTATGTGCAGTCCGGCAACAGCGGCACGGCCCGCGGCATCATTAGCCTACGCTCGGCGAACCGCGACGAAATTGTGCCCTGCAGCGGAGTACCCAGCGGAGACATCAACGATCCCAACTCCCGGCAATGCTCGTGGAAGTGGTGGTACGTCGACATCAACGAGCAACTTTCCCGGCTCAGCGTGAACTTCCTCACCCCCTGACATTGTTGTTCAGCTACTGGTCGGTCCGGACGGAATTCCGTCCGGACCGACGGAGAAGGGCGCGAACTCAGCCGAGCCCCGTTCCACCACGATCGGCTTCCGATAATGGTCAGATAGTCTCTCCGCCTCACCTGCTGCCCCATCCGCCGTCATCACCAGCACAGCTGAGCCGTCGGGCGACGGACCCGCGCCAGAAACAGCGATACCTTCGCTGCGCCAGTACTCCACATCGGCCATGACCCGCTCGGTCAACACCAGCATCTCCTGCTCCGAGAGCCGGGCGTCCGCGAATCGGATGTCGACGTTGGCGAACCGATTCCGGACCACCACGTCGAGATCGCTGCCCGGCTTACTATAGACGGTCATCGTCCCGGCGGGCTCATCCAGTATGATACCCGCATACCATCGTGCGTACCTCGTGCGCAGCAAATCCTCTACCTGCTCCGCAGCTTGGTCAGGCCTGGCCCCACCAACGTCGTCTCCCACGGCGCACCCAGAAACGGCCAGCACCACGGCGACAACCAAGGCCAAGATTCTAGTCTTGCTGGGCACTACGCTTCTCCTCACTACACGAGTACTACCTTTCGCATTCGACGTTGCACGGGCTGCCCGGGTTCCCGTCCTGCTGCATCCCATGGGTCCTCGCATGGGGACGGTGAGCGCGCGGTGGGTCGGCGGATTGAAGCAGGCACAGATTGTCTTTGTCGACCATCACCGTTGGCGTCACGTCGTCGGACACACCCTGGGCTCCCGGGGGCCGGCACGGACACTTCGCTGACGGCCTGAGCCGTAGGTCCGGTGGTCGGCGTCACCGCAGATCGAGCTGCATGAGCACCTGAGAGGGTGTTTGCGATAGGTGTCAGTCGGGCCAGTCGTAGGCGCGGCGTTGTTGTCGGCGG